>JAITIG010000068.1 GCA_031279575.1 Bifidobacteriaceae bacterium
GGCTCCGGGTCTGGCGGCCCCAGGCGGCGAGGCGCCCCGCGGTTGGGCGGCATCGGGCGGCGAGGCGGTCCCGGGCGGCGAGGCGGTCCCGGGTCTGGCGGCCCCTGGCGGCGAGGCGCCCCGCGGTTGGGCGGCATCGGGCGGCGAGGCGGTCCCTGGTCTGGCGGCCCCTGGCGGCGAGGCGCCCCGCGGTTGGGCGGCATCGGGCGGCGCGGCGGCTCCGGCCCGGCGGCCGAGCGAGGCGGAGGTCTTGGCCCGCATCGAGGCGGCCCGCCGGCGCCGGCCCCGCCTGGCGGACGGCGCTGTCACCCTGGCCCACGGGGCGGGCGGCAAAGCCTCCGCGGCGCTGATCGAGGCCGTCTTTGTGGCGGCGTTCGGCCGGCCGCAGCCGAACCTGGCGGACGCGGCCGTCCTGGCCGCGCCCGGCGGCGCCATCGCCTTGACCACCGACTCCTACGTGGTCAACCCGATCCGCTTCCCGGGCGGCAGCGTGGGCCACCTGGCGGTCAACGGCACCGCCAACGACTTGGCCGTGAGCGGCGCGGTGCCCAAATGGATCGCCGCGGCCTTCGTCATCGAGGAGGGCTTCGCGGTGGCGGAGCTGCGCGGCATCGTGGCGGACATGCGCCAGGCGGCCAACCAAGCCGGCGTCACCATAGTCACAGGCGACACCAAAGTGGTGCCAAGGGGCGCCGCCGACGGCCTGTTCATCACCACCTCGGGGATTGGCCTGATCCCCGCCGGGCGCGCCTTGGGGGCCGAGAAGGTGCGCCCAGGGGACCGCATTTTGGTGTCCGGCTCGATCGGGGACCACGGCATGGCCGTCATGATGGCGCGCGGCCACCTGGCCATCGAGGCCGCCATCGAAACCGATTCGCGGGCTGTCACCGGCATGGTCGAGGCCCTCCTGGCGGCCGTGCCGCAGGTCCGCTGGATGCGCGACCCAACCCGCGGCGGGCTGGGCACGCTGGCCAACGAGCTAGCCCAGGCCGCCCAGCTGGGCGTTGTCCTAGATGATTCCGCCATCCCGGTCAAACCGCTGGTCAGAGGCGCCTGCGACATGCTCGGAATCGACCCGCTGTATGTCGCCAACGAGGGCTGCTTTGTGGCGGTGGTGCCGGCCGGGGCCGCCGAGGCGGCCGTGGCGGCGGTGCGCCAAGCCGGCGGGCGCGAGGCCGCCCTGATTGGCGCGGTGGTCGAGGAGGGGGCGGGCACGGTGGTGGCGCGCAACGCCTTTGGCGGCGCCCGCCTGGTGGACATGCTGGTGGGCGACCCGCTGCCAAGGATTTGCTGACAGCCTGGCGCGGGCCGGCGGAGAGGAACAACATGTGCTTAGGGATTCCAGGCCAGGTGGTAGAGGTGGTGGACCCGGCCGAGGCCTTGGCCGCGGTCGATGTCAGCGGCGTGCGGCGCACCATCTCGCTGCGCCTGGTGGCCGGCGAGGGCGTGGCGGTGGGCGATTGGGTGCTGGTGCATGTTGGCTTCGCCTTGTCGGTGATTGACGCGGCCGAGGCGGCCACCACCTTGGACCAGATCAAACAGCTGGGCCAGCCCTATGTCGACGAGATGGACGCGTTTAGCCAAACCGAGATTGTCTAGGGCATGGATTACGTAGACGAGTTCCGCGACCCCGCCCACGCCAAACGCCTGCTCAAGGCCATTGCCGCGCTGGCTGACCGGTTGGGGCGGACGGTCCGCCTGATGGAGGTTTGCGGCGGCCACACCCACACCATTTACCGTTACGGTTTGGAGCGGCTGCTGCCCGCCTCGGTTGAGTTGGTGCACGGCCCGGGTTGCCCGGTTTGCGTCATACCGATGGGCCGCGTGGACGATGCCGTCCACCTGGCGCGGCGCCCCGAGGTTATTTTCACCACTTTTGGGGACATGATGCGGGTCCCCGGCACTGGCGGCTCGCTGCTGCAAGCCCAGGCGGGCGGGGCCGACATCAGGTTTGTTTATTCGCCGCTGGACGCCCTCAAGGTGGCGCGGGACAACCCGGACCGCGAGGTGGTGTTCTTCGCCGTCGGGTTTGAGACCACCGCGCCTTCGACCGCGGTGACGGTGGCCCGGGCGGCGGCCTTCGGGTTGGACAACTTTTCGGTGTTTTGCAACCACGTCACTATTGCCCCGCCTTTGCGGGCTTTGCTGGATGGCGAGGATTTGGCTTTGGACGGGTTTATTGGCCCCGGCCATGTGGCGACGGTGGTGGGCGCGCGGCATTTCGACTTCATTCCGGATGAATACGGTTTGCCTTTGGTGGTGACTGGTTTTGAGCCGCTGGATATTCTCCAAGCTGTGGAGATGCTGTTGGAGCAGCACGCGGCGGGGCGGCGCCGGGTGGAGAACCAGTACGCCCGGGTGGTCCGCGCTGACGGCAACCCGGCCGCGTTGGCGCTGATGGGGGAGGTTTTCAGCCTGCGGGAGACGTTTGAGTGGCGTGGTCTGGGTTTCATTGAGCGGTCCGGTTACCGCTTGTCTGACGCGTTTGCCCGGTTCGATGCCGAGTTGCGCTTTGACATGCCCGGCGTGCGCGTGGCGGATCCGCCCGCCTGCGAATGCGGTTCGGTTCTCAGGGGGTTGCTCAAACCGTGGCAGTGCCGGGTGTTCGGCACCGGCTGCACGCCTGAGAGCCCCATCGGCACTTGCATGGTCTCCCCTGAGGGCGCCTGCGCCGCCTACTACAACTTTGCCCTGGCCTGAGGCGCCTTGGCGGCGGCATCGGCCGTCTGGTCGTGGTTGGGGGCGGGGCCCGGCGGCGGCATCGGCCGTGTTGCCGCTGCTGGGGGCGGGGGCCAAGGCGGCTGCGCGGCGCGGCCCGGCTGGGCCCGCGCGGCGGGCCGGGCCTGCTGGGCTGGGGCTGAGAGCCCGGGCGGATTCGCCGCTGCGGCCGGCCCGCGTGGTAAGCTCCCACGAAACACGCCGCGGCCGCGGGGCTGGCCAGGACTTCGCCTTTGACCGGCTGGCCGGCCGGTCGCAGGGCTGGGACCGGTGGTGGCTGCGGTCGGCGCAACAAACCTGGGAGGTTCGGTATCAATGAAGAAGTGGCTGGTTGTTTTAGGCTTGGCGGTGGCCGGCCTGTTGGTCTACCGCAAAATTGCCCAAGATCGGGCTGAGCTAGACCTGTGGGCCGAGGTGACCGACCCGGTCGCCTGAGGTTTCCTGCTTGGGGGCGGCTCACCGCCGGGCCGCCCCCAACCAACCAGGTGTTTTGCCGCCGCGAGTCTGGCCGCCGCGGCGTTGGGGGCCGTGGCGCAGTTGGTAGCGCATCTGCTTTGCAAGCAGAGGGTCGCCGGTTCGAGTCCGGTCGGCTCCACTCTAAGGAGTTCACCCTTGCCGAGTTGGCTCGACGCGCGGGCGTGTTGCCCGCCGTGGTACACAAAGAGGTCTCCAGGCTGGTTGACGCGGGTGTGCTCACGGATCGTCGGGA
>JAITIG010000080.1 GCA_031279575.1 Bifidobacteriaceae bacterium
ATGCCGCCCACCCCGGCCCGCCTCGCCACCTCGGCGCCGCCCGCCTCCCCCGCCACCCGCACGATGCCGCCCACCCCCGCCCGCCTCGCCCCCTCGGCGCCGCCCACTTCCCCCGCCAACCGCACCACTCCGCTCACCCAGGCCGCAGCGCCCACCCAGGCCACAGCGGCGGGGCGGACCGGCGGCGGGGGCGCGGGGCACGGCATCGGGCAGCGGACTGCGGCGGCGGGCGGCGGGCGCGGCGGGGGGTTGAGGGTGTTTGGGGCGCCATGAGCCGGCCGTGGTTCTGGCCGGATGTGCCGGTGCGCAACATAATTTGGGGGCTCGAGCTGCCGCTGCTGGTGCTCAACGCGTCCGCCCTGGTGACGGCGGTGGTGGCGTGGTACCGGCCGGGGGCGGCCGCGATGGCGGCCATGTCCGCCGGGGTTTGCCTGATGGTGGCGGGCCTGGGCTTGCGCCGGGCGGCCACGGGCAATCCGATGGCCGGCCACTACGTGCTGGCCCGCTTGACCCTGGTTTACGCGGTCTTCGGGGTGCATGAGCCGAGCCGCGCCCTGGCCCACCACATCATCCCAGCCGCCCTGGTGGGGGCCTGCCTGCTGGCAGAGCCCGTCGCCAAAGCCTTCGAGGCGCAAGCCTTCCCCTACGCGGCCCATTTCCCCGGCGTCAAAACCCGGTCCCGCCACCTGCCCGCGGGCAGCGTGTTCTGGGCCAACCTGGCGGCCACCGCCGTCATCACCACCGTGGGGCGCAACCTGCTGGCGGTTGAACTGACGGTGGCGAGCCTGGCGGCGCTGGTCAACCTGGCGGCTTTGGCGGACATGGCGCTGTTCGCCTTGCAGCGGCTGCGTTTCAACGCCCGCCTGCCTCAAGTTTGGGCCGCCATGGCGCCGGCCTTCGCCGTCCACTGGCAGGCCGCCCGCGGGTCGATCCACCAGCTCACCATGTGGATGGACCACCTCAAAGCCTTGGGCCGGCCGTTTTTCATTGTGACCCGCAGCGGCGAGAACTTCACCGAGGTGGCGCGCCAGTTTGACGTGCCGGTGCTGCACCGGGTGGGCCTGGACGCGGTCGGGGACGCCCTCAGCCCCAGCCTGAAGACCGTCTTCTACGTCAACACGGCGATCCTGAACGACCACATGCTGCGCTACCCGCACCTGACCCACATTCAGCTCAACCACGGCGACAGCGACAAGGTGGCGTCCTATTCGCCGGTGTTCCGGGCCTACGACAAGGATTTTGTGGCCGGGCAAGCCGCCATCGACCGCTTCAAGGCGGCGGGGTTGGCGACAGCTCCGGGGTTCTTTGTCATTGTGGGCCGGCCGCAGGTGGCGGGCGTGCAGGCGGCGCGCGGGCCGGTTGGCGGTTTGGCCAACCCGACGGTGCTGTACGCCCCCACCTGGTGGGGCAACACGCAGGACTCGAACTACACCTCCCTGCCCAAGGGCCCGGAGATCACCCGGGCGCTGCTGGAGCGCGGCTGCACGGTGGTGTTCCGCCCGCACCCCTACTGGGACAAGCACCACCGCACGGCCGCCGCCCGCGAGGCGGTGGTCGATCTGCTGGCGCGGGACGCGGCGGCCAGCGGGCGCCGCCATGTTTACGGCGCCGCCGCCGAGTCTGAGCTGTCCGTGTTCGACTGCTTCAACCTGTCGGATTTCATGGTCTCGGACGTCTCCTCGGTGGTGAACGACTACTTGTTCTCACTCAAACCCCTTGTCATGATGGCCGTCACCGCCACCCCCGCCCAGTTCGCCACCGACTACCCGGTGGCCCAAGCCGCCTACATAGTCGACTACGCCACCCTCGACTCCGCCCCCCCACCTACCCAGTCGGCCGATGCCGACCAGGCCGGCCCCGCGCACCCCGCTGATGCCGTCCAGACCGGCCCCGCCCCCGGCGGCGACCCGGGGAGCCGGACCGGGGCGGCAGCCGACAGCGCGGCGGCCCGTGGCGGCGCCGGGCTTGGCGGGGGAGGTGGGGATGGCACGCTGGCGGGGGCGCTTGACGCGGTGTTCGGGGAGGACCCGCTGGCGGTGGTGCGCCGCCAACTCGAGACCTATTACCTGGGCGACATCCCGCGCCAGCGGTATGTTGAACGTTTCTTGGAGGAGGCCGGCAAATATGTCTGAACCGGCGCAGGGCCCGGACTCGCGGCGGGCTGCCTGGCGCGCCGCGGTGGCGCCCGGGGTGCTGGCGGGCAAGGCGCTCAAACTCGGCGTGGCGGCGGTGCGGGGCTCTGGCCTGCTGCCGAAGTCGATCCCGGACGGGCGCGGCGACGAGGCCCGCCTGCGGCAAAGCCGCCTCAAAGCCGAGGTCATTGTCTACTTCGCCGACACGGTCAACGGGCTCTACCAACTGCGGCCCTGGTTCGCCCCGCTGCGCGAGTTGCACCTGGTCCACCCGGTGCTGGTGGTGGGAACCGATTCGCGGGCCAGCCGGGCGATCCGCCATGAGTCCGGTTTGCCCGCGGTCACCATCTCCCACTATTCCTCGATCGACTTGATTCTGGCGCGGGCGCCGGCCCGCCTGGCGCTGTACGTCAACCACAACGCGGCGAACTTCTCGATGCTCGGGTTCCCGCAATTGGTGCATGTCTCCATCATGCACGGCGACTCTGACAAGCTTGTCTCGATCTCAGGCCAGACCAAGGCCTACGACTTCACCTTTGTGGCCGGCCAGGCCGCCATCGACCGCCTGGCGGCCTACCTGCCGCTCTACAACGCCGCCGAGCGCTGCGTCATAATCGGCCGCCCCCAAGTCTCCCCCCCTCCACTTAACGCCTCCCCAGCCCCGCCCGGGGCACCCCCCGCCCCACCCGAGGCGCCCGCAAGCCCGGCGGGGGCGCCCTTCGCTCCACTTGGCGCGCCCCCCGCCCCACCCGAGGCGACACCTGCCGCAGCGGCGGCATCGGCCAGCCGGGCGGCATCGGGCGGCCGGGCGGCATCGGCCAGCCAGGCGGGACCGGGCGCACGGTGGCTGGCGGGCGGGCGGGCCACGGTGCTTTACGCGCCAACTTGGGAGGGGGGCACTGAATCGGCCGGATATTCCTCGCTGGCGGCCTACGGCCTGGAAATTGTCCAGCAACTGCTGGCCGACCAACGCTTCAGCCTGCTCTACCGGCCCCACCCGCTGACCGGCACCAGGTTGACCGAGTTCGCCGAGGCCGATGCCCGCCTGCGCGAACTGCTGGCCCAGGCGGCCCGCCGCGAGCCCGGCGCCGGCCACCGGGTGTCCAGCGGCGGCCCCGCCATGGACGATTTGCTGGCGGCGGACTTGCTGCTGGCGGACGTGTCCTCGCTGCCGATCGACTTCCTGGTGACAGGCCGGCCCCTGGCCATCACCCTGCCGGCCGACCCAGAGGCGCTCATCGCCCCCACCCCGCTGCTCGAGTCCACACCCCGCCTGGGCGGTGAGGAAATCAACCAGGTGGCCGAGTTCGCCGGCGAGCTGCTGGAGACCGACCCTGGCGCCGCGCAGCGCCAGGCGATCACCGCCTACTATTTGGGCGACACCCGCCCTGGAGCCGCCACCAGGGAGTTTGTGCAGGCTTGCGGCCGCATGATCGCCCTGGCGGAGGCCAACTGGGACCAAGCCCGCCGCCGCATGCGCGAGGGCATCCCCCTGGCGGCCGCCTTCGACCGCGCCGCCGCCCCGCCCCCAATCAACCCCCCGCCCCCAATCAACCCCCCAGCCCCAACCGGTGCGGCCCCGGCCAAACCGGGCCCCCCGCCGCCGGCGCCCGGCCAGGGCCCAGACCCGGCCAAACCCCAAGGCGGCAAACCGGCCACGGCGCGCACCCCGGGGCGCGGCCAGTTGGGGCGCGCGGCGGCGGCGGACGCTGGCGGGGGGAGCGGCATCGGGCAAGGGCAAACGCCCCGGCCAAACCCAAGTGGGGGGGACGGGCTATGAGGATTGTGGCCGTGGTGGTGGCGCACAACCGGCGCGACCTGCTGGCCGGCACCTTGGACGCGCTGGCCGCCCAGACCCGCCCGGTGGACGCGGTCTTGGTGGTGGACAACGCCTCGGCCGATGGCTCGGCCGGGCTGGCGCGGCAGCACCCGGCGGTGGCCGAGGTGCTGGAACTGAAGCAGAACAGCGGCGGGGCGGGCGGCTTTTGCGCGGGCATGGCCCACGCCCTGATCTCAATGGGGGCCGGCGCGCTCTGGCTGATGGACGACGACACCGCCCCTACCCCCACCGCCCTGGCCGAACTCGAGCGCGCCTGGCGCGCCTACCCCGGCAAAGTGGCGCTGGCCAGCTCGCGCGTGGTGTGGACCGACGGCCGCCCCCACCCCATGAACTCGCAACGGCCGCGCCTGTTCGCCTCCCGGCGCGCCCGGGGGCGGGCCCGGCGGGCCGGCGCCATCGCCATCCGAACCGCCTCGTTTGTCTCAGTGCTGGTGGACGGCCACGAGGCCTGGCGCCACCAGCTGCCGCGAGCCGACTACTTCATCTGGAACGACGATTTGGAGTACACCGCCCGCCTGCTGCGCCGCGGCACGGGCATCCTGGTCCCCGCCTCGGTCACCACCCACCACACCAAGGCCTTCGCAAGCGCCATGGACGCGCCCGGCGACCGCTTCTTCTACGAGGTCCGCAACAAAATCTGGGCCTACTTCAAGTCGCCCGCCTTTGGGCCGCTGGAACGCTGGCCCTACGTCCTGTACACGCTGCTGGGCTGGGTCCACGCCTGGCGGCGCGCCGCCGACCGCCGGGTGATTGGCCGCGCCCTGGCCCGCGGCCTGCGGGCCGGATTGGGCGGCCGCCCCCGCCCCAGCGCCGCCGTCCTGGCCGGGGAGGGCGTGGTCGCCGCCGAGGTCGCCGCCATCGACAAGAGAGCCAAACGCCGGTGAACGCCGCCGCCGCCCCCGCCCGGCCGGCTTTCGCGGTGCTGTTGCCGGTCTACCGGGGCGACCACCCCAAGTGGGTCGAGGCGGCCTTCGCCTCTGTGGTCCACCAGTCGCTGGCGCCCACCCAGGTGGTGATTGTGCGCGACGGCCCCGTGCCCGCCCGCCTGGCCGCCCTGCTAGACCAGCTTTCAGCGCACGATGCCGTCAGCTTGGTCGCGCTGGCCCGCAACGCCGGGTTGGCGGCGGCTTTGAACGCTGGTTTGGATGCCTGCCGGCCGGACATTGTGGCCCGCCAGGACGCCGACGACTTGTCCGCGCCAGGTCGCTTCGCCGCCACCGTGCCGCTGGTCGCATCTAGGGTGTTTGACCTGGTGGGAGGCGCGTTGCGGGAGTTCGAGGCGGTGCCGGGGGATCTGGGGGAAGAGGCTGTCAGGGTCTATCCCGCAGGCGCGGCGGCGATCCGCCGCGCCGCCCGCCGCATCAACCCGCTGGCCCATCCAACGGTGGTGTTCCGCCGCGCCGCGCTGGCCGCCGCGGGCGGCTACCGGCCCTTCCACCACTTGGAGGACTACGACTTGTGGGTCAGGCTGCTGCTGGCGGGCTGGAAAGTCGGCAATGTGCCAAATGTGCTGGTGGATTACCGCGTCTCAGCCGAGGCCTACCGGCGGCGCGGCGGCCTGAAAACCCTGCGCGCCGAGTGGGCGCTGCAAGGCGAGTTCCTCCGCCGCGGCTTCACCAACCCCGCCGAATGGGCCCGCAACCTGGTGCTGCGCGGCGGCTTCGAACTGGCCCCGCTGGGCCTGCGCCGCCGCGCCCTGGCCCACCTCTGGCGCCCCTGAGCCCCGCCGCCCAGCCGCCCCCGCGCCCCCGCGCCCCGCGGCCGCCTTCAACCCCGCTGGGCCGGCTTGGGGCGGCCCCGCCGGGGGTCTCAGAGCATGGCGTGGGTGGCGTCCGTGATCAGGTTGATCGCGGTGGCTATCTCCACCAGTTGGGTGTCGCGGTGGACCACCAGGCGCACTGCCTCGCCCATCGGGAAACAGCCGATCCCGGCCGCCCGCCAACCCGCCCACAGGTCCCGCACCGTCAGGCTGGATCCGCGCGGCGGGCGCACCAGCAGAATGTTGGTTGGCGGCACCGGGCAGTCCAGGCCGGTCGCCCGGATCGCCTCCGCCAGCATCATGGCGCGGCGGTGGTCTTCTTCGATCCGGGGCAGCTCTTCATCCAAGGCGACCAGCGCGGCCGCCGCCAACACGCCCGCCTGCCGCATGCCGCCGCCCAGCGCCTTGCGGGCCCGCCAAGCCCGCTTGATGAAGTCCTTGGTGCCGCACAGCATCGACCCGACCGGGGCGCCAAGCCCCTTCGAGAAGCACACCGTCACCGAATCCGCCCCCACGGCCGCCTCGGCCGGCGTCACGTCCAGGGCGGCGGCCGCGTGCCACAGCCTGGCGCCGTCAAGGTGGAGGGCCCACCCGGCGGCGTGGACGGCGGCGGCCAACTCGGTTTGCACGGCGGGCGGGATTATGCTGCCGCCGGCCTGGTTGTGGGTGTTCTCGAGGCAAACCAGCTTGGTTGTCAGGTCGTAGTAGGCCGGGGGGCGCGGTTCTTTGGCGGCGGCCGCCGCGATGTCCTCCGGGCTGGGCACCCCGGGCCCCAGCGTCCACGGCAATTCGCTGGGCAGCCCGCCGGCCAGCCAGGCCCCGGTGCCCAACTCGTGGCTCAGGACGTGCGCCTCGCGCGGCGCGTAGAAGCGGTCCCCCCGGCCCAGGTGCGTCATCAGCGCCACCAGGTTCGCCATCGAGCCCGATGCCGTGAACAGGCCGGCTTCTTGCCCCAGCATGCGGGCGGTTCGCTCTTCCAGGCGCTCCACGGTGGGGTCTCGGTCTATCACGTCATCCGCCACGTAAGCGCGGGCCATGGCCTCGCGCATGCTCGGGGATGGCTTGGTCACGGTGTCTGACCTGAGGTCAACTTGAATCTCCACCCACCTTTTATACCCCCTCCGCGCCCCCCGCCAGCCCAAACGCCCGGCCAGCCGCCCCGCAGGCCGGCACCCTGACCAGGGACGATGCCGCCGACGCCCCCGACGCCCTGACCAGGGCCGATGCCGCCAGGCCGGTCGGTGGCACCGGGCGGGGCGTGGTCAAACTGCCTATAACGAGGCAAAACCGCCCGTTACAGGCAGTTTGACCACTGGCCCGCCAAGCCCGCCACAGGGGCCGAGGCTCTGACCAG
>JAITIG010000094.1 GCA_031279575.1 Bifidobacteriaceae bacterium
TCATGAAGGCCACCCGCGGCCAGGCGGACGCCGCCCGGGTGCGCCAGCTGATCCTGGAGCGCCTGGCCTGAGCCCGCCGCCCGGACGGCAGATGGGGGCCGCCGTCCGGGCGGCGCCGGCCTTCGCCGAGGGCGAACGGCGAGGCGGCCAGCCCCCGGCCGCGCCGCCAGTCGGTACCCTGGTGGGGTGCCAATTGAAATCGCGGTCTCGATCCTTGCCGCGGACTTCGCCAACCTTGAGCGCGAGGTGGCACGGGCCCGGGGCGCCGACTGGATCCACGTCGATGTGATGGACGCGCATTTTGTGCCCAACCTGACCATGGGGCTGCCGGTGGTCAAACGGCTGGCCCAGGTCAGCCCCCTGCCGTTGGACGCGCACCTGATGATAGAAGACCCAGACCGCTGGGCGCCCCGCTACGCCGAGGCGGGCGCCCGCTCCGTCACCTTCCACATCGAGGCGGCCAAAGCGCCGGTGCGCCTGGCCCGCGAGTTGCGCGCCCAGGGCGCCAAGGCGGCCGCGGCCGTCAACCCGGGCACGCCGGTGGCCGCCCTGGCCGACTTGGCGGGGGAATTGGACATGATCCTGGTGATGTCGGTCGAGCCCGGCTTTGGCGGCCAAGGCTTCATTGAGCGTTCGCTGGCCAAACTGCGCGCCGCGCGCCAACTCATCGCCGGGCGCCCGGTCAAGCTGCAAGTCGACGGCGGGGTGGACCGCGCAACCGTCGGCCCGGTTGTCCAAGCCGGCGCGGATGCGCTGGTGGCCGGCTCGGCGGTGTATGGCGGGGGGGACCCGGCGGGCGCTGTGGCCGAGCTCAGGGCGCTGGCCCGGGCCAGCGCCGGCGGCGGGGCGGAGGCGGCGCGGTGACGCCCGGCGAGGCGTTGGACCGGGCCTTCGAGTTGGCCGCCCGCGGGCCCAAGCACGGGCCCAACCCGCGCGTCGGCTGCGTCATTTTGGGACCGGGCGGCGAACTGCTGGGGGAGGGCTGGCACCAGGGCGCGGGTACCCCGCACGCCGAGGTGGCGGCCTTGGCGGACGCCGCCGCCCGGGCCCGCGACCCCCGGGGGGCGACCGCCTACGCCACCTTGGAGCCGTGCAACCACCAGGGCCGCACCGGCCCGTGCAGCCACGCCATCGTCGAGGCCGGGTTGAAGCGCGTGGTCTACGCCTTGACGGACCCAAACCCGCAAGCCTCCGGCGGCGCCCACTACCTGGCCGACCACGGCGTCGAGGTCGAGGGGGACGTGGACGCGCCGCGCGGCATCGCCCTGAACCGGGCCTGGGCGCACGCTGTCAGCCTGGGGCGGCCCTATGTGACCTTGAAACTGGCCTCCACCTTGGACGGGCGGGCGGCCGCGCCGGACGGCTCGTCGCAGTGGATCACCGGGCCGGAGGCGCGCCACCACGCCCACCAGCGCCGGGCGGAGGCGGACGCCGTGGTGGTGGGGACGGGGACCTTCCTGGCGGACCGGCCGCGCTTGACGGCCCGGCGCGAGGACGGCTCCCAATACCCCCGCCAGCCGCTGCGCGTGGTGGTGGGCGAGCGGGAGATCGGCGACGCCGGGTATTTGCAGATCGCCAGCCACTGCCCCTCCCAGGTGTTGCGCGTCTTGGCCGACCGCGAGGTGCGGCACGTCTTGTTGGAGGGCGGCCCCACCTTGGCGGCGGCCTTCGCCCGGGCGGGCCTGGTCGACGAGGTCCACCTCTACTTGGCCCCGGCGCTGCTCGGCGGCGGGCTGGCGTCGGTTGGGCGGCTCGGCATAGAGTCGGTTGACCAGGCGCTGCGCTGGCGCACGCGCGATGTGGAACGGGTCGGTAACGACGTTTTTGTGGAAGTGGGTCGGTGATGTTCACTGGTTTGGTCGAGGAGGTGGGCCGCGTGGTGGAGGCTGGGCCCGCCCGTTTGGCGGTTGAGGCGCCGCTGGCGGTGTCAGACGCGAAGCTGGGCGACTCGATCGCCGTCGACGGCTGCTGCCTGACGGTGGTGGAGTTGGACGGCGCCGTCTTCGCGGCCGATGTCATGGCGGAGACCTTGCGCCGCACCACTTTGGGCGCCCTGGAGCCCGGCAGGCGGGTCAACTTGGAGCGGGCGATGCGGGCGGACGGGCGTTTTGGCGGGCACATTGTGCAGGGCCACATCGACGCCGTGGCGGAGCTGACCGCCCGTTCGGGAGGCGATTTGGCCTTCTCCTGGCCGCCCGGCTTGGCCCGGCAGGTCGCGCCGAAGGGTTCGATCGCGCTCAACGGCGTCAGTTTGACGGTGGTGGCGGTCGATGCCGCCGGCTTTAGCGTGTCGCTGATCCCAGCCACTTTGGCGGCCACCAACCTGGGCGGCTTGCAGGTGGGCCAAAGCGTCAATCTGGAGGTCGACATCGTGGCGAAATACGTTGAGCGGCTGGTGGCGGCGTGATCAGGACCGGCACCGTCGAGGAGGCCTTGGACGCGATCAGGGCCGGGCGGCCCGTCTTGGTGGCCGATGACGCCGACCGGGAAAACGAGGCCGACGCCATCATCGCCGCCACCGGGGTCAGCGCGGAGTGGATCGGCTGGATCATCCGCCACTCCTCGGGCTATCTTTGCGCGCCGATGACGGGCGGGCGGGCCGACGCCCTCAACCTGCCTTTGATGGTGCCGAACTCGCAGGACCCGCGGCGGACCGCCTACACCGTCACGGTGGACGCGGCCCACGGCGTCACCACCGGCATCTCGGCGGCCGACCGGGCCGCCACCTTGCGCATCCTGGCCGATCCGACCTCGGGCCCGGACGATTTGATCCGGCCCGGCCACGTGCTGCCGCTGCGGGCCGTGCCCGGCGGGGTGATCCACCGCGGCGGGCACACCGAGGCGGCGGTCGACTTGTGCCGCCTGGCCGGGCTGCCCCAAGTCGGGGCGCTGGCCGAGCTGGTGCGGGACGACGGCTCGATGATGCGCCTGCCGGAGGCGGCCGCCGTCGCCCGGCGCCACGACCTGGTGCTGCTGACCATCGCCGACTTGATCGCCTGGCGGCGCGCCCGCGGCGATGTGCCCTCGGCCGGGCCGGAGTCTGGGACCGGGTCTGAGGCGCAGGCTGGCGCGGCCGGCCCCGGGCCGCTGGGCGCCCGCGTGGTCCGCACCGGCCAGGCGGCGCTGCCCACCGAGCACGGCGAGTTCGCCCTCCACGGCTACCGCGACCTGCGCACCGGCGAGGAGCATGTCGCCTTGGTGGCGGCCGGCCGCCCCGGCCATGTGGTCCGCGTCCACTCCGAGTGCTTGACGGGAGACGCCTTCAGATCGCGCCGCTGCGACTGCGGGGCGCAGTTGGCGGCGGCCATGCGGGCGGCCCAGGAGCGCGGCGGCGCCGTCATCTACCTGACCGGCCACGAGGGCCGGGGGATCGGCCTGAAAGCCAAGATCGACGCCTACGCCCTGCAAGACCGCGGCCGCGACACCATCCAAGCCAACTTGGAGCTGGGCTGGCCGGTGGACCGCCGGGAGTACGGCGCGGCGGGCGCCATCATCCAGGACTTGGGCCTTGAGCCGATCACTTTGCTGACCAACAATCCGGCCAAGGTGGAGGGTCTGAAGGCGCTGGGGGTTGAGATCGGCGCGGTCGAGCGTTTGGAGGTGGGCCGCAACCAGCACAACGCGGCCTATTTGGCCACCAAGGCGATGCGTTTGGGCCACGCCCTGAGCGTTGGCCAGCCGCCCGCCGCAGGCCTGGCGGCCGGAGGGGCCGATGCCGCCGAGCCGCCCGCCCAGCTGGCCGGAGGCGGGCTGTGAGCGGCTCCGGGGCGCCCGCCTTGAACGTCAACGGCGAGGGGCTGAGGATCGCCATCGTGGCCTCGCAGTGGCACCAGGTGGTGATGGACGGCCTGGTGGCGGGCGCGGCGCGGGCTTTGCGGCAAGCCGGCGCGGAGGGTTTCCTGGTGCGGGTGCCGGGGGCTTTCGAGTTGCCGCTGGCGGTCAAGAAGGCGCTTGGCTACGCCGGGCCGGAGGCCAGCGGGGCGGTGGCGCTGGGGGTGGTGATCCGGGGCGGCACGCCGCACTTCGACTATGTTTGCCAGGCCGCCGCCGCCGGCTTGTCCGAGGTCGCCTTGGCGACCGGCAAACCAGTCGGTTTTGGCCTGCTGACCTGCGACAACGAGGCCCAGGCGCTAGACCGGGCGGGCCTGGCCGGCTCGGCTGAGGACAAAGGCGGACAGGCCGTCCAAGCTGTCCTGGCCCTGCTCCAAACCAACTGGCGCGGCCACCCCCTGTGACCCGGGGGCCCGCGAGCCGCCCCTGGGCGGGGGTTATAGGCTTGGGTGCTTGTGAAGACGTTTGACCAGTTGTACCAGGAGTTGGTGGAGCGCGACCGGCAGCGGCCGGCCGGATCGGGGACGGCGCGGCTGCTGGAGGGCGGCCTGCACGCCATCGGCAAGAAGCTGATCGAGGAGGCGGCCGAAGCCTGGATGGCGGCCGAGCACGAGTCGGAGGACCAAGTGGCGCTGGAGGTCTCGCAACTGCTGTATTACGCCCAGCTGCTGCTGGTGGCGCGCGGTGTGCCGCTGGCCAAGGTCTACCAGGTGCTGTGAGGCGGCGCGAGATGCTCAGAATCGCCGTGCCAAACAAGGGCTCGCTGTCCGAGGCGGCCGTCGCCATGCTGCGCGGCTGCGGCTACGCCCAGCGCCGCGAGGGGCGCGAACTGGTCCTGCTGGACCCGGCGGCCGATGTCGAGTTCTTCTACCTCAGGCCGCGCGACATCGCCGTCTATGTCGGCTCTGGCACGGTCGACGCCGGCATCACGGGGCGCGACCTGCTGCTTGACTCGGGCGCCGCCGCGGCCGAGCACCTGGCCCTCGGGTTTGGCCGGTCCACCTTCCGCTTCGCCGCCAGGCCGGGCGAGGTGACCAGCCTGGCGGGCTTGGCCGGGCGGCGGGTCGCCACCTCCTACGCCGTCCTGGTGGGGGACTATTTGGCCGAGCGCGGCATCGCCGCCCAGGTGGTGCGCCTGGACGGGGCGGTGGAGAGCGCCATCCAGCTGGGGGTGGCGGACGCCATCGCCGATGTCGTCTCGACCGGCACCACGCTGCGCGCGGCCGGCCTGGCGGTGTTCGGCGAGCCGCTGCTGCGCTCTGAGGCGGTGCTGATCCGCCGGCGCGACAGGCTTGGCGACGAGGCGGGCTTCGAGCGGCTGACGCGCCGGCTCCAAGGCGTCCTGGTGGCCTCGCAGTATGTGCTGAT
The DNA here is from genome assembly GCA_031279575.1 of Bifidobacteriaceae bacterium. Next base: position 5,200 of record JAITIG010000094.1, read on the forward strand.
GGACTACGACGTGCCGGTCGGCGCGGTTGAGCGGGCCGTCTCGATCACGCCCGGGCTGGAGAGCCCCACCGTCTCGCCGCTGCACCGCCAAGGCTGGGCGGCGGTCCGCGCCGTGGTGCCCGCCCAGGCCACCAACCAGCTGATGGACCAGCTCTACGAAGTCGGCGCCCGGGGCATTCTGGTAACCGAGATCAAAGCCGCCCGCATCTAGGGCGCGCCGCGCCCAGCGGCTGGGGCGGGCGGCCGCGAGGCCGGCCACCGACCCGTTCGCCTGGGCGCGGTCAGGTGTAGAGGGCGACTTCGCCCAGGGGGCGGCGGGTTTGGGGGCGCTTCGGGTCGCAGGCGCGGTAGCCGAAGGCGGCGGCGACGGCGAAGCGGTCCAGCTCGGGGTCGATCAGTCCGGCCTCGGCCAGCACGGCGGTGGCCTCGGAGTGGATCAGGCCCTCCAGCGGGCAGGAGTCGACCCCGATCAAGGCGGCCGCCACCAGCATGGTCTCAAGCGCCAGGTAGGCCTGGCGGGCGGTGTAGCCGAACATGGCGTCAGCGCTGCCCAAGACCTCCATGCGGTGCTCCAGGAAGGCTTTGAAGCCGGGCCGCCAGGCGGCGATCTGGTCCGGGGACATGCCTTTGACCTGGGCGGTGACGCGCTCCAAATACGGGCTGGTGTCCGGGTCGAGGCCTTGGGCGGTCTTGGCGGTGATCGCCACCAGGTGGGAGGCTTTGGCCCCTTGCTCCGGGTTGAGGGCGGTGCGGTCGACAAACTTGGCCCGCAAGGCCGGCTCGCGCAGCACAATGATGTTCCACGGCTCCAACCCGTGGGACGATGGCGTCAGCCGCGCGGCCTCCAAAATGAACTTGAAGTCCTCCGGCGCCACGGCTTTGGTTTGGTCGAACGCCTTGGTGGCGCGGCGGAAGCGGAGGGCGTCCAAGAGGGCTGTCTGGGCGTGGTGTTTGAGCTCGGGTGTCAGAGAGTTTGGCATTCCAGTGATGCTACTCCGCCCCGGGCCGGCCCGTCGGGCGCGGCAGGCGGGCTGGCGGGCGGCGCGGCGGCTAGGCGGAGGGCAGGGTCAGGATCTCCGGGCCGTCGGGGGTGACCAGCACGGTGTGCTCGAACTGGGCCGAGCGTTGGCCGTCGGCGGTGACCACCGTCCAGCCGTCGTCCCACAGCCGCCACTTGTGGGTGCCGAGCGCCAGCATCGGCTCAACCGTGAACACCATGCCCACCTCGATCGCCTCGCCGTGGCGCGGGGCGGCGTCAAAATGGGGGATGACCAGCCCGGAGTGGAACGCCTCGCCCACCCCGTGCCCGGTGTAGTCCCTGATCACGCCGTAGCCGAAGCGGTTGGCGTAAGCCTCGATGACCCGCCCGATGAGGTTGACGGCCCGCCCCGGCCGCACCGCCCGGATGCCGCGCTCCATCGCCTGGCGCGTCCGCTCCACCAGCAGGCGGGAGGCCTGGTCGACCTCGCCCACCAGGAAGGTGGCGTTGGTGTCGCCGTGGACGCCGTCCTTGTAGGCGGTGATGTCGATGTTGACGATGTCGCCTGGCGCCAACTCGGTCGAGTCCGGGATGCCGTGGCAGATCACCTCGTTGACCGAGGCGCACAGCGACTTGGGGTAGCCGCGGTAGCCCAGCGTCGAGGGGTAGGCGCCGCGCCGCACCAGATATTGGTGCCCGATGCCGTCCAGGTAGTCGGTTGTCACCCCCGGTTCGACGTGCCGGCCGACCTCGGCCAGGGCGTCGGCGGCGATGGCGCTGGCGCGCCTGATGCGCTCGATGGTGGCGGCGTCTTTGACCTCGCCGCCGGGCCACGGCTCCGAATCGGGCTCGGCTTTGCCGACATACTCCGGGCGCGGGATCGACCCCGGCACCGGGCGGCGCGGCGAGACCACCCCTTTGACGACAGGCACGGCCTCTAGGCTAGTAGCCTGACGGGGTCGGCGTAGGCAGGGGGCTAATGATGGTGGGATTCTTAGGGGCGGCGGTTCTGCTGGCGCCGGCGGTGTTTGGCCTTGGGGTGATGGCCGCCCTGGTGGTTGGGATCGTGGTGGCCAAACGGCCGCGCGCCAAACGCATCTGGGCCACATTGCTGAGCCTGGCGGTCTTGTTGGCGGCCTGGGTGGCCTTCGGCATCGGGGCGATGGTCTCGGCGCAGGTGGCCCAGCAGGTTGGTCTGATGGCGCTGGTCAGCGGCGGGTCGCTGGTGGTGGCGTTGCTGGCGATTTGGCGGCCCTTCGCCCCCAAGGCCCGCTACGCCGCCATCGGGGTGGTCGCCGTGCTGGTGGCGGCCCCGGCGGCGGCGATCGCGGCCCAGGAGATCTGGCGGGCCAACTTGACCGTGATCGGGGAAGCCGATTTGCAGATCGACTTGGCCCGCTACGAGCCCTTCGGCGCGGACACGCTGGCCGCCTCGCTGGATCAGCCGGCCAGCTTGCGGTTGACCGGCGACCTGCCGCGCCTGGACGGGGCGACGGCGCTGTACCCCGTGTACGCCTCGTTCGCGCGGGCCACCTACCCCGAGGCCCGCTACGAGGCGGGCGGGGCGGATGCCTACCTGAGCGGTTTGGGGGAGCCTTCGGCGGTGGCCTGCTCCACCACCGCCTACGCCTTCGACAAGCTGGTCCAGCGCGAGGCGGACGCGGTCTTTTTGATGGGGGTCTCGCAGGAACAGTTCGCCCGCGCCGCCGAGCTGGGGTTGGAACTGAAGCTGACGCCGATCGGGCGGGAGGCGTTCGTCTTCTTTGTCAACCAGCGCAATCCCGTCTCCGACCTGTCGGCGCAGGACATCCGGCGGATCTACTCCGGCGAGATCACCAACTGGGCGTCGGTTGGCGGCCGCGCCGCCGGCATCGAGGCCTACCAGCGCAATGCCAACTCGGGCAGCCAGACGGCTTTTTTGAACATCATGGGGGACACCCCGGCGATGACCCCGCCGCTGGAGGAGGAGACCACTTTCATGTCGATGACGGGCGTGGTCAGCCAGGCCCTGGACTACCGCAACGCCTCCGGGGCGATCGGCTTCTCCTTCCGCTACTACTTGGAGCAGATGATCCTGAGCGATGAGATCAAAATGCTCTCGGTCGACGGTTTCGCGCCCACCCCGGCCAACATCGCCTCCGGCGACTACCCGTTCACGGTCGAGTTCTTCGCTGTCACGGTGGCAAGCTTCGACCCCGCGCGCGCCGGCGCCGGGTACGCCGACGAGGCGGCCGCCTATTACGCCGACGAGGCGGCCGCCTACGGCTGGGGCGCCGATTCGGCGGCCGACGAGGCCCGGGCGGGCCAAACCGAGCGCCTAATCGACTGGATCACCTCCGCGCAGGGCCAAGAACTGGTCGAGCGGGTCGGCTACGTCCGCGCCGCCCCCCGCTGAGCGGCCGGCGCCGCCTCAGGCGGCGGGCGCCTCGGCCCCGGCCGGGCTGGCCGGGCGGTAGCGCACTTGGTCGCCGGAGGCGTCCTCGGCCAACTCGCCCGCGGCCACCATGGCGGCCAGGCGCCGGGCCACCAGGCGGCGGGGCAGGGGGGAGAGGATGGAGGCGGCATCGTGCTTGGTGACCGAGCCGTACTCTTGGGCGAAGGCCAGCAGCGAGGCCTCGTCGCGCCGCACCACCCGGCCCGTCCCGGCCGGGCAGCCCTCCACTTTGAAGGCGGCGATCAGGGCGGTCAGGCGGTCGACCTCGTTGAGCAGGCCGCGCAGGTAGAAGTCGAGCCACTCATCGCGCGAGGCGCGCGCCCGCTCTAGGTAGCTGGCCCCGTTGTCGAGCGCCGTGTGGTAGGCGGTGCGGTTGGCCAGGTAATAGGAGCCCAAGGCCAGCCCCTCGTGGAACGAGTAACCGTGCTGGGCTAGGACAATCCGCGAGACCAGCCGGGCAATCTGCCCGGTGGCCAGGGTGAACGGCCGGATGGCGGTGATCTCCTGGTGGGCTATCCCGGCCGCGATCACCGGGTGCGGGTCGGCCCCGGCCCCGGCCAGCCAATTCAGCAAGGCGCCCAACCTGGGGGCGACCACATCGGCCGGCGGCGCCTTGTAGTCGCCCCAGGCGGCGCCCAGGTACTGGTGGACAATCACGGCCGGCCCGGCCCTAAAGGCGCCGCACTCGTGGTCCATGGCCAGGCCGCGGGTGAAAAGCCGGTGCAGCTCCTGGATGTCGTCCAAGGTCAAAGGCGAGGTGTCCAATTGGCGCTGGCGCGCCCAACTGATCGCCGCCGCGGCGGCGCGGACCTCGGCCACCGCCTGGGCGCGGGCGTGGACCTCGCGCCCGTCCAAGATGGCCTCGATCTGGGCCCGGTCGAGCGAGTGGTCGGACAGGCCGGCCGAGGCCACCACCATCTCCAGCTCGGCCTGCTGGCGCAAGTCCGCAGCCTGCCGCGGGGCCAAGCGGGCGGCGTCGATACGGCCGCGGCCGCGCTCGACCAAGCTGATGGAGGCGAGCAGTTTGGCGGTGACCGAGTAAACCGGGGAGAACATGCCTCAAGGGTAGCCGCCCGCCCGCGGCCAGGTCAGAGCTTGGCGGCTCAATCCCCCAGGCCCAAATCGTAAGCCTGGGCCAAGTCCTGCTTGGAATAGGTCTGGAAGGCGATGAAGGTCTGGGTCGAGACCACCCCCGGGGTTTTCGACACCTTGTCGGCGATGACCTGGGCCAGGTCCTCGTGGCGGCGCACCTGGGCGATGGCGATCAAGTCGACCTCGCCGGTGACGGAGTAGACCGCGGTGATGCCCTCCACCTCCGCGATGGCTGTGGCCGCCTCGGGGATGAGGTCGGCGGCCGTGTTGATCATCACGACGGCGGTGATCACTGGCCCGCCCCCTCGTCGCCGCCGGCGGTCTCGCCGGCGGCGGGCGTGGTTGGAGACGGCTCTTCAACCGCCGCGGCCGTGGCGAACGGCCCCCAGCTGAAGTCCTGGTAGATCTCGTCGACCCCGGCGTGCACCAGGGCGCGCTCGCCCAGCGGCTGGCCCAGTTTGATGGTGCCCCATTTGAACGCCCCGGCCGGGTTGGCCGGGCAGTCCTGGGCGCCTTCGACTTTGAGCGTGTAGGCGCCCACGGTGACCTTCGAGTTCGACTCGTCGAGCGTGAAACCGGCCGCGCTGTAGCAGGTGGTGTCGCCGGCCACGTAGATGATCTGCAACTCGGTGGCGTCCTTCACCGCCGGCGCCGCCAGAGCCCAAGGCGCCGAGACCCAGCCGGCCTCCGCCTTGGCGGCGGTCGCCAGGGTCTCCTCCAAACCCTCCACGGCCGCCTCCTCCCCCTGGGGGGCCGGCAGCAGGGCCACCGGGATGGTGCCGTCGTCATCGTAGGGTTTGGTGGTCTGCTCGTCGCCGGCGGAACCGCAAGCGGCCAGGCCAAGCGCCGCCAGCGCGCCCGCCAGGACAACCCAAGGCTTGTTGCGCATGGTGACCACCCTACCGCGCCCACCGCCGCCGGGCGGGCTCACGGCTGGGCGTAGAGCCCGTCGATCTCGTTTTGGTAGGCGGCCAGCACCTTGCCGCGTTTGACTTTCAGCGACGGCGTCAAATAGCCGTTCAACTCGGTGAAGTCGTCCGCCAGGACGGCGAACTTGCGGATCGACTCGGCCCGGGAGACCGCCTCGTTGGCCCGCGCCACGCCGCGCTCCAGCGAGGCCAGCACGGCCGGGTCGGTGCGGGCTTGGGCCAAGCTCATGGGCGGTTGGCCGTGGTTGGCCAGCCAGCCGGGCAGCATCTCGGCGTCGAGCGTGATCAGCGCGCCGATGAAGGGCCTGGCATCGCCCACCACAACCACCTGGGAGACCAGCGGGTGGCCGCGCAGGCGGTCCTCCAGCACGGCCGGGGCGACGTTCTTGCCGCCGGCCGTGACGATCAGCTCCTTCTTGCGGCCGGTGATGAACAGGTAGCCGTCATCGTCCAGGTAGCCCATGTCGCCGGTGCGGAACCAGCCGTCGGAGAAGGCCTCGGCGGTGGCCGCCGGGTTGTTGTGGTACGCGTCGAAGACGTTGATCCCCTTGAGCAGGATCTCGCCGTCCGGGCCGATGCGCGCCTCGCAGCCCGGGAAGGGCAGGCCCACCGAGCCGATCTTCTGCCGGTTGAGCCGGTTGACCATGATCGGGGCGGTGGTCTCGGTCAGGCCGTAGCCCTCCAGCACCATCAGCCCGATCCCCCGGTAGAAGTGCCCCAGCCGCTCGCCCAGCGCGGCGCCGCCGGAGACGGCGTACTTGGTTTGCCCGCCCATGGCCTCGCGGATCGAGTGGTACACCAGCTTGTCCGCCAGCCGGTGCTGCCGGCGCAGCCACCAGGAGGGCCCGCGTTTGGTGTCCAGGGCGCGCGAGTAGACGATGGCGACTTTGGCCGACCAGCGGAAGATCTTCAGTTTCAGCCCGGAGCCGGCCTTCTGCTCGGCCGCGTTGTAGACCTTCTCCAGGACGCGGGGCACGCCCAGCAGGAAGGTCGGTTTGAACGAGCCGAGGGCCGGCACCAGGTT
>JAITIG010000131.1 GCA_031279575.1 Bifidobacteriaceae bacterium
TCCCGCCTCCTATCGGAGAACGGAAACGGTCATTCACCAGCGCGAACACGCGGGCTCTCAGTCGGGATGCCGGGATTTGAACCCGGGGCCCCCTGCTCCCAAAGCAGGTGCGCTACCAAACTGCGCCACATCCCGCGGGCGGCGAGGCTCGCCGCGGTCAGCCAGTTTATCGGCTCGCGCCGCCTCGCGCCCGCCGTCGGCCGGCTCGCCGCCGACCTAGAAGAGTTGTCGACACGCTCGCGGCCCAGGGCGGCGGGCGGCGGCCGCCCGCACCGGCGGCGGGCAGGGAGGTGAAACCCGGCCCGCGCTGGTTCGGGCCGCCGCGGCCACGAACGTGTCAATGATCCCCAACGGCCCCGCCGGGCGGACTATTCCCCAGGCCCCGCGCCGCGCCCGGGCGGGGGTGGAGCGGGCGGGGGTGGAGCGGGCGACGGGAATCGAACCCGCATGGCCAGCTTGGAAGGCTGGGGCTCTGCCATTGAGCTACGCCCGCGCGGCCGGCCGGGGCCGGCCCGCTGCCCGGCCGAGGCCGGAACTCCGCTGAATCTTACCGGCTTGGCGGCGGGTGGGCGGACGGCATCGGCCTACGCGCAAATGTGAAGGTTGTGTGCGCAACGGAATACCTCCGGAGCGGCCCAGGTTGTCCCTAGCGGTCCGCTAAGAGCCAAATCCCCAAGGAGGAATCCCCGTGACTGCCCAGGTGCTTGAGCGCCCTGCCCAAAGCTTGCGCGACGACTTCGAAGAGGCGATCGCCCACCGCATGGTGATCGCGCGGCAGGCAGTCGAGGCGGCTCGGGCGGCCGATCCGCTCACCGGCTTGACCCTGGCGGAGACCACCGCCTGGGCCGCGCGCCGGGCGGAAGGCCACTGCGCCGAGGCCGAGGGGTTCGCCGCCGAAGTCTCCGACCTGCTCTCCTCGGGCAAGATGAACGATGCCGTGCGCGCCCTGGACGGTTCCGCCGAGGCCGCCGCCCAGGCCGCGGCGCGCGACGCCTTGGCCGCCAGCGACGCCGCGGTCGCCATCCGGGACCGCGCCAGCGAGGCGGAGGCGGCGGTCCACCAGGCCCGCGACTTGGTCGCCCTGGCCGCCCGCTCCCACCAGGGGCGCGATGTCGAGTGGCTGGTGCGCGCCGCCGCCCGCGTCACCACTTTGGCCGAGGCGGCCCGCCGGGTGCGCTGGGGGGCGCAGGCCGCGGGCGAGATCGCGCTGGGCGCGAACGCGACTTCGATCCAGGCCAGTGTGGCGCTGGAGGTGGCCCGCACCAACTTGGAGGTGGCCGGCTTGAGGGCTGGCGCGCTGGCGGCCGCGGGGGCCTGACCAGCGGTTGCGCCCGGTTTTGGGGCGCTTGGGGGGCCGAGTTCGGCATTGGATGGGCGACACGCCGCGCGGCGCTGCCGGCGCGTCGAACAGGCGTTCGCTATGCTATCTGGCGGATCGCGTTGTCCACAGGCCGGATTTTTCTCAGCTTGCGGTGTCAGAGGTTGCCTCTAGCCTGGATGGCGTTGAACTATTGGGTCCCTCGGGCAAGCAGTGAAGGAGCGTATCGATGGCTCAGGTAGACAAAGACAAGGCGTTGGCCAACGCCTTGGCGCAGATTGATCGGCAGTATGGCAAAGGGTCCATCATGCGGTTGGGGGATGAGGCCCACGCGCCCGTCGACGTCATCCCGACGGGCTCGATCGCCTTGGACTTGGCGTTGGGGATCGGCGGCTTGCCGCGCGGGCGGATCGTGGAGATCTACGGCCCGGAGAGCTCGGGCAAGACCACCGTGGCGCTGCACGCCGTCGCCAACGCCCAAAAGGGGGGCGGGATCGCGGCTTTCATCGACGCCGAGCACGCCCTCGACCCGGACTACGCGGCGCGGCTGGGGGTGAACACGGACGATTTGCTGGTGTCCCAGCCGGACACCGGCGAGCAGGCGCTGGAGATCGCGGACATGCTGGTCCGCTCCGGGGCGCTGGACATCGTGGTGATCGACTCGGTGGCGGCCCTGGTGCCCAAGGCGGAGATCGAGGGCGAGATGGGGGACAGCCACGTTGGCCTCCAGGCCCGGCTGATGTCCCAGGCCATGCGCAAAATGACCGGCGCGCTGGCGGCCTCGGGCACAACGGCGGTGTTCATCAACCAACTGCGGGAAAAGGTCGGCGTCTTCTTCGGCTCGCCGGAGACCACCACCGGCGGGCGGGCGCTGAAGTTCTACGCCTCGGTGCGCCTGGACGTGCGGCGCATCGAGACGCTGAAGGAGGGCACCAACCCGGTCGGCAACCGCACCCGCGTCAAGGTGGTCAAGAACAAGGTCGCGGCGCCGTTCAAACAGGCCGAGTTCGACATCTTGTACGGCCAGGGCATCTCCCGCGAGGGCGGGCTGATCGACTTGGGCGTGGAGCACGGCCTGGTGCGCAAATCCGGCGCCTGGTACACCTACGGCGGGGACCAGCTGGGCCAAGGCAAAGAGAACGCCCGCGCCTTCCTGAAGGACAACCCCGCCCTGGCGGATGAGTTGGAGGCCAAAATCCGCCAGGCTTTGGGGATCGGGGCCGCCGCCGAGGCCGGGCCCGGCGCCGCCTCGGGCCCATTGGGGGATGAGCCGGCGCCGGCCGCCGGCCAGGACAGGCTCCAGTGAGGTCCGGGCCGGGCGCGGGCGGGCGGCCGTGAGCCTGGCGGCGCCCGAGGAGATGGCGCGGTCCATCGCCCTAAAGGCGCTGGACCGCGCCGCCCGCTCGCGGGCGCAGCTTGAGCAACTGCTCTCCAGCCGGGGAATCCCGCCCCAGGTCGCCGCCGGCGTGCTGGACCGGTTCGAGGCGGTGGGCCTGGTCGACGACCAAGCCTTGGCGCAGGCCTTGGTCCGCGCCCGGCACGGCGAGCGCGGGCTGGCGGGCCGCGCCTTGATGGAGGAGTTGAGCCGCAAGGGGATCGACCCCGCGACGGCCGCCGCCGCCGTGGCCCAGGTCACCCCCGAAGACGAGGCGGCGGCCGCGCGGCGCGTCGCCCGCCAGCGCCTGCGCGCCAGCGCCGGGCTGCCGCGCCAGACGCGGCTGCGCCGCGCCACCGCCGCCCTGGTGCGCAAAGGCCACCCCCCGGGGGCGGCCTACGCCGCGGTCCAGCGCCTGCTGGCCGAGGAAGCCGACCAAGCGGGCGGCCTGTGAGCCATGGCCGCCGAACCACCCCGCACCTACGCCATCCGCACGCTGGGCTGCCAAATGAACCTCCACGACGCCGAGCACATGGCGGGCGTGCTGGACGCGGCCGGCTACATCCCCGCCCCCGGGGGCGCCATCCACAGCCGCGGCCTGCCCCAGGCCGATGTCGTGGTGCTGAACACCTGCGCCGTCCGGGAGGCCGCCGCCACCAGGCTGTTCGGCAACCTGGGGCAGCTCAGGGCGGCCAAACAGGCGCGGCCGGGCATGCAAATCGCGGTCGGGGGGTGCTTGGCGCAAAAGGACCGGGACGGCATCGTGCGCCAGGCGCCGTGGGTGGACGTGGTCTTCGGCACCCACAACCTGGGCTCGCTGCCGGCCCTGCTGGAGCGGGCGCGGCACAACCAGCGGGCCCAAGTTGAGATCGAGGAGGCGCTGGCGGTTTTCCCGTCCACGCTGCCCACCCGGCGCGAGTCGCCCTTCAGCGCCTGGGTCTCGATCTCGGTCGGCTGCAACAACACCTGCACCTTCTGCATTGTGCCCTCGCTGCGCGGACGCGAGCGGGACCGCCGCCCCGGCGACATCCTGGCCGAGGTCGAGGCGGTGGTCGCCGCCGGGGCGGTCGAGGTGACCTTGCTGGGCCAAAACGTCAACTCCTATGGGGCCGAGTTCGGCGACCGCGGCGCCTTCGCCAAGCTGCTGCGCGCGGCCGGGGCGGTGCGGGGCTTGGAGCGCCTCCGCTTCACCTCGCCGCACCCGGCCGCCTTCACCGAGGACGTCGTCGCCGCCATGGCCGAGACCCCCGCCGTCGCCCCCCAACTGCACATGCCGCTGCAGTCCGGCTCGGACGCGATCTTGCGGGCCATGCGGCGCTCCTACCGGGCGGAGCGCTTCTTGCGCCTGCTCCAGCGGGTGCGCCAGGCCATGCCCCAGGCCGCCATCAGCACCGATGTCATAGTCGGCTTCCCCGGCGAGACCGAGGCGGACTTCCGCGCCACCCTCGAGGTGGTCGAGCGGGCCCGCTTCGCCAGCGCCTTCACCTTCCAGTACTCGGTCCGGCCGGGCACGCCGGCCGCCCGCCTGCCGGGCCAGGTGGCGCCCGAGGTGGTGGCGGAGCGCTTCGAGCGGCTGGTCGCGCTGCAAGACGGCATCAGCCAAGAGGAGAACGCGCGGCTGGTGGGCGCCGAGGTGGAGGTGCTGGTCGCGGCCGGCCAAGGGCGCAAAGACGAGGCCCGCGCCCGGGTCTCGGGCCGGGCCCGCGACGGCCGCCTGGTACACCTTGGCCTGCCGCCGGCCGCCTTGGGCGAGCCGCCGCGGCCGGGCGACTTGGCGCGCACCCGGGTGACGCGCGCCGCGCCCCACCACCTGATCGCCGATGCCGCGCTGACCGGCGGGCCTTTCGAGCTGGTCCGCTACGCCGCCCGCCGCCCGGAGGCGGCAGGCCAGGGCCAGGTCAGGCCGGGGCGGCTGGCGCTGCGCGCCCGCTGACAAAGAGACAGCGCGCGGCAAATGGCGCGCGCGCCGGCTTTGCGGCTAGGCTCGGTGATCACACGCAAGCCATCTATCCGCAAAGGATTGACCCATGACTTCACAGCCACCTCCCGACGGCCAATGGGGCCAGCCGCCGCAGCAGCCGGGCTACGGTCAGCCGCCGCAATACGGCCAGCAGCCCGGTTACGGCCAGCAGCCCGGTTACGGCCAGGCGCCCCAATATGGCGAGCAGCCCGGTTATGGCCAGGCCCCGCAATACGGCCAGGCCCCGCAATACGGCCAGCCGCCGGCCATGGCGCAGCCGCCGGCCCCCTTCGGCGCCTCGGCCGGCGCCGAGCCGCCGCTGGAACAGCCCTGGTACGGCATCGGCTTTGTCGATGCGGTCAAGCGGGCCATCAAGAAGTACGCCACCTTCACCGGCCGGGCCTCGCGCGGCGAGTTTTGGTGGTACACCCTGGCCAACGGGGTTGTCATCGCCGCGCTCTACACCCTCTACGGGATGACGGGCGGGTTCGCGTATCTGGCGGTCGGGTCCCAGTCTGGCCTGGCGAGCGCCGGCGCGGGCGTCCTGACCGGGCTGATTGGCCTGGTCATGGCAGTCTACGCTTTGGCCGTCCTGGTTCCCTCCCTGGCCCTGGTCTGGCGCCGCCTGCACGACACCGACAAAGGCGGCCCCTGGTTCTTCATCTATTTTGTGCCGCTGGTCGGCTGGATCGTCTTGATCGTTCTGCTGGCCGCGGCGACTAACCCGGCCGGGGCCAGGTTTGACGCCGGCCCGGGCGGCGTGGGCGACTACTACCCGCCGCCGAGCTACTGACAGCTCCGCCGCGGCTGCTGGCGTTGGTCGGGCCCACCGCGGTGGGCAAGAGCGCGCTGGCCCTGGACCTGGCGCAGCGGCTCGGCGCCGAGGTGGTCAACGCGGACTCGATGGCCCTGTATCGGGGGATGGCCATCGGGACCGCGCGCACCCCGGCGGACCAGCGCCGGGGCATCGCGCACCACCAGTTCGAGGTTCTCGGCGTCCACCAGGAGGCGTCGGTGGCGGCCTACCAGCGCCACGCCCGGGCGGACATCGAGGCGGTCTGGGCCCGGGGCCGGACGGCGCTGCTGGTGGGCGGCTCGGGCCTGTACGCCCGGGCGGTGACCGACCAGATCGACTTCCCGCCCACCGACCCGGCGGTGCGGGCCAAATGGGAGCGGCTCGGCCGCGAGCTGGGCGGCCCCCACCTGCGCGCCGAGTTGGCGGCGCTGGACCCGGCGGCGGCCCAAAACATCCTGCCCGGCAACATCCGCCGCCTGGCCCGGGCGCTGGAGGCGATCGAGCTGACCGGGCGGCCGTTCGCGGCCCGGCTGCCGGCTTACACGCCTTGGCGCCCGCTCGGCATCGTCGGCTTGGAGTTGGCGCTGGACCAGTTGGACCAGCGGATCGCCGCCCGCGCCGCCTGGATGCTGCAGGCCGGCCTGGTCCAAGAGGCGCGCCGCCTGGTGGGCCAGGGCCTGCTGGAGGGGCGCACGGCGCGGCGGGCGATCGGCTACCCGGAGGCGCTGGCGCTGCTGGCAGGCGAGCTGACCCCAGCCGAGGCCGAGGCGCGGATCGCCACCGCCACCCGCCAACTGGCCCGCCGCCAGCTGCGCTGGTTCCGCCGCGACCCGCGCATCACCTGGCTCGACGCGGCCGCCCCGGACCTGCTGGACCAAGCCCTGGCGGCCTTCCAGCGGGCCGGCCCCTGACCCCCGGCGCCGCAAATCCGCCCGCCAGCGCTTATGCTGACCTGGTGTCCAACGACCTGACCGGATCCCTGGAGGGCTTCGCCTTCGCCAAAGGGCATGGCGCCGGCAACGACTTTGTGCTCTATTCGGACCCGGCCGGCCAGCGCCCCTTGAGCGCGCAGTTGGCCCGCGCCTTGGCGGACCGGCACTTCGGCATCGGGGCCGATGGCGTCATCCGCGCCGTGCGCTGCGCCAACCTGGCGGACGGCGCCGCCGCGGCGTCCGGGGGCGCCGAGTGGTTCATGGACTACCGCAACGCCGACGGCTCCCTGGCCGAGATGTGCGGCAACGGCATCCGGGTCTTTGTCGAGTTCTTGCTGGCTGAGGGCCTCGCCACCTTGGCCGATTCCGAGGCCATCTCCATCGGCACCCGGGCGGGCCTCGTGCTGGTCCGCCGCGAAGACCAGATTTACGCGGTTGACCTGGGCAAATGGCGTTTTAGCGGCGGCCAGGCGGCGGTTCGGCGGGGAGGCGACCGGGAGGTGGCGACCAGCGGCGCGGACACCGTGCGGCCCGGCCTGTCGGTCGATGTGGGCAACCCGCACGTGGTGGTCCAGGTGGGCCCGCAGGAGCTGGCCGGCCTGGACTTGACCGTCCCGCCAACGCTGACCCCGGCCCCGCCGGGTGGCGCCAACGTCGAGTTCATGGTGGTGGACCAAGCCGCCGCCGCGATCACCCTGCGCGTCCACGAGCGCGGCTCGGGCGAGACCTTGTCCTGCGGCACCGGCGCGGCCGCCGCGGCGCTGGCAGCCTGGGCCTGGAGCGGGGCGGGCGCCCCCGCCACCTGGCAGGTCCGGCTGCCGGGCGGCCAACTGCGGGTCCGCATGGTGGACGATGTGGTCGAACTGGCCGGCCCGGCCGAGCTGGTCTTCGCCGGCCGGTTGGGCCAGCGCGCCGCCCCGGCGGCCTAGCCGAACAACTCCGGCAGCCGCTCGGCCGCAATCTGCTTGTAGAACGGCCGGTAGGCGCCGCCGGGCGTGACGGTTGACAGGTAGAGCCGGTAGGCGCCGCAAGTCTTGACCAGCGAGCTCTTGTAGAAGTGGTAGCCCTTGAGCCGGGGGTCGACCCGCTCCGGGTCGATCAAGCTGGCCGGGCCGAAGCGCAGGCCGTCCCCCGAGCGGGCGTGGTACAAGGCGAACTGGGTCCGGCCGTCGGGGCCCGGTTTGTAGCCCAGCACCAGCGCCTCGTAGCCGAGGTCGGTGGGGACGATCTCCTGGTGCCACGGCAGGTAGCCCTGGGACAGCTCGATCTCGACCGGCTGGGGCTCGGCCCAGGTCTGCAAGTCCCGGCTCTCGGTGTAGACCATATGGCCGCCGTAGTTGGAGTACCACAGGCGCCGCAGCGGCCCGTCCGCCAGCAGCGAGGGGCTCATGTAATCGGGCGCGCCGCCCTCGAAGACCGTCTCCGGCTGCGACCAGGCGATCCCGTCCGGGCTGGTCACCCGGTAAATGATGCTGGTGGCGTTGTCGGGTTTGGCCAGGCCCGGCCGGGCCGGGTTGTAGCGGAAGTAGAGCTCCAACTGGTCGGCTTGGATCAGCAGGTAGCCGTCGGAGTAGTGGCCTTTGGCGGCGGCATCGGCCGGGACGCCGGAGACGGGGTTGGCCACACCGGCGGGCGGGGCCCACTCCAGGCCGTTGTCCGAGACCAGCACGGAGGGGTTTTCTTTGCTGGCGTCGCCGTCGGGGTAGGGCGTCAAGGTCATCCAATAGCGGTGGCCGAAGGCCCCGGCCTCGCGGAACTGGACGTTGAGGTGGGTCGACTGGTTGGAGCCGTCGTAGGTGGGCAGGTCCAAGAAGGCCCCGCCGTCTTGCAGCGCCGGCGCCGCCGGGCCGGCCCCGGGGTCTAGGTCGGCGCAGCCGCCCGGCGCGGCCGGCGGGGGGTGCTTGGCCAGCCCGGGCGCCGCCTGGCTCTGCGTGGCCGCGCCGGGGCCGGGAGCTTCGCCGCCCGCCGCGCAGCCCGCCGCGCAGCCCGCCGCCAGCGCCAAGCCGAGCAGCGCGGCCGCCGCCCAGGGCGAACCCCTGGCCGCTGCGCGGGCCGGCATCTCCAACCGCGTCCTTTCTCCAAGTTGGCTGAGCGCTTGGCGGGCTTGGACTTGGAACACGCTAACAGCCGGCCGGCCCCACCGCGGTCCTCCCGGCGCGCAGCACGCGGTAGCCTTTGGCGCTGGCCAGTTTGCGGGCGGGGAAGCCGGCCTGCTCGGTCAGCCACCGCGCCAAGGAGTCGGCGCCCAGGTTCTTGCCCACCACCAAATCGGCCCAGCCGTCCTGGGTCAGGCGCGCCAGCCAGGTCGCCAGCAACGCCTGCAGCGCCTGCTTGCCCACCCGGACAGGCGGATTGGACCAGATCAGGTCGAACTCGATCCCGGCCGGGACCGCCTCGGGCAGCTCGGCGCGGATCTTGGCCAAACCCAGGCGGTCGGCGTTTAGCCTGGTCAGCGCCAGCGCGCGGGGATTGGTGTCGATCGCCCAAACGGTGGCGTCCGGCTCGTAGAGCGCCAGCGCCAACGCCAGGGGCCCCCAGCCGCAGCCCAGGTCCAGCAGGTTGCGCCCCCCGCCCGATGCCGCGCCGGGAGGGTTGGCGGCATCGGGCGGGGGGAAGCGGTCGAGGTCGCGGGCGGCGGCCGCTTTGAGGCGCGCCTCGGTGCGCAGCAGAACGGAGGTGCCGAGGTCGAGGCGGTGGGCGGAGAACACCCCCGGCGCGCTCGCCAGGCGGACTGGCCGGCCGGCCAAGGTGGCGTCGATCTGGCGCAGGTCGGCGGGCTTGGGCGGTGGCGCGGGCGAAAAGTAGTGCTGCACACAGCCAGGGTAATGTGATGGCGGTGAGCGAATCATGGTTGCGGTCGCGCCAGGGCACCGCCTTGGACGCCGAGGCGCGCGCGGCCGAGGCCTGGGACCAGCTTGAGCGGGAGGAGCGCGCGGCGTTGAGGCGGGTGGCCGGCCTGGCCACCGAGCTGGAGGACGTCACCGATGTCGAGTACCGCCAGCTGCGCCTGGAGCGGGTGGTCTTGGTTGGCCTCTGCCTGGGCGGGCAAACCCTGGGCCAGGCCGAGGCGTCGCTGCGCGAGTTGGCCGCGCTGGCCGAGACGGCCGGCTCCGAGGTGCTCGACGGGCTGATCCAGCGGCGGGCCAACCCCGACCCGGCCACCTATTTGGGCTCCGGCAAGGCGGCCGAGCTGGCCAGTTTGGTGGCGGCGGTGGGGGCGGACACGGTGGTGGCGGATTCGGAGCTGGCCCCATCCCAGCGCCGCGCGCTGGAGGACGCGGTGGGCGTCAAGGTGGTGGACCGGACGGCCGTCATCTTGGATATTTTCGCCTCCCACGCCAAGTCCCGCGAAGGCAAGGCGCAGGTCGAGTTGGCCCAGTTGGAGTACCTGCTGCCGCGCCTGCGCGGCTGGGGCGAGTCGATGTCGCGCCAGGCGGGCGGGCGGGTGGCCGGCGGCGCCGGGATCGGCTCGCGCGGCCCGGGCGAGACCAAGATCGAGTTGGACCGCCGCCGCATCCGCGACCGCATGGCGAAGCTGAGGCGCGAGCTGGCGGCCATGGCGCCGCAGCGGGCCGGGCGCCGGGCCGGACGCGAGCGCGCCGGGGTGGCCTCGACCGCGCTGGTGGGTTACACCAACGCCGGCAAATCCTCCCTCTTGAACGCTTTGACCGGGGCGGACGCGCTGGTCGACAACCAGCTGTTCGCCACCTTGGATCCGACTGTGCGCGCCGTCAAGGCGGCCGACGGCCGCCTGTACACGGTGGCGGACACGGTTGGGTTTGTGCGCCGCCTGCCGCACCAGTTGGTGGCGGCCTTCGCCTCGACTTTGGAGGAGTCGGTTGGCGCGGACGTGCTGGCGCATGTCGTGGACGCCTCCCAGCCGGACCCGGAGTCGCAGATCGCGGCGGTGCGCGAGGTTCTGCGCCAGATCGCGGGCGGGGCGCCGCCCGGGCGCGAGCTGCTGGTTTTCACCAAGGCCGATGCCGCCGAGGCCGCCCAGGTGGACGCCTTGGTGGCGGGCCATCCCGGCTCGGTGGCGGTCTCCGCGCTGACGGGAGAGGGCCTGGCCGAACTGCGCCAGGCGATTGAGCGGGCCTTGCCGCGCCCGCCGGTCGAGGTCGATGTGGTGGTGCCGTTCGACCGCGGCGACCTGGTGGCGCGGGCCCACCGCACCGGCGAGGTGCTGGAGGAGGCTTACGGCCCGGCCGGCACCCGGCTGCGCGCCCGGGTCAGCCAGGCGCTGGCCGCCGAGTTCGACGCCCTGGGCTGAGCCCGGTTTCGGCCCGGGGTCGGGGCGGCGGGTGTCACAGGGTCCGCACCACGGTCACAACCCGCCCCAGGATGTGCGCTTTGTGGGCTTCGATCGGCTGGTAGGCGGGGTTGGCGGGGCTGAGCCAGGCGCGCCCGCCGGCAAAGGTCAAGGTTTTTACGGTGGCCTCGTCTTCGAGTTGCGCTGCCACGATCTGGCCGTTTTCAGCTGTTGGCTGGCGGCGCACCACCACCAGGTCGCCGTCCTTGATGGCCGCGCCGGTCATCGAGTCGCCTTGGACCTTGAGCATGAAGATCTCGCCATCGCCCACCAGTTCGCGGGGGAAGGGGTAGAGGCCGTCCACCATCTCCTCGGCCAAGATGGGCGTGCCGGCGGCGATCCGCCCGACCAGCGGGACGTAGCGGGGCTTGGGCGCCTCGTCCTGCGGCCCGCGCAGCCGTTGCGGCACGTCCGCCTCTGGGTCCACCACTTCGACGCCGCGCGGCACTTTCGCGTCGCGGCGCAGGTAGCCCTTGGCTTCGAGCACTTCAAGCTGGTGTTTGACGCTGGACGGGCTGGACAGGCCGACAGCGTCGCCGATTTCCCGCATCGACGGCGCGTAGCCGCGCCGCCGCACGCTTTGCCGGATCACCTCGTAGATCCGTTTTTGCCGCGGGGTCAAGCCGCGCTCTGGGGTCCGGGGGTAGATCTTTTTCACTCGCATGGTTTTGTCCGTTCTGTCGCGGTTTGCCGCCTCGGGAAGGTGTCGGAGGTTGGGTGTTGGCTATCAGCATAGCCGCAAGGCGGCGCGGTTGAAACAGTTGTACTAGGCGTGCCGCAAACTGCCCGCGGCGGCCGCATGCCACAACATCTAGTGGATTGGGCTTGCGCCCGCCCAACATCTTGTTAGAGTTGTCGGCGTGCATTGCCCGTTCTGCCGCCACCAAGACTCGCGTGTGATCGACTCGCGCACCGCCGAGGACGGCGGGACGACCCGGCGGCGGCGGCTCTGCCCGCAGTGCGGCCGGCGTTTCACCACGGTTGAGACGGTGGCGCTGAGCGTGGTCAAAAGGTGCGGCTCGGCCGAGCCGTTCAGCCGCGACAAGGTGGCCGGGGGGGTGCGCCGGGCCTGCCAGGGCCGGCCTGTGACAGAGGACCAGCTGGCCGTGCTGGCCCACCGGGTGGAAGACCAGATCCGGGCCACCGGCGCGGCCGAGGTCGACTCCCACGAGGTCGGCCTGGCGGTGCTGGGGCCGCTGCGGGAGCTGGACGAGGTGGCCTACCTCAGGTTCGCCTCGGTTTACCGCTCATTCGAGTCGATCGAGGATTTTTTGCAAGAGATCGCCGCCCTCACCGGGCCGGCGCCAGCCCAAGGGGAGGACAGCAAATGACCGAGGCAGCGCAGGCGCGGGCGGCCGAGCAGGCGGGGCGCGGGTTGGCGGTGGAGCGGGTCTTCTCCGCGCCCGGCGCCCACCCTTACGAAGAGGTCAAATGGGAGCTGCGCGATGTGGTCCAAACCAACTGGAAGACCGGCGAGACGGTCTTCAGCCAGCACGGCGTGGAGTTCCCCGACTTCTGGTCCGTCAACGCCTCGACCATTGTGGCGACCAAGTACTTCCGCGGCGCGGTGGGCACCCCGGCCCGCGAGCACTCGCTGCGCCAGCTGATCGACCGGGTGGTGGAAAAGTACCGCCAGGCCGGCTGGGAGGGCGGCTACTTCGCCACGCCCGATGACGCCCAGGTGTTCGCCGACGAGCTGACCTGGCTGCTGGTCCACCAGCACTTCTCCTTCAACTCGCCGGTCTGGTTCAACGTTGGCACGGCCTCGCCGCAGCAGGTCTCGGCCTGCTTCATCTTGTCGGTGGACGATTCGATGGAGTCGATCCTGAACTGGTACCGCGAGGAGGGCATGATCTTCAAGGGCGGCTCCGGCTCGGGCGTCAACCTCTCGCGCATCCGCTCGGCGAAGGAGCTGCTGCGCTCGAGCGGGGGGACGGCATCGGGCCCGGTGTCCTTTATGCGCGGGGCGGACGCCTCGGCTGGGACCATCAAATCGGGCGGCGCGACGCGGCGGGCGGCCAAAATGGTGGTGCTCGACATCGACCACCCGGACATCGAGGAGTTCGTCGAGACCAAGGCGCGCGAGGAGAAGAAGATCCGCGCCCTGAGGGACGCCGGCTTCGACATGGACTTGGACGGGCGCGACATCTCCTCGGTGCAGTACCAGAACGCCAACAACTCGGTGCGCGTCTCGGACGAGTTCATGCGGGCGGTCGACCAAGGCCAGTCCTTCGGCTTGCGCGCCCGCCTGACCGGCGAGGTGATCGAGCAGGTCGACGCCGCCCAGCTGTTCCGCCGGGTGGCCCAGGCGGCCTGGGAGTGCGCCGACCCGGGCATCCAGTACGACGACACCATCAACGCCTGGCACACCTCGCCTGAGACGGGCCGCATCACCGCCTCCAACCCGTGCTCGGAGTACATGCACTTGGACAACTCCTCGTGCAACCTGGCCTCGTTGAACTTGATGGCCTTCCTCAAACCGGACGGCGCCTTCGACGCCGCCCGCTTCGAGCGCGCCGTCGAGCTGGTCATCACCGCGATGGACATCTCGATCAGCTTCGGGGACTTCCCGACCGAGCAGATTGGCCAGACCACCAGGCGCTTCAGGCAGCTCGGAATCGGCTACGCCAACCTTGGCGCCCTGCTGATGGCCTCTGGCCTGGCCTACGACTCTGACGCCGGCCGGTCGCTGGCCGGGGCCATCACCTCGCTGATGACGGCCACCGCCTACCGGCGCTCGGCCGAGTTGGCGGGCGCTGTGGGCCCTTACGAGGGCTACGCCCAGAACGCCTCCGCCCACCAGCGGGTGATGCGCAAACACCACGCCGCCAACGACTCGCTGGCGACCGCCTCGGCGCTCGACGGCGACGCCCACCGGGCCGCCTCCAAGCAGTGGGAGCAGGTGCTGAGCTTGGGCTTGAGGCACGGCTGGCGCAACGCCCAGGCCTCGGTGCTGGCGCCCACCGGCACCATCGGGTTCATGATGGACTGCGACACCACCGGCATCGAGCCGGACTTCTCGCTGGTCAAGTACAAGAAGCTGGTGGGCGGCAGCTCGATGCAGATTGTCAACCAGACGGTGCCGCTGGCTTTGGCGCGCCTGGGCTACGAGCCGGAGACGGTCGAGGCGATTGTGGAGCACATCGCCGAGCACGGCCACGTGGTCGACGCCCCCGGCCTGCGCCCGGAGCACTACCCGGTGTTCGATTGCGCGGTCGGCCAGCGCGCCATCGAGCCGATGGGCCACGTCCGGATGATGGCGGCGGCCCAGCCGTTCCTCTCCGGCGCCATCTCCAAGACCGTCAACCTGCCCCAGTCCGCCACCGTGGAGGACATCGAGCAGGTCTATTTCCAGGGCTGGAAGCTGGGCTTGAAGGCGCTGGCCATCTACCGCGACAACTGCAAGGTGTCGCAGCCGCTGTCCAACGCCAAGAGCGCCGGCCAAGCCAAGGCCGAGCCGGCGGACGATGCCGCCGCCCCGCCCCAGCCGGCCCGGCGGCGCCTGCCGAAGCGCCGCTACTCGATCACCACCTCGTTCTCGGTTGGCGGCGCGCAGGGCTACATCACGGCCGGCTGCTTCGACACCCGGCACCAGGAGCTGGGGGAGGTGTTCTTGAAGCTGGGCAAGCAGGGCTCGACTTTGGCGGGCGTGATGGACGCCTTCTCGATCGCCGTCTCGATCGGCTTGCAGTACGGGGTGCCGTTGGAGACCTTTGTGCAGAAGTTCACCAACCAGCGCTTCGAGCCGGCCGGTTTGACGGACGACCCAGATGTGCGCATGGCGCAGTCGGTGATGGACTACATCTTCCGCCGGCTGGCTTTGGACCACTTGCCGTTCGATTCCCGCGCGGCTCTCGGCATCTACACCGCCCAGGAGCGCGAGCGGCAGTTGGAGACGGGCTCATACGCCGGCTTGGACGAGCTCGACCCGGCCTCGGCCAGCCAGGGCGTGGCCCTGGAGGTCGGCCCCGGCGCCCCGGCCCCGCCCCGCCCGCCCCAAGCCGGCGTCCACTCGACCGCCGAGTTGCTCGACGCCCTGCAGGGCCGGGCGGCCGACGCCCCGATCTGCATGACCTGCGGCACCAAGATGCGCCCGTCCGGCTCTTGCCACGTCTGCGAAGGCTGCGGCGCCACCTCCGGCTGCAGCTGACAACCCGCGCGGACGGCATCGCGCTCCCAAGGCGCGCGGGGCGGGCGGCCGCGGCGGGGGCTAGGCGGCCTGGGCGCGGGCTTCGGCCAGCGCGGCGGCGACGGCTTGCGCGGCCTCGGGCGGCAGGCCGGCCTCGCGGGCGTGCCGCGGCCAGCGGCTGACGGCCTGTTCCACCTCGGCCAGCGCGTCCTTGAAATCAGGCACGTCGAACCGGTCTGCCATCGTCAGCAGGTCGCGGCGGGAGACGCCGCCGTACTTGCCCTCCACCGCCAGATGGCGCCAGGCCAACCAGGGCCTGGACGGGTCGGCCGCGAAAGTCAGGTCGTAGGCCGGCGCCAACTCCCATGCCCCGCGCTGGTCGCTAAGAAAGGAAGTGTTCTTAGGGTGGTCGTCATTGTTGGCCGCCAGGGTGTTGAACGCGGCCCGGCGGAACACCTGAAGCCTTTCGGCGCCGCCGAGGCCGAGAAGCTCCAATTGGGCGAACAGTTGGTCGTGCGAGTGGGCGCGCAGCAAGGTGAAGTCGAGCCCGGCTAGGGCCGCGAATGACAGCAGGTGCAGTTTGCCCCCGTCTCGCCGGTCAAAGCGCCTGGTCATAAAGTGGGCCCGGCCGGACTCCTGGAGCAAGTCGGTCTCCGCCATGTCAATCCCGGCGTCGCGCGCCATCAGGCAATAGGCGTACTCGACCCTGCCCGAGGCGCCCAAAGCGCCCGCCAGGCCGTCAAATTTGACTATCCACGGCTCGAAGGAGGAAGGCAGGCCGGGACGGTCCGCACGCAGTTCGCCGGAGGCGCGGTCCCACGCCACGACCGCCTTGGCCTGCGCGCCCCCAGCCGAGGTGCCCACGCTCAAAAGGGCAGACACAGCCCGCCGGGAGGCCTCGGGCGAGGCGAGATTGCCCGCCACAGCCGCCCGGGCCTCGGCCACGAGTTCGGCCAGGACGAGCGGGGTGGGCGGCTCGGCGGTTCTCGTGGCCGGCTCAAATTCCAGGGCCCCCATGCCCCTGGCGCCCACATAGGCGAGGCGGTCGAGCGCGGTCACATCCGCCGGGCGCCAGCCGAGGTGGGCCAGGTGGGCGTCGACCAGGGCGTTGCCGAAGGAATCGGGCACCGCATCGGCCAGCATCGGGGGCAGGCCGCGGAACACCTCGGGCAGCGGGCCGAAGGTGTGGATCTTTCCGCCGGCTAACAGCGGCAGCGTGCCAGGGCAGAGCTCCACACCGGACTCCAGCCAGGCCGGATCGTATTGGAAGGCGGTGCCGCCCCGGCGCCCGGCGGCGACGGCGCCAACTGTTCGGCCCCAGGCTTTGACCCTGAGCACCCGCACCGGCGAGTACGGCATTCAGGCCGCCTTTCGGCGCCGGGTGGCGCGTTGGCGCGGGGCCAGGCCCTCCTGGGCCCGCAGCAGCGCCAGCGGGCTGACTTCGGGTTCGGGTCTGAGGCCGAGGGCCCAATCGAGCCGGCCCAGGGCCCGGGCCACCCGGATGACAGTGCGCAGAGTGGACCCCCGGCCCGCCTCGAGGCTTTTGAGGGCGCTGAGGCTGACGTTGGAGTTGCGGGCCAGGCTGGCCTGGTCGATGTTGGCCTCCAAGCGCAGGGCGCGGAATTGCGCGCCCAACTCCCGCTCCAAGTCTGGCGTGGTGGCGGGCGTAGCAGTCACAAATACAACTATACCGCCCGAATCAAGCCCGTACAGCTTCTTTCCAAGCTATTGAGTTCCCAACGCCAGCCACCATCGCCTCGCCTTGCAGACGCGAACTCCGCTGGCGGCGCGGTCGAGATCGTCCAATGCCAAGGCCACCAGATCTGAACCGGGCCCCGGCCGCGAGGCCAACCGGCCCCAGCGGGGCGAGCCGGCCAAGCGCGGTCCCGTCCAACGGCGCGAGAGGCGCGCGGACGGCATCGCGCTGGTAAGGCGAGAGGCGCGCGGACGGCATCGCGCTGGTAAGGCGAGAGGCGCGCGGACGGCATCGCGCTCCTAGGGCGCGCGGGGCGGGCGGCCGCGGCGGGGGAGCGGGCCGGCCTTGTTGGGGGACCGGCCCGCCGCCGCCAGCTCGCGCCGCAGCAGGTACTCGATTTGGGCGTTGACCGAGCGCAGGTCGTCGGCCGCCCAGCGGGCGACGGCCTGGTGGACCGCCGGGTCGAGCCGCAGCAGGACCGAGCGGCGCGCGCCGGCGCCGTCCGGGCCGCGGGCGGGGGCCGGATCGGTCACGCGTAAAGCGTGCCGGCGTTGATGACGGGGGTGGCGCGGGTGTCGCCGCTCAGCACCACCAGCAGGTTGGAGACCATGGCGGCCCGGCGCTCGTCGTCCAAGACCACGATCCCCTCCGCGTCCAAGCGGTCCAGCGCCTGGTGGACCATGGTGACCGCGCCCTCCACGATCAATTCGCGGGCGGCGATGATGGCGCCCGCCTGCTGGCGCTGCAGCATGGCCTGGGCGATCTCCGGGGCGTAGGCCAGCTTCGAGATGCGGCCCTCGATGATGTCGACCCCGGCCACGGCGACCCGGGCGGCCACCTCGGCCTGGAGCTCGCGCGAGACCTGCTCGGTCGAGCCGCGCAGCGTGACGGCGCCGGCCGGCCCGTCGTAGGGGTGGCTGGTGGCGACGTGCCGGAGGGCGGATTCGGCCTGGACCTCGACAAACTTGGTGTATTTGTCGACTGCGAAGCTGGCTTTGGCGGTGTCCGCCACGCGCCAGACCACAATCGCCGCGATGTTGACCGGGTTGCCGTCCGCGTCGTTGACCTTCAGCTCGCCGGTCTCGAAGTTGCGCACCCGGACCGACAGCTTGGAATGCAGGGTCAGCGGCATGGCCTGGTAGAACCCCGGCAGGCGGACGGTGCCCGCGTAGCGCCCGAAGAACAGCAGCACCTTGGTGGTCCCCGGCACCACCACGGTCCACCCGGTGCACAGCGCGGTCGCCGCCAGCGCGGCCGCCACCCCGGCGGCGATGGCGGCCGGGTTGGCCTCCGGGTCCTCCCACCAGCAGCCCTCGTCAGCCAGGCAGATCTCGAGCCGCTCGCCCTGGGCGGCGGTGAAGGCGGCGATGGCGCCCGCCACCAGCGCCAGCGCGATCAGGACCCCCAGCCAGCCGGGCAGGGTTCGGGCCGGCCGCTCGGCCACCTCGATTCGGGCCGCCTCCCCCAAGTCCGCCCCGCCGCCAGTGGACGATGCCGTCTGCTCAGTTGTCATGCCAAGTCCCCTCTCGTATAGCAAAGTGATATCACTTTATCACACGGCGGCCGACTGGCCAATCAGCCTCGCCCGCCGCCTCGGCCTTGCCGGCCCTGCCTTGCTGGCCTGGCCGGGTCGGCCTTGCCTTGCTGGCCTGGCCTGGTCGGCCTTGCCTTGCCGGGTCGGTTCGACAGACCTTTGGCTCGGCCGGTTTGGCTCCGTCGGCGCGCCGGTGGCGAAGGCCGACTTCGGGGCGAAGGCTGCGCCAGCCTGGGCGCGGGCGGGCCTCAGGGCAGGGCGCGGGCGCGGGCCTCGGCCACGCGGGCCGGCTCGAGGCTGGCGAAAGCCAGGCCCTCCGGCTGATCGGCCAAGCCGGCCAGGACAACGCCGGTCGGGTCGACCACCATCGACCGGCCTATGGTGTCGCCGCCGCGGGCGCCCGCCGCCAGGACGTAAGCGCAGTTCTCAATCGCGCGGGCGCGCGCCAAGGTGACCCAGTGGTCCTCTTTGAACGGCCCGCGGACCCAGGCGGCGCTGAGCGCGAAGGCCTCGGCCCCCGCCCGCATCAAACGCCGGGCGTGCTCTGGGAAACGCAATTCGTAGCAGTTGATCAGGCCAAACAGCACTCCGCCCAATTCCACGGGGGCGGGCGCGTCAATCGGCCCGGGTCGCGCCAAGGCGGACTCGCGGTAGGAGAAGGCGTCGTACAGCCTGGTCTTGGCCTGCCGGGCGACCTGCCGGCCGTCGGCATCGACCGCCAGCAGCACGTTGAACGGGCGCGGATCGAAACCCGCCTCGGCCGAGGCGCCGCCGGCGGGCGGAACCGCGCCCAACCCGCTGCCCGCGCCGCCGGCGGCTGGGTCGGGAGCGGCCTCGGCGGGGGAGAAGCCGCCGGCCACGATGGCCAGGCCAAGCGAGCGGGCGGCAT
>JAITIG010000210.1 GCA_031279575.1 Bifidobacteriaceae bacterium
ATGACGTCGTGGCGCCGTGAACCGTGTAGAGCAAGCCGTTGCGCTGGTTGATCTCGCCGCCGTAGGAGGTGGAGTAGGCGGCCGCGCTGGGCAGCACATTGCCGGTGCGGAAGCACTCGCTGCCGTAAATCACCATGCCGTGGTCCATGCCGTTGGCGGTCACCAAGCCCATCAGGGCCTGGTTGCCGCGCCGCGCCATCAGCGGGCCGACCGCGATGTTGAAGTAGTCCAGCAGGGAGCAGGTTGTACCCGTCCCGTCCTCTCGGATATTCATGCTCATCTGCCAGGCGGCGGAGAAATCAGCCGCGGCCACATTTCCCGGGTCGGTGATGGACTCGGGGCGGAAATAGTTGAGGTGGTTCAGCAGCCAGAGTTGGTTCTTCTCAAACTTGCCGTTCCAGCCGTTGAGGTAGGACACAGCCCGGGCTTGGTCAGCCGAGCCGATGCCTTGGGCCAGCGTCAGCCCGCCCAGGGCCACGACGGCCGCGGTGACCAGCGCGATTGGTTTGAGCGCCCGGCTGGGCGGGCGCGTTGGGCGGGCTGGCTGCGGCGGGCGCGGTGGCCGCGCCTGGGGTTGCCGGGCATGCCGGACGGCCTTGAAACGGCCGAGCAGGCCTGACCTGCTGGGGCCGGCCTGCGAGGTGGGCTCGGGGGATGCGCCCATAACTGTGCTCCTTGCTCGGGGATCGTCGCCGCGCCAGCCCCAGGCCTGGGGGTCCGGTGAATAAACCGGATTCCCAGGCCAAACCTGCAGCGCAGGGCAGAGCGCTGACTTCTTGCCATTGACGCACAACGCCTGCGGGCTGTTATCTAATCCCGATATTGGGTCGGATTCGCTGGAGGCGAATTGGGGCGGCCTCCGGGCGGGACCGGCTTTGGCCGGCTTTGGCCGGTTTTGGCCGGCCTGGTCAGGCGCTGGCGGCGGTCGCGGCCAGGACTTTGACGCCCACAGCGATGGCGCCCTCGTCCGGCTCGAACTCAGCTTGGTGGAGGTCGAAGGCCGGGCCGCCGGGGGTGCGCGAGCCCAGCCGCATGAGCGCGCCGGGCACCTCGCGGAGGTACCAGGCGAAGTCTTCGCCGCCCATCGACTGCTCCGCCACCAGGACGCTGTTGCCGCCCAGGACGGCCCGCGCGGCGCCTGAGACCAGGCCGGTCACAGCCGGGTCGTTGACCACCGGCGGCACGCCGCGCTGGTAGTCGAGTTCCACCCGGACGCCGTAGGGCTGGGCGATCAGCGGCACCGCCTCGGCGATGATCTCAGCCGCCCGGTGCCAGGTCCGCACGTCGCCGGCCCGCAGCGTGCCCTTGATGACGGCTGAGGACGGGATCGCGTTGGGGGCCTCGCCGGCGTGGACCGCGCCCCAGGTCAGGCCCACCACCGCGCGCGGGTCCAGTCTGCGGTCAAGGATGGCGGGGACTTGGGTCAGCAGTTGGGCCACGGCGAAGACCAGGTCCTGACTCAACTGCGGGCGCGAGGTGTGGCCGCCGTCGCCGTAGGCGTAGATGGTGATGATGTCGGCCGCCGAGGTGATCGACCCGGTCTTGATGGCGACAGAGCCGACCTGGTACCTGGGGTCGCAGTGCAGGGCCACGATGCGGTTGACCCCGTCCAGCGCGCCGAGCCCGATCAGGTCCTTGGCTCCGGACGGCTGGACTTCCTCGGCCGGCTGGAACAGCAGCCTGACCGGGGAGCGGAGGAGCCCGGCGCGGTGCAACTCGGCCAGCACCAGGCCCGCCCCCAGGACCACGGCGGTGTGGACATCGTGCCCGCAGACGTGGGCGGTGCCCTCTTTCAGCGACCGCCAGGGCGTGCCGGTGCGGTCCTGGACGGGCAAGGCGTCGAGGTCCGCCCGCAGCGCCAGGCGGGGCCAGCCGGCCTCGGCGATGGTTGGCCCGAGATCGCACATCAGGCCGGATTTGGGGAACGGCTTGGGGTCGAGCCCGGCCTCGGCCAGCCGCCTCAGCACCACCGAGGTGGTTCGCACCTCCTGCCGGGCTGTCTCCGGATGCCGGTGCAGGTCCCGCCTGATCTCGATCAGCTCGGGCAGCAGACGCTCGGCGGCTTGCGCGATCGCCCGCACCACCGCCGCTGGCAAAGGCTCGACCGCCGGGCTGGACACGCCCTAAACCCTACCGCCGTCGCCCCGGACGGCCGGAGCGTGGTTGTTCACCACGCTCCTGGACGGCATCGGGCATGGAAAACTGCGCTCAAAAGCGGTCGGCCAGGGACTTGACCTGCTGGGCGCTGGCGCGGGTGGTGACCAGGATGACGCCATCGGTGACGGCCACCACGGCGTCCTCCAGGCCCAGGACCGCGACCAGGCGGTCGGTCTGGTTGACGACCAGCGCGCCGGGCGAATCGACCAACAGCGGGGCCGGGCCGCCGGCCAGGCGCAGGGCGCCATCGGGCGCGAAGGCCGCCAACGAGTCGAAATCGCCCACGTCGCTCCACTCGAAGTCGCCCGGCACGGTGGCCAGCCCACCCGCCGCCGCCACCGGCTCGGCGATGGCGTGGTCGATGGCGATTCTGGGCAAGCCGGGCCAGGCCCGCTCCGCCGCGGCGGCCCGCTCAGGCGTGTCCCAGGCCTGCGCCACCGCCTCGACCGCGGCCGCGTAGGCGGGGTGAAGCTGGCGCAGGCGGCCCAGCAGCACGCTGGCCTTGAACACGAACATGCCCGCGTTCCAGCGGTAGCCGGCCTGGAGGTACCCGGCCGCCGTGGGCAGGTCCGGCTTCTCCTTGAAGGCCTCGACCCAGCGCGCCTGCGGCGCCCCGAGCAGGCCCAGCGGGTCGCCCGCCTTGATGTAGCCGTAGGCGGTCGACGGCCCGCTCGGCCGGATGCCGATGGTGGCGATCAGCCCCTCCTGCGCGGCCAGGTAGGCGCCCTCGACCGCCCGCGCGAAGGCCGCCTGGTCGCCAACCGCATGGTCCGCCGCGAAAGATCCCAGCACGATGTCGCCGTGCCGCTGCAGCATTATCGCCGTGGCCAGCCCGATGGCGCCCATCGAGTCGCGCGCAGCCGGCTCGGCGATCAGGTTGCCGGCGCCCAGTCCCGGCAACTGCGCCCGGAT
Organism: Bifidobacteriaceae bacterium; assembly: GCA_031279575.1. Next base: position 3,070 of record JAITIG010000210.1, read on the forward strand.
CTCGGCGGCGTGCGCCTGGCCGGTCACCACGGCCACGCGCTCAGCGCCGGCCAAGGGTTCCAAGCGGTCCCAGGTCTGCTGGATCAGCGTCCGCCCGCTTCCGGTCAGGTCGAGCAGGAACTTCGGCCGGTCCGCCCGCGACACCGGCCAGAGCCGCTTGCCCGCCCCGCCGGCAGGCACGATGACGCCAAACCCGGGCAGCGCGGTCACGCGGCGCCACCCCGGGCGGTTGGGCCGGGCGCGGCCGGGCTCATGGTTTGGCCCTCCCCGGCTGCCCCAAGCCGAAGCGTTCCGCGATGCGGGCGTAGACCGCGCCGGCGATGGCGCTGGCCTTGGCCCGGCCCGCCTCCAACAGCCGGTCGAGTTGGGCTGGATCGGCCAGGAACTCCGCCGTGCGCTCGCGGAAGGGGCGCAGGGCCTCGATCACCAGTTCCGCCAGGTCGGCTTTGAGGTGGCCGTACATCTTGCCTTGGTATTCGTCGACGATCTGCTCGACCGGCCGGGTGGCCAGGGCTGAGTAGATGCTGAGCAGATTGGCCACCCCCGGTTTGCCCGCCGGGTCCCAGGCCACCACCGTGCCGGAGTCGGTGACAGCTGACTTGACGCGCTTGGCGATGGTGGCCGGGGAGTCGAGCAGTTCGATGATGCCGGACGGGTGGCCGGTCTTCGACATCTTGGCGGTTGGCTCCTGGAGGTCGTAGATCTTGGCCGTCGTCTTCAGGATCAGGGGGCTGGGCACCACGGCGGTCCCGGCGCCGAAGCGGGCGTTGAGGCGCTGGGCCAGGACGCGGCTGAGTTCGAGGTGCTGGCGCTGGTCCTCCCCGACTGGCACCAGGCTGGCGTCATAGGCCAGGATGTCGGCCGCCATCAGGACCGGGTAGTCGAACAGGCCGACGGTCACGCCTTTGTCCCCGACCTTGGCCGATTTGTCCTTGAACTGGGTCATCCGGTTGGCCTCGCCGAAGCCGGTGACGCAGTTCAGCAGCCAGGTCAACTGGGCGTGCTCGGGGACCTGCGATTGGACAAACAGGACCGAGGCCTCGGGGTCCACCCCGGCGGCCAGGAACTGGGCGGCGGTGGCCCGCACCCGCCTGCCCAGGGCCGCGGGGTCCGGTTTGACGGTCAGGGCGTGGAGGTCGACCACCGAGTAAACGCAGTCGTAGTCGCTTTGGAGGGCGACGAACTGGCGCAGGGCGCCGAGGTAGTTCCCCAAGTGGAGCGAATCGGCGGTGGGCTGGATGCCGGAGAAGGCCCTGGATCTGGACATGCCTAACATTCTGGCAGGCCTGGGGCCGGAGCCCAATCGGCTGGCCTGCTTGATGGTTTTTGCGCGATTCTGTGCTATTCTGGTGGATATGGCCGGTCCTCTCGCAGCCCAAAGGCAAGCCCTGGTGCTGGAACGGCTGCGGACCGAGGGCGCCGTCCGGGTCTCGGACCTGACCCAGGCGCTCGGCGTCAGCCAGATGACGGTTCGCCGCGACATTGACGACCTGGTCCGCCGGGGGCTGGCCCGCAAGGTCCACGGCGGCGCCTCAAGCCTGGCCAGCCCCGCCCACGAGCCCGCCTTCGAGGCCAAGTCCGGGGCCAACGCGGAGGCCAAACGCGCCATCGCGCGAGCCGCCGCCAAACTGGTCGGCCCCGGCCAGGCCATCGCCATCAGCGGCGGCAGCACAACCGTCTGGATGGCTGACGAACTCGGCCCGCGCGCCCAGGCCGACCGCCTGACAATCGTCACCAACTCGATCCCGGCGGCGGAGCGGCTGGACCGGGCCGGCGCCAGCGCCCAATGCCTGCTGACCGGCGGCGCGCGCACCCCCTCCCAGGCGCTGGTCGGCCCGCTGGCCGAGGACGCCATCGGCTCTTTGCGCTTCGACTGGTTCTTTCTCGGGGTTCACGGCATGGCTGAAAAAGCGGGTTTCACCACCCCAAACGTGGCCGAGGCCGCCGCCAACCGGGCTTTTTTGGCGGCCGCCGCCGCCACCTGCGTGCTGGCCGACTCATCGAAGTGGGACGTGGCCGCGCTGGCCCGCATCGCCCCGCTCGGCGCCGCCAGCCATCTCTACAGCGACCGCGCCCTGCCCGCCGCCGCCGCCCGCGCCATCCGCCGGACCACCCAACTCACCTTGGTCGAGGAGACATGACAACGACATGCCAACCAAGTCAGAACAGCTCCGCCGTCCGCTTGACCGAGGCCAAATTGGCCGACGGCCGCGACCTGTTTTATTTTGACGACTCCGAGCCCTACGCCTCAGGGGCGAAGACGCGGCGCCTGGTGGACCCAAGGCCCCTGCCGGACCGGGCCGGGACACCGGCCGATCCGGCCAGCCGCGCGCAAATCCCGCCGCGCGGCCCAGAAATGCGGCTTGACGTGCTGACCGGCGAGTGGATTCCGATGGCCTCGCAGCGCATGGAGCGGACCTTTCAACCCGCCGCCGACTCCTGCCCGCTGTGCCCGGCGGACCCGGCATCGGCCTACCACGACGGCGAGATCCCAGACACCGACTACGACGTGGCCGTCTTCGAGAACCGCTTCCCGTCCTATTGGCTGCCACCGGGCGGGGACCTGCGGGCGGAATGGCTGGTTCAGGACAACCCGCTTTGGCGCGTCCGGCCCGCCGCCGGCCGCTGCGAGGTGATTTGCTTCAGCCCCGACCACACCGCCTGCCTGGCCAGCCTGAGCCAGCGGCGGATGCGGACCATCGTGGAGGCCTGGGCGCGGCGCACGGCGGCGCTGCAAGCGATGGACGGGATCGCCCAGGTCTACCCGTTTGAGAACCGAGGCGCCGAAATCGGCGTCACCTTGCCGCACCCGCACGGCCAGATCTACGGCTACCCCACCATCACACCGAAGACCCAGGCCATGCTGCGCCAGGCCGCCGCCTACCGCGAGGCGACCGGACGGCACCTGCTGGCGGACGTGGTGGCGGCGGAAGCGGCCGGCCCCAGGGTGGTCGCCAGGACGCCGCACTGGCTCGCCTACGTGCCACAAGCAGCCCGCTGGCCTGTGGAAATGCACCTGGCGCCGCTGCGCGACGTGCCTGATCTGCCCGCCCTGGACGCCTCCGAGCGGGCCGATCTGGCCACCGTCTACCCCCGCCTGCTGCGCGCTTTGGACCGCTTCTTCATCGACGGCGCCGCCCCCGTCCCCCTGCCCTACATCTCCGGCTGGCACCAGGCGCCGGTCGACCCGGCGGCGCGGCCGCTGGGCCGCCTGCATCTGCAACTGTTCTCGATCCGGCGCGCCCCCGGCAAGCTGAAACACCTGGCCGGCTCCGAGTCCGGCATGGGCGTCTGGATCTCCGATACCACTCCCGAGCGCATCGCCAACCGCCTGCGGGCGGCCCTGGCCGAGGCCGACGCCGTCCCGCGGGCGGTCTGACATGTCAGCCCCCAGCCAACAGCCGCAGTTCGTCGAGCCGTGGTCGGCGGACCAGGGAGCGGCCCGCGCCCGGGCCGGCTTCACGGCCGCCTTTGGCGGACAGCCGGCCGGGGTTTGGGCCGCCCCCGGCCGCGTCAACCTGATCGGGGAGCACACCGACTACAACGGCGGGCTGGCGCTGCCCATCGCGCTGCCCCACCGGACCTATCTGGCGGCCTCGGTTTCACCTGATGATGTGGCCCGCCTGGCCTCCGTCCAGGACAGCGATCAGTTGCCCGTGCACAGCTTCCCCCTGGCCGAGGTGGCCCCGGGCGCGGTGGCACCCTGGGGCTCTTACGCGGTCGGGGTGACTTGGGCGCTGCGGCGGCGCGGCGTCGAGGTACCGGCCCTGACCGGCTTGTTCGATTCCTGCGTGCCGTTCGGAGCCGGGCTGTCGTCATCCGCCGCCCTCGAGGCCGCCTTCGCGCTGCCCAGCCAAGACCTCCGCAGCCCGGCTGGTCCCCCGCTCGACCGGGCCTTCCTGGCGGCGGCCTGCGTCGAGGCTGAGAACCTCATCGCCGGCGCGGCCACCGGTGGCATGGACCAGGCGGCGGCGCTGCAATCGGTCGCCGGAACGGCGCTGATGGTCGACTCGCGCTCCGGCGCGGTCGAGCCGGTCCCCTTCGACCTGGCCCAGGCCGGGCTGGAGTTGCTGGTCATCGACAGCCGGGTGCAGCACGCCCACGCCGGCGGGGAGTACGGGTCGCGGCGAGCGACCTGCCGGGAGGCGGCCAAGCGCCTCGGCTTGACGAGCCTGCGCGAGATCGGGCTGGCGAACCTGCCGCACGCCATCGGGCAACTGGGCGGGCCGCAAACGCTGGCGGCGCGGCGTCTGCGGCACGTCGTGACTGAAATAGCGCGAACTGAGGACTTCATCGAGGCGCTGCGGGCGGGGCGGCTGGCGGCGCTGGGGCCGCTCCTGGACGCCTCCCACGCCTCGCTGCGGGACGATTACGAGGTCTCGGCGCCGGGCCTTGACCTGGCCGTCGAGGCCGCCCGGGCGGCTGGGGCGTTGGGCGCGCGGATGACCGGCGGCGGCTTCGGCGGCTCCGCCATAGCCCTGGTCGAGGCCGGGTCCTCCGATGCGGTGGCGGGCGCGGTGGCCGGCGCCTTCGCCCAGGCGGGCTTCCCCGCGCCGCTCTTCCTGCGGGCCGAGGCAGCCGGGCCAGCCGAGCGCGTGGCCTGACCCGCCGCCCCCCCGCCCCGGCGCGTAATCTTGGAGGCATGCCAGCACTGGAGCTTGAACTGGTTCCCGGCCCCTTCACCGTCGCGCAGCTGACCACTCCGGCCCACGCCGCCCTGCTGCTGGGCAACCCAGCCGCCCAGCCGGCTTTCGCGGCCACCACCGAGGACGAGGTGTCGGTGGTTTGCCCCACCGCCGCGATGCCCCGCACCCACATCAAACGCGACGACGGCTGGGCGCTGATGCGCGTGCGCGGCCAGTTGGACTTCACGCTGGTCGGCGTGCTGGCCAATCTGACCGCGATCCTGGCCCAGGCGGACGTGCCGGTCTTCGCGGCATCGACCTTCGAAACCGATTACCTGCTGGTCAAAGCGGTCAATCTGGAGCGCGCCGCGCGCGCTTTGACGGCTGGTGGCGTGGTCCTGCACCGCCCCGGCAACCCGGGGCCGCCAGCCGGCGCCGGCCCGGCGCCAAGCGGCCTCAGCCCGGCTGAAAACCCGGCAGATCGTAGCTGACTGTGAAGGGGGCGTGGTCGGTCCAACGCGAGTCGTAGCGCTCCGGTTTGTCGATCCGGAAGTCGATCGCCTTGGCGGCCAGGCCGGGGGTGGCCAACTGGTAGTCGATCCGCCAGCCGGTGTCATTGTCGAAGGCCTTGCCGCGCCACGACCACCAGGTGTAAGGGCCATCCCGCTCCCCGGCCAGCGCCCGCCCCAGGTCAATCCAGCCCAGTTCCACCAGCCAGCGCGTCAAGATGGCCCGCTCCTCGGGCAGGAAACCCGAGTTCTGGCGGTTGCCCCGCCAATTCTTCAGATCAGCCTCGCGGTGGGCCACATTGAGGTCGCCGCAGACCACAGTCTCGACGCCGTCCGCCGCCCGCGAGCGCTGGCCCAGTTCCGCCAGCCGCTCGGTCATCGCCTGGAGGAAGTCGATCTTGTGCCCTTGGCGCTCGGTGCCGGCCTCGCCGGAGTGGACGTAGGCGCTGACCACGGTCAACAAGCCGGCCTCGCCGGGCAGGACAATGTCAGCCTCAACCCAGCGCCCGGTGTGCGTGTCCAGCGCCTCCAGCCCCGGCAGGCCCACCCGCGTCCGGGCGACCGGCAGCAGCGAGCAGACGGCCACCCCGGAGCGCCCCTTCAGCAGCGAGACCGCCTGGTGGTTGGCGCGCTCCGGCAACAGTGACGCCAGCACCGAGGCCGGCGCCCGGACCTCTTGCAGGCAGAGCACATCCGGCGAGGCCGCCTTCAGCCAGGACGCCATGCCCTTGCGCATAGCGGCGCGGATGCCGCCAACATTCAGCGAGGTGATCTCCAAAGCCATTGGTAGTCAGGGGCGCGGTGCTCCGTGGAGCCCGTTTCCCCATCCCCCTTTCAATCCGTGCGTGCGGTTTTCCCGCACACGGCTTACAGATGACCTTCTCGGCATGGTTACGCCG
>JAITIG010000109.1 GCA_031279575.1 Bifidobacteriaceae bacterium
GGGCGGTGGGGGTTCGGGGGCGGGGGCGGCGGTTGGCGGGGGCGGTGAGATGGGGGCGGCGGCGGCGGGTGGGCGGGGCGATGGCCCCGTTTGGGCCCAGGCGCCGCGCCCGGGCCGGCCAAACCGGCGCCGGGAGCCGGCTGCCCCGGGCGCGTGCGGGCCTTCCGGGATCTGGGAAAGACCGGGGGCGGCGGCCGGGCGGGGGTCCGGGCGGGACAAGATGGGGCGCATGTCTGTTCAGGATCGCGGGCCGGCCGGAGGGTTGGAGCGCCTGGTGGCGGCCACGCCCGCCTCGGGCAAGCGGCGCTCGCTGCGGGCCGTGGCCGGGGCCGCCACCCTCGGGTCGCTGCTGTTCGGCTACGACACGGGCGTCATCTCCGGCGCGCTGCCCTACATGCAGCACTCCCAGGCCGATGGCGGCCTCGGGCTGACAGCCGCCCAAGAGGGGTTGGTCGGCGGGGTGCTGCTGGTCGGGGCCGCCATCGGCGCGGTGGCCGGCGGCCGGCTGTCGGACGAGTTCGGGCGCCGGCACAACATCCGCTGGCTGGCGGCGCTGTTCTTCTTCGCCGCCCTGGGCCAAGCCCTGGCCCCAAGCATCGAGGTGATGTACGTCTTCCGCTTCGCCCTCGGGCTGGCCGTGGGCGCGGCCTCGACCACCGTCCCGGTCTACCTGGCGGAGACCGCCCCCAAAGCCCTGCGCGGCACCATGGTGGCGGTCGACCAGCTGATGATTGTGACCGGCCAAATGCTGGCCTTCTCGATGAACGCGCTGATCGCCAACACCGCCCACAACTCGACCGCCTGGCGCGACATGCTGCTGCTGTGCTCGCTGCCGGCCGTGCTGCTGTGGATCGCCATGAGCCGCATGCCGGAATCCGCCCGCTGGCTGGCGGTGCGCGGCGACTTGGCGGACGCCATCGGCGCGCTGAAGCGGGTGCGGCGCGAATCCGAGGCCGGCATCGCCGGCGAGATCGCGCAATTCGCCCTGGCCCAGGCGCCGCGCTCCCAGCCGCGCCGGCGGGGCCTGCGGGCGCTGCGGGCGCCGTGGGTGCGCCGGGTGGTGCTGGTCGGGGTGGGCATCGCCATCTTGCAGCAAACCACCGGCATCAACACGATCATGTACTACGCGCCGAAGATCCTGATGGTGGCGGGCCAAGGCGAGACCGCCTCGATCACAGCCCAGGTGGCCAACGGCGTCATCTCGGTGGTGGGCTCGGCTTGCGGGCTGTGGTTTGTCACCCGGATGCGCCGCCGGCGCATGCTGATAGCCGGGCAGTTGGGCATCATCGCCTCGCTGGCGGCCATCGCGGCGGTGTTCTGGACCCAAATCCAGCCCCACCTGCTGCCGGGCGGCGAGCCCAACCCGGCCAACCCGCCCTCGGCGCTGGGCAGCTACGCCGTGCTGGGCGGCATGATGGTGTTCTTGTTTTTCAACCAGGGGCTGCAGGCGCCCGCCAACTGGGTGCTCCTCTCAGAGATCTTCCCGATGGCGATCCGCGGCTTCGGCATGGGGTTGGCCACCTTCTGCATGTGGATGGCTAACGCCGCCATCACCTGGGCTTTCCCCATGATGATCGCCCGCCTGGGCGGCGGCCCCACCTTCGCCGTGTTCGCGGTCATCAACGTGGCCACGGTGGTGTTCTCGATCATTTTTGTCCCAGAGACCAAGAACCTCAGTTTGGAGCAGCTTGAGGGGCGCCTGAGGCGCCGCTTCGCCTGACCTTGGCCGGCGGGCCGGCTCAGCGGCAGTCCCAGTGGTAAAGCACGCGGGAGAAGTCCAGCGCCGCCAAGCGCTCCGGCTCGATGAAGAAGTTGCACAGCCCGCCCTCGCCCCAGTTCAAGGCCGCCGCCGGGTCGGAGTCGAGTTGGAGCAGCAGGGTGGTGAAAGAGGCGTAGGCGGGCATCGCCCGCGGGTCGTCGCCGAGGAAGAACGGGTTGCCGCCCGCCAGGTGCCCGCGCCAAGCCGCCGCCTGCGGCCAGTAGGGCCAGCCGGCCGCCCCGGCCGCCGGGTTGGCCAGGTCCAAGGCGCGCAGCTGGGAGCGGCAGTCGGTGCGGCACAGCGGCACGGTGACGGGCCGGGCGGCCAGGCGGGCGGCCCGCTCCGCCACGAAGGGCAGCTCGAGGTCGCGGATCGGCCGGGCCTGGGCGGGCGCGTCCGGGTGGGGCCCGGGCGGCCAGGCGCCCCAGGCGGGAGCCTGGGCCGGCTCCGGGTGGTAGAGCACGGCGTGGCCGGCGCCGCAAGCCAAATCCTCCAGGCGCATGCCGTGGGTGTCGCCCCCGGCGATGAAGAACTGCAGCAAGCCCGAGGGCGGCCAGCCGGGCAGCGGCGGCAGCTGGGCCAGGTTCAACTGCGCCAGGTGGAACAGCGGCCGGCCGCCCAGCGCCGGCCCGGCGGTGGGCCAGGGCGCGCCCGGCGGCAAATAGGGCTGCCCGCCCACTTTGCAGTCCAGCGGGCCCGCCTCGCCCGGCGCCACGCTCAAAGCCGCCCCGGCGGCGCCGGTGGCGGCCAGCCAACTGGCTTCGAACTCGCCCGGCGCCCCGGCCCCGGCGGGGTGGAAGGCGCCGAGGCGCGCCGCGCCCGCCGGCGCCGCCTCCGGTTCGCCTCTGAAGATTCGAGTGAGCAAACTCATTTCCGGTCCTTCAACCCTGTCCGCCCGCGATAGGCCGTCAATGCTGACGCCATAGTAGCGAGCCTGCCAGGCCCGAACCTGTGACTAAATGAACATTAGGTCCCGGGTCACCAGGTCCGCCAAGAGGCGGCCGCGGCGGGTCAGGGCCAGCCGGCCCGCCCGCAGGTGGACCAGCCCGTCCCGCTCCAGGCCGGGCAGGGCCGCCTGGGCCGGCCCGGGCAGCGAGTCGATGGCCAGGCCCCGGGCTGTGCGCAGCCCCAGCATGACCCGCTCAAGCTCGCGCGCGGCGCCGCCGGGCCGCTCGCGCCCGGCCGCGGCCGGGCGGCCGGCCGCGACCGCCGCCCCCCAGGCGCGCGGCGATTTCAAGTTCCAAAACCTTTCCCCGCTGATTGCGGAATGCGCCCCCGGGCCAATTCCAAGCCAGTCAGAGCCCAACCAATAGCCCATGTTGTGGCGCGATTCGAATCCAGGCGCGGCCCAATTGGAGATCTCGTACCAATTCAGCCCGGCCGCCTCGAAGAGGCTGTCCGCCAGCAAGTATTTGTCGGCTTGCAGGTCCTCGTCGACCTCCCCCAGCTGGCCGGCCCGGATGCGGCGCGCCATCGGCGTGGCGGGCTCCAAGGTCAGGGCGTAGGCGCTGACGTGCCGCAGGCCCAAGTCGAGCGCGGCGCGCACCGAGGCCTCCCACTGGGCCAGCGTCTCGCCGGGCGCGCCGTAGATCAGGTCGGCTGAGACCGCCAGCCCGGCCGCCGCCGCGGCCCGCGCCACCAGCCCCACCCGGGCTTGGTCGTGGCCGCGGTCCAGCACCTCCAGCACAGCGGGCACAGCCGATTGCATGCCAAAGGAGACCCGCGTGAACCCGGCCTGGGCCAAGCGCTCCAAGTAGTCGCCGTCCACCGTGTCCGGGTTGGCCTCCAAGCTGACCTCCGCGCCCGGCTCGAGGCCGAAAACCCGCCCCACGGCGCGGCGCAGGCGGGCCAAATCGGCGGCGGGCAGCAAACTGGGCGTGCCGCCGCCAAAGTAGACCGTGGCGGCCGGCCGGGCCTGCCAGCCGGACGCCTCCAAAGCCCGGGCGGCCAAACCCAGCTCGGCGATGGCCAAATCGGCGTAGCCGGCCCGCTCGGCGGCCGGGGCCAGATAGGTGTTGAAGTCGCAATAGCCGCAGCGCCGGGCGCAGTAGGGCACGTGGAGGTAGACCTGGAACGGCGCCGGCGGGCCCGGGCGCGGCCCGGCCGCCATCACTTCTTCTGGTCGGGCTCGGAGACCAGCGCCGCGATGAACGCCTCCTGCGGGATCTCCACCCGCCCGATGGTCTTCATGCGCTTCTTGCCCTCCTTCTGCTTCTCCAGCAGTTTGCGCTTGCGCGTGATGTCGCCGCCGTAGCACTTCGCCAGCACATCTTTGCGCAGCGCGCGCACGTTTTCCCGGGCGATGACGCGGGCCCCGACCGCCGCCTGGATCGGCACCTCGAACTGCTGGCGCGGGATCAGCTTGCGCAGCCGGCCCACCATCATGACGCCGTAGGCGTAGGCCTTGTCCTTGTGCACAATGGCGGAGAAGGCGTCCACCGTCTCGCCTTGGAGCAAAATGTCCACCTTGACCAGCTGGGCCGGCTCGGCGCCGGCCGGCTCGTAGTCAAGCGAGGCGTAGCCCTTGGTCTTCGATTTGAGCTGGTCGAAGAAGTCGAACACGATCTCCGCCAGCGGCAGGCTGTAGCGCAGCTCGAGGCGCTCGCGCGAGAGGTAGTCCATGCCCTCCATCACCCCCCGGCGCTGCTGGCACAGCTCCATGATGGGCCCGGTGAACTCGGCCGGGGCCAAGATGGTGGCCCGCACCACCGGCTCGCAGACCTGGGCCACCTTGCCGCCGGGGAACTCCGAGGGGTTGGTCACCCGGTGGGCCGAGCCGTCCTCCATGGTGACCTCGTAGACCACGTTGGGCGCGGTCGAGATCAAGTCGAGCGCGAACTCCCGCTCCAGGCGCTCGCGGATGATCTCCAAATGGAGCAGGCCCAAAAAGCCGCAGCGGAAGCCGAAGCCGAGCGCGACGGAGGTCTCCGGCTCAAAGGTCAAGGCGGCATCGTTCAGCTTGAGCTTGTCGAGGGCGTCGCGCAAAGCCGGGTAGTCGGAGCCGTCGATCGGGTAGAGGCCGGAGAAGACCATCGGCTTGGGGTCGCGGTAGCCGGCCAGCGCCGCGCCGGCCGGGCGGGCCGCGCCGGTCACGGTGTCGCCGACGCGGGAGAGGCGGACGTCTTTGACGCCGGTGATGAGGTAGCCCACCTCGCCCGCGCCCAGGCCCGCCGTCGCCACCGGCTCCGGCGAGATGACGCCGATCTCGAGCAGCTCGTGGCTGGCTTTGGTCGACATCATGGTGATCCGCTCGCGGGCGGCCAGCTGCCCGTCCACCACCCGGACATAGGTCACCACGCCGCGGTAGGTGTCGTAGACCGAGTCGAAGATCAGCGCCCGGGCGGGGGCCTGCGGGTCGCCGGCCGGCGGCCGGATCTGCCGCACGATGCCGTCCAGCAGCTGGCGCACGCCGGCGCCGGTTTTGCCGGACACCCACAGGCAGTCCTCGGGGCTGCCGCCGATCAAGTGGGCCAACTCCTCGGCGTAGCGGTCCGGTTGGGCGGCCGGCAGGTCGATCTTGTTCAGCACGGCGATGATGTCGAGGTCGTTTTCCAACGCCAGGTAGAGGTTGGCCAGGGTTTGGGCCTCGATGCCTTGGGCGGCGTCCACCAGCAAGACCGCCCCCTCGCAGGCCGCCAGCGAGCGCGAGACCTCGTAGGAGAAGTCGACGTGGCCGGGGGTGTCGATCAGGTTGAGGGTGTATTCGGCGCCGTCCAGCGCCCAGGGCAGCCTGACCGCTTGGGACTTGATGGTGATGCCGCGCTCCCGCTCGATCTCCATCCGGTCGAGGTATTGGTCCCGCATGACGCGCTGGTCCACCACCCCGGTCATCTGCAGCATGCGGTCCGCCAGGGTCGACTTGCCGTGGTCGATGTGCGCGATGACGCAGAAGTTCCTGATCAGCTTCTGGTCAAGGCGCGGCACAACCCGCAATGATACGGGACTCGCCCCTGAGACGGGCCCGCGCCGCCCCCCGGGGGCTGGGCCCAAGGAGTAGCGTGGCAAGGGCGACTAGCGAAGGAGTCATGCCATGATCTCGATTCCAGGCATCCAGGTGGGCCCGCACGGCGCCGCCGTCCCGGCCGGCCAGGCAGCCCAGTCCGGCCAAAGCCCGCCCACCCAGGTCGATGTCTTTGTCGACTACATGTGCCCCTACTGCCGGCGCTTCGAGCAGGACAACGCGGCGGCCTTGCAGCAGTTGGTCGACCGCGACGTGACGGCCCTGGTGATGCACCCGATCGCGATCTTGGACCGGCTCTCGGCCGGCAGCTTGTACTCCACCCGGGCCGCGGCGGCGGCCTACGCGGTGGCGGCGGGCGCGCCCGCCCGCTTTGGGGCCTTCAACGCCGCCTTGTTCGCCGACCAGCCGCGCGAGGGCAGCGCCGGGCTCTCGGAGGCGGAGTTGCGCCAGGTGGCGGCCGCGAGCGGCATCGAGCAGGCGGTGGGCTTGACCCTGGCCGGCGACCAGTTCACGGCCGCCGCCCAAGCCGGCACCCAGGCCGCTTTGGAGGCGGGCCTGCAAGGCACCCCGACTGTTCTGCTCAGTTCCCGCCACCACGGCGCCCACCTGTGGGACGGCTCGCGGCCGGTCGCCGAATGGCTCTTGTCGCTGGCGGCGCGCTGACCGCCCGGGCCGCCCGGGCCGCCCGCCCGCGCCCAATCAGCCTGATAAGCTAACCGGTTGGCTGCCGCGCGCCTTGGCGCGGCGGCCCCGTCCGCCGCCGCCGAACACAACGGGAGACAACTGCACGTGGCAAACATCAAGTCGCAAATCAAGCGCATCCGCACCAATGAGAAGCGGCGGCTGCGCAACCAGTCGGTCAAGTCGGAGCTGAAAACCTACGTCCGGCGCACCCGCGAGGCCATCGCCGCAGGCGACAAAGACGCCGCTGAGGCCGCGCTGCGCGTCGCCGCCCGCAAGTTGGACAAGGCCGCCGCCAAGGGTGTCATCCACAAGAACCAAGCCAACAACCGCAAGTCGAAGCTGGCGGTCAAAGTCGCGGCCATGGCCGCTTAGGCGGCCAGCAGCGAGCGGTAGACGGCGGCCAGGGCGGCCTCCTCGGAGGCCCAGTTGAGTTGGCTGACGGCCAGGCGCCGGGCGTTGGCGCCGTGGAGTTTGAGCAGTTCCGGGTCGGCCGCGTAGCGGGCGATGGCGCGCGCCACGGCGGCGGGGTCGGTTTGGTCGACCAGCTGGCCGGCCTCGTGGCGGCCTATGATTTGGCGCCAGAGGGGGAAATCCGAGGCGATCACCGGCAGGCCGGCCGCCAGGTACTCGAACATTTTGGTGGGCAGGGCGTCGCGGTGGGCCGCCGTGTCCCCGAACAGCACCAACCCCACCCGCGAATCCAGCAGCAGGTCCCGGGCCGCCTCGGGGGGCAGCTCGCCCAGGTAGTCGACTTGGCCGGGCCGCCCGGCCAGCGCCTGGGCGGCCCGGCCCCGCAGGCGGCCGGCCACCCGGAGGCGCCAGGCGGGCGGGAAGAGGGGCGAGGCGGCCGCCTGCGCCATGACGGCGGCGCCGCGGATGGCGCTGACGGCGCCGATGTAGACGGCGGCGGCCCGCCTGGCGGCCAGCGGCGGCGCGGCCGCCTCGGCTGGGCGCAGCGGCGGGTAATTGCGCACCACGGTGGTCTTGGCGGGCGGGAAGCGCCGCGCGATGGTCTCGGTGGCGGCGACGATGTGGTTGGCGCGCCGCGCCAGCGCCAGCGCCAGGTGGGCCCCCGCCACCGCCAGCGGCACCGCCCAGGGGGCCAGGTAGGGCTTGTTTTTGACTTGGGCCGGGAAGTCCTCGTGGGCGTCGTAGACAACCTTTCGGCCGGCCGCCCGCAGCAGCGGCGCCGCCCACGCCAACTCTGGATCGTGCAGGTGGAACACGTCCGGGCCCAGGGCCCAGGCGGTGCGGACGGCCTGGACCCCGCCCAGCGCCAGGCGGCGCAGCCGGCCCCGGCGCGGCAGTTTGACCACCCGCACCCCGGCGGGCGGGCCTTGGACCGGGCCGTCGACGGCGATCAGCGCCACGGCGTGGCCGGCGCGGGCCAGGCTGGCGGCTTCGCGGTAATGCACCCGGTTGTCGGTCCACACGTGCACGCTGGAGACATGGGCCACCCGCCCGGCCGGGCGGCGCTGTTCGCTCACGCCCATCAGTTTAGGCCGCGCGGCGCGGCTGACCCCCCGATGGCGCGCGGGCGCTTACTATGGCCCTGATGTCCGAACCACGCCGCCTTGCGCCGGGCCAGGCGCCGCGCCGCCGGGTGGCGCCCCGCCCGCTCGATGTCGGCGGCGCGCCGCCGGCCCCCGCCGACCCCCCGGCCGACCCGCCCGGCGGCGGGGAGCCGCGCCGGGCCGGGCCGCGCCGGGCGGGCCCTGGGACGGCATCGGGCGGCGCGCCACCCCCCCGCCCCGGCGCGGGCTATGCGCCACCCCCCCGCCCCGGCGCGGGCTATGCGCCACCCCCCCGCCGGCGCCGGCGCCGGCGCGGGCGGCGGGCGGCCGCGCTGCTGGTGCTGCTGGCCTTGCTGGTGGCCTGGCCGGCGGGGTTGGCGCTGTGGGTGGACGCCAAACTGGGCCGCGTCGAGGCGCTGGCGCCGGGCGGGGCGCAGGGCGGGCGGACCTACCTGGTGGCGGGCTCGGACCGGCGCGGCTCCGGCGGCGTCGAAGACACCATCGCCGGCGCCCGGGCCGATTCGATCCTGCTGGTGCATGTGGCGGCCAACGGGCAGGCCTACCTGGTGTCGATTCCGCGCGACACCTACGTCGAGCTGGAGGGCTACGGGGGCCAGAAGATCAACGCCGCCTATGCCTTCGGCGGGCCGGAACTGCTGGTCAGCGCTGTCCAGCAGCTCAGCGGCATGCACATCGACCGGTATGTCGAGGTCGGCTTCGGGTCGGTGACAGAACTGGTGGACGCGGTTGGCGGGGTGGAGCTGTGCCTGGACCTTTCGGTCCAGGACCGCAACTCGAAACTCGATTGGGAGGCCGGCTGCCACCAAGCCGATGGCGCCCTGGCGCTGGCCTTCAGCCGCATGCGCTACTCCGACCCGCTGGGCGACATCGGCCGGGTGGCGCGCCAGCGGCAGGTGGTGGCGGCCGTGGTCGAAAAGGCCGTCGAGCCCTCCTTGCTGTGGCGCCCGGACCGGCAGGTGGCCCTGGCGCGGGCCGGCGCCGCGGCCCTGACGGTGGACCGGGAGGCGGGGGTGTTGGACTTGGCCCGCCTGGTGCTTGACTTCCGCGCCGCCACCGGGCCGGACGGCATCCAAGGCGTGCCCGCCATCAAGGACACGGCCTACCAGCCGGGCGGGATTGGCCAGGCGGTGCTGCTGGACCCGGACCAAGCCCCGGCGGACTTCGCCGCCATCCAGGCCGGGACGTGGGCCGGCCGGGCCGGCTGAGCCGGCCAAGAAAGCTTCAACTTACGCTCAAGCGAACGCAAAAAAGGTCTCTTACCTGCGGATCTCCACAAAACTATTACGGGCCGCGCCCAAACGGCGGGCCGCGGCCCCAGCCCGCTCCCGATAGCCTGGTGGGAGGCTCTCAACCACCCTTCCCAGTCGCCTGCAAGGAGTTCATGTGCAAGTCCGCCACGCCTCGGCCCGGCCCGCCAGGCCGGCCCGCCACCGCCTCAAGGTGGCGCGCCACCGGGCGGCCAAGGCGGTGGCCACCGGCGTGGTCGCCACCATGCTGGCCGCCTTTGTGGCCGTGGGCGAGCGCATCCACCAGCTTGAGGGCAACATGCACGTGGTGCGGATCGAGGACTTCCTGGTGGACCGCGAGCGGCCCTCGCAGCGGGCCACGACGGCCGAGGCGGCCCCGCTCGACCCGTTTGGCGGGCGGGCGCTGAACATCTTGATCACGGGGATCGACACGCGCTCGGGCGAGAACGCGGCGGTGGCGCAAGACAATATGGATTCCCTGCTCAACGATGTCAACATGGTGGCCCACATCTCGGCCGACCGCAGCCGGGTCGACATCATGGCGATCCCGCGCGACACGCTGGTGGCCCTGCCCGCCTGCGAGCTGCCCAACGGCCAAACCAGCGGCGCCCAGCGCGAGGACATGATCAACCAGACCTTCGCCAAAGGCTCCGGCAGCGACCCGGAGCAAAAGGCCGCCGGCATGGCCTGCACCGTGCGGGCGGTCGAGCAGGTCACCAACATCCTGCTAGACGGGTTTGCCCTGGTGGAGTTCGCCGGCTTCGCCAGCGTGGTCGACGCGCTGGGCGGGGTCGACATCTGCGTCCCGGACGGATTGGTCGGGACCAAGACGCACCTGTCGCTAGAGCCCGGCATGCACCACCTCGAAGGCGCCGAGGCGCTGCAGTTCGCCCGCACCCGCTACGCCAAGAACTGGGACGGGAAGTGGCTGGACGGCGCCGACTTGGTGCGCATCAACCGCCAGCAGGAGTTGATGGCGGCGATCATCAACGAGGTCTTGGCCTCCGGCGGCCTGAGCAACCTGCCCAAGCTCAACGCCACCGCCACCGCCATCACGCGGTCGCTTTACGTCAGCCCCGAATTCGCCTCGGTGCCGGCGCTGGCCGGGCTGGCCTACGCCCTGCGGGAGATCGATCTGGCCAACGTGTCGCTGTTCCGCATCCCGATCACCGCGGCCGGGGACCGGGTGCGGCTCTCAGAGTGGGGCGATGGCGAGCGCTTCGGCGGGCTTGGCGCGGCGCAGATCTTCGAGTTGCTGGCCACCGACCAGCCCATCCCCGGCACCACGCCGTACAAGGTGGCCCACGGCCTGGCCGATGCCGCCAGCCCCACCCCCGACCCGGCCGGAGCGCAGACGCCAGCGGATTCGCCAACCCCGCTGGCGCCCACCGCGCCCACCGCGCCGGCCACCCCGGCCGCGGACGAGGACTTTGTCACCCCGCTAACCGCCCCGGTCACCTGCGAGGTGGCCGGCCAAGGCGGCTAGAGGGCCGCCGGGCCGCCCGCCAGCAGGCGGGCGAACTGGGCCTCGTCCAAGATCGGCAAACCCAGTTGGCGCGCCTTGGCCTCCTTGGCGCCCGCGCCGGGGCCGGCCACCACATAGTCGGTGCGCTGGGAGACCGAGCCGGCGGCGCGGCCGCCGCGGGCGGCGATGGCCTCTTTGGCGGCCTCGCGGCTGAAGCCCTCCAGGGCGCCGGTCACCACCACGGTCAAGCCGGCCAAGGTGGCGGGCGGGGCCTCGGCCGCCTGGGCCAGGCGCACCCCGGCCCGCTCCCAGGCCGTCACGATGGCGGCGTGCCAATCGAGCTCGAACCACTCTTTGACCGATTCGGCGATGACCGCCCCCACCCCCGCCACCGCCGCCAAGGCGGCCGCCTCGGCCGCCCGGATGGCCTCGATCGAACCGAACTCGGCCGCCAGGGAGCGGGCGGCCGCCGGGCCGACATGCCGGATCGACAACGCCACCAGGATGCGCCACAGCGGCCGCTGCTTGGCCGCCTCCAACTGGGCCAGCAGCAGCCGGGCGGTCTCGGTCGCCTGGCCGGCGGCGGTGGCGAAGAAGGGCCGGGGCTGCCAGCCGGCCGGCTCGCCCCGCTGCGCTATCCAGCGCCACACCCGCGCCCGCGCCAACTGCTCGGCCGTCAGGGCGAACAGGCCCGCCTCGCTGTCCAGCACCGGCTGGAGCGTCTCGGGGGCCGCCGGCGCCGGGCGGGCGGGCGAGGGCCGCAGCGTCGCCATCGGGTCGGCCAGGGCCAGGGCCGCCTCCTGGCCCAGGGCCTCGATGTCCAAGGCGCCGCGCCCGCCGAGGTGCTCGATCCGGCCCGCCACCTGGGCTTTGCAGCCGCGGGCGTTGGGGCAGCGCAGATCGACGTCGCCGGCTTTCTCCGGGGCCAGGGGGGCGCCGCAGGAGGGGCAGGCGGACGGCATCGCGAAGGCCCGCTCGCGGCCGGTGCGGGCCTCGGGGACGGGCGCGACCACTTCGGGGATGACGTCGCCGGCTTTGCGCAGCACCACGGTGTCGCCAATCAGCAGGCCTTTGCGCTCGACCTCGCGGGCGTTGTGCAAAGTCGCGAAGGCGACTGTCGAGCCGGCCACGCGGACGGGCCGCATGACGGCGAAGGGCGTCACCCGGCCGGTCCGCCCGACTTGCACCTCGATCCCCAGCAACTCGGTGTTGACTTCTTCCGGTGGGTATTTGTACGCAATGGCCCAGCGCGGGGCGCGCGAGTTGGCGCCCAATGCCCGCTGCGCCGCGAACTGGTCCACCTTGACCACCACGCCGTCGATCTCGTGGTCGAGGGCGTGGCGGCGCTGGCCAAAGGCCTCGATCATGGCCTCGACCTGGGCCGGTTCGGCTGTTGCCAGGTTGTCCGGCGAGACCGGCAGGCCCCAGGCGGCGAGTTGGGCGTAGGCCTGCGACTGGCTCGCCCAGGCCTCCCCCGCCGCCGAGTCCGCCCAGGCCACCTGGCCGATGCCGTGCGCCAGGAAGGCCAGCGGGCGGCGGGCCGTGGTGGCCGGGTCCTTTTGGCGCAGCGAGCCGGCGGCGGCGTTGCGCGGGTTGGCGAAGAGGCGGCGCAGCGGGCGGGGGCGTTTGCCTTGCTCGGCCAGGCGGCGGTTCTGCTCGATGATGTCCCCGTTGGCCCGCGCCACGGAGGCGTTCAGCTCGGCGAAGGCCGTCGTAGGTAAAAACACTTCGCCGCGGACTTCTAGGAACCGGGGAGCCGGGTCGGCCGCGAGGGTTTTGGGGATGGCGCCGATGGTCAAGACATTCGCTGTCACGTCCTCCCCGGTGCGGCCGTCGCCGCGGGTGGCGGCCTGGACCAGTTGGCCGTTGGCGTAGGCCAGCGACACCGACAGGCCGTCGATCTTGGGCTCGGCCAGCCAGGTGACCGGCTCGGGGCCGGCCTCGCGGGCGGTCTTGCCCATCCAGGCGGCCAGCGCCTCGGTTGAGAACACGTTGTCCAGCGACATCATCGCCGTGGCGTGGCGGACGGGGGCGAAGTCGGACCTGGGCGCGCCGCCGGGGCGCTGGGTGGGCGAGCTGGGCGTGGCCAGCGACGGGTGCTCGGCCTCCAACTGGCGCAGGCGCGCGACCAGGGCGTCGAACTCGGCGTCTGACACCAAGGGGGCGTCGTCGACGTAATAGGCCTGCTCATGGGTTCGGATGGCGCCGACCAGGCGGCGCCACTCGGCTTGGGCTTGGGTCAAGGATCGGCTCACGAAGTCAATTTTGGCGCAACCGGCCGCCGGGCGCGCGCCGGGCCGGGGCCTGCGCGCAGAGCGAACCGCCCCCGGGGCCTGACCGGGGCGGGCGCCACCTGATACAGTGGCCTAGCCTGTTGCTAGGTGAAATTACCAAACAGTTTCGAAGCATCCCCGCGCCCGGCGATTTCCCCGACGCGAGACCAAGGAGACCTTTGCATCATGACGGCCAGCGACTCCCCCCCCAACCCGCCAGCGGCCAAGAGCCCCAGTTTGTGGCGGCAGAACCGGCGTCTGATCGCGGCCATCGCCGCCACGGTGGTGACCGTCTTGGCCATCGGCTCCGGCGTGGTGGCCCTGCTGGGGGCGCCCAAGCACGGGGCGGCCAAAACCGACGAGCGCCTGGTGGCGCTGCTGAGCGCGGCCGACCAAGCCGACCGGGCCTTGTACACCGAGTTGAGCGACCGCCTCTACAACGCCGAGACCGGCCGGGAGCCCAACACCGAGACGCTGGACTTGCAGGCCGAGGCGCTGGCGCAGGCGGCGGCGAGCTTCGGGGTGGACCGGTTGAACTTGGGCCAAAGCGAGGCCGACCAGCAGACCAAGCTGTTCTTGGAGGACCCGATGGCCCGGATCGAGGCGGCCCGGGCCGAGTTGAGGACCGGCACCGCGGTGGGGGCCGAGCTGCCGGCCACCTTTGACACCTCGCGCGAGGCCCTGCGCAACTTGGCGGTCAAGGCGGCCGACTTGTTCTCCAACCAGCCGTTGGCGGACAAGGCCGAGGCCTTCGCCGCCGCCATGGACCCGGCTTTGCCCGTCTCCCGCTCCGACCAGACGCCCCCGGCCGGCGAGCCCAGGGCCGAGGCTTTGAACGAATTGGCGGCCGATGTCGAGCTGGTGGCGGACGACGCCAACATGGGGCCGGTTATCTTGGCGGTGCTGTGCGGCATCCTGGCGCTGGGCGCGGTGGCGCTGTGGGTGGTGTTGGCGCTGAAAGGCAAGGATTGGGCGGCGCAGCGCCCGGCCGCCGAGGCGCCCGGCCCCAAGGGCGCCCCGCCTCCCGCCCCGGCCCAGCCGGCCGCCCCGCCCGCCCCGGCCCCGGCCAACCCGGCCGCCGCGCCCGCCCCGGCCCCGGCCCAGCCGGCCGCCGCGCCCGCCCCGGCCCCGGCCCAGTCGGCCGCCGCGCCCGCCCCGGCCCCGGCCCAGCCGACCGCCGCGCCGGCCCCGGTCCCGGACAAACCGGCCGCCGCGCCCGCCCCGGCCAACCCGGCCGCCGCGCCCGCCCCGGCCAAGCAGCCGCGCATCCCGTTTGCCCCGACCACCCTGACCCCTCCGGCCAGCCCGGCCA
>JAITIG010000191.1 GCA_031279575.1 Bifidobacteriaceae bacterium
AATCCGGGTCCTGGAGGCGGTGCTCGGCGCCCGAGCCGTCCGCCATGTGGGCCAAGATGGCGGCCAGCAGCCCGCGCCGGTCCGCGATTGGGCCGCCGCCGGCGAGATCGGCCGCCACCAAGCCCGCCTCGGCGACCTGGCGCTGCAGCCCGGACTGGTCCCAGCGCAACTCGTAGTCGACGTTGCAGCCCAGCCCCAGCAGCAGGCCAGGCCCTCGATGGCTGGCCACGGCCTAGTACAGCCCGGCCTTGCCGGCGGCCCCGAACAAGGCGTTCTTGTGGGCCACCACCTGGCGCAGGGCGCGCTCGGCCGGAGGCTGCACCGTGTTCGGCTCGCGCAGGGTCGGATCGGCCAGGATCTCGCGCAGCGCCACGTAATAAGCGTGCTTGATATCGCTGGAGATGTTCACCTTGTTGATCCCCGACTGGCAAGCCTGCCCAATTTCGGAATCGGTGTTGCCGGAGCCGCCGTGCAGCACCAGCGGCAGCGGCGCCGCCGCTTTGATCTGCCCCAGCCGGTCCAGGTCCAGGCGCGGGGCCATGCCCTTGGGGTAAAGCCCATGCGAGGTGCCGATGGCGACCGCCAGCGAATCGCAGCCGGTTTGCTCGACGAAGCGGACGGCATCGTGCGGCTCGGTGTAGATGATGGTCTCATTGCCGGCCTCCGACTGGTTTGCGTTGCGGCCGGCGGGGGTTTAGGGCGCGGCACGCTTACGGTGTCAGTGGTGGGTGAGAGGGTTAAGGCATGAGGGATTTAGTTGGATTCGACACTGAGACAACCGGTGTCATGGCGCGGGAAGACCGGGTGGTGACCGCGGCGCTGGTGCGGCGCCGCCCGGATGGCAGCCAGCAGACGCGGACCTGGCTGATCGACCCGGGGGTTGAGATACCGGCCCGGGCCACAGCGATCCACGGCATCACAACCGAGCGGGCGCGGGCGGAGGGCCGCCGGCCGGCCGAGGCCTTGGAAGAGGTCGCCGCCGCGCTGGTTGAATGCCTCGCCGCCGGGGTGCCGGTGCTGGCCTTCAACGCCCAGTACGATTTGCGCATCTTGGAGGCGGAGTTGGCGCGGCACGGCCTGGCCACGCTGGCCCAGCGGTTGGGCGGCCCTTTGGCGCCGGTGATCGACCCGCTGCTGATCGACCGGGGGGTGGACCGCTACCGGCCGGGCAAGCGCAAGCTGGTGGACTTGATCGCGGTCTACGGCCTGCCGGGGAGCGACAACCTGCATGATGCCCTGGAGGACGTGCGCCAGGCCATCGGCGTGTTCGACGCCATCGAGCGCCGCCACCAGCAGATTGCGGCCCTGGACGCGGCGGCGCTGCACCAGTGGCAGGTGCCCAGGCACCGCGAGTGGGCCGAGAGCTTCAACCGCTGGCTGGCCGCGCGCGGGCGCACCCCGGACGCGGACCCGGTCTGGCCGTGAGGCCGCCGGGCGCTTCCCAACCGCGCCGCCAGCCCGCTAGGCTCGCACATGGCGCGCAGTCGCGCCGCCTCCAAACCCCTAACGGAAGGAACCCCCGATGGGAAACAAGGAAGCCGTCAAGGCCAAGGTCCAGCAGTATTTGACGAGCATATTGGGCACGGTGACAATCGACTCGGACGGCGATTTCACAGTCCGGGCGGACTCCGCCCGCGGCTTCGTCAGAGTTGTCGGCAACGATGGCGACGGCCCCACCTTCGTCAGCATCTTTGTTCCGGTGCTGATTGGCGTCACCGACAGCCCGGAGCTGCACCGCTGGGTGGCCTACCGCTCGGAGGACGTCTACGGCGGCTTCTATCTGCGGCAGCGCTCGGATGAGCGCATCGACCTGATGCTGTCGCATGTCCTGCTGGGCGACTACCTCGACGAGCCGGAGATCGGCTACGCCCTGACCTGGATCATGCAGACGGCCAACGAGGTCGACGAGGAGCTGCAAAGCAAGTTTGGCGGCGCCCGCTTCCACGAGAAGTGACAGTTTGATGCCCCTCGCGGCGGTTATCCTCGACCGCGCCCGCTCCGAGACCAAGCGGTGGGGCGGCAGCGAGCCGACCCTGACCCACGCCGCCTTCGCTTTGGCGGTCAACCGGCGCGAGGAGTTCGCCCAGGTTTTCGGGCCGCAGGGCCGCCGCCAAGTCGAGGCCTTGCTGGCGGCGGGCCAGTTCCGCGGCACGGAGGCCCAGTTGAGGCAGCTTCTGGGCCGGGCTGAGGACGCCTTGGAGATGGCGCAGGCCATCTTTGAGGGCCTCAAGGAGGACCTCGAGCCGGCCTCGCCCGCAGCCGCCAAGGACTCAGCGCCGCCCGATGCCGCCGCTTCGGCCCCCAGCCAAGACGCCGCGCCGGCGGCGGGCCCGCCAGACTCGGCGGACCGCGGGGAAGGGCCGGAGCGGGGGGACTCGGCGGAGCGGGGGGACTCGGCGGGGCGGGGGGACTCGGCGGGGCGGGGGGACCGGGACGGCGCCAAGGCCTCGAAGCCCGCCCGGACGCCGGCGGCCAAACCCGACGCGCTGGCCAAAGGCCTGGAGGGGAAGCTGCGGCGGGTCGAGCCCAACCCGGAGCTGCCGCACCGCGACCAAGAGGCCTCGGATGTGGCCGCCCAACTGCTGCGCTCCGAGCCGATTGTGGCCGCCATCGTGGGGGAGCGGGGTGTTGGCCGGACCGCCCTGCTGGGCGCTGTGGCGGCCAAGCTGGCAGCGCTGCCCCACCCGCTGGCGCTGTGGCGCCTGGGGCCGGACACCGCCACCGCCTCCCCCACAGGGGTGCTGCGGTCGGTGCTGGCCGCGGTCAAAGAACCCGCCGTCATCGTGCTTGACGACTTGGACGAGTTGGCGGACCTCGGCACCGACATGGTCGACCGCGGCCTGCTCGACGCCCTCGGCGAGGCGCGTTTCAACCCCTATGTCCGCTTCCTGGTGGTGCTGAACCGGCGCTACGCCAGCAAATTGGGCGTTATCGCCCAATCGCTCAGCGAGGTGCTGGAGGTCACCCGCCTGGCGGAGCTGCCCGGGGGCGCTGTGGCTGGGATTGTGCGGGCGCAAGGCGAGCGGCTGGCCGCCCGGCTGGGCGTCCAACTGGGCGAGGAGGCGGTGGCCGCCGCCCTGGCGCCGGGCATCGGCTCGGACAGCGCCGCCCACCCCGGGCTGGGGATCTCGCGCCTCGACCTGGCGATCGCCCGCTGCCACCTGGCGCGAGACCAAACCGTCGAGGTCAAACACCTCTCCCCAACCCAAGTCGACTCGCCCATCCGCCACGAGGCCAACGCTTTGGCGGCGGCCCTGGGCGAGCGGGTCAAGGGCCAGGCCGGGGCCATCGCCAAGGTGGCGGACCGGTTGACCATCACCCGCGCCCACCTCGACCTGCGGCCGGACCGCCCCAACGGGGTGTTCTTGTTCATCGGGCCAACTGGGGTGGGCAAAACCCACTTGGCGCGCGAACTCGCCATCCACGAGTTCGGCGGGGCGGACCGGCTGATCCGGCTCGACATGAGCGAGTACTACGACGATTGGGCCATCTCGCGCATAGTCGGCCCGATGCCCGGCTATGTCGGCTCGACCGACCCGGAAAGCTGGCTCACCACCAAAGTGGCCGGCCTGCCGCGCAGCGTGGTCCTGCTGGACGAGATCGAAAAAGCCCACCCCCGGGTTTGGAACGTGTTCCTGCAGGTCTTCGACGCCGGGCGCCTGACGGACTCGCGCGGCACGGTGGCGGACTTCTCCGAGACGGTTGTCATCATGACCTCCAACCTGGGCATCCAGGAGGCCAAGAACCAGGCGGTCGGATTCGGCGCGGACGTCGCCCCTGGCGCGGTGGACAGCGGGCGGTTGCTGGCCATAGTCAAGGACCGGATGCCGGCCGAGCTGCTCAACCGCCTGGACGAGATTGTCCAATTCGAGCCTTTGGGCATGGCGGCGATCGAGCAGATCGCGGCCAGCGAGCTCAACGCGGCCCGCGCCCGCCTGACGGCCAGCGGCTGGGCGGTCGACTGGGAGCCGGATGTGCCGCGCTGGCTGGCGGCCACCGGCTACGACCCGGCCTTCGGGGCCCGGCACTTGCAGCGCAACATTGAGCACAAGTTCATTGGGTTGCTGGCCCGGGCCGAGGCCCGGGTGCTGCACTTCTCGGTGGCGGATGGCGAATTGGTGGCCACTGCGGGCTGACGCCGCCAAGGGGCCCCGGGGGTTGACGCTCCTCGAAAACTGAACTACATTATAAGTTGAACGTAGTTCAAGCCGATCGACGGAGCCACGCATTGGACGCCACCGACCCCCCGGGGAACCCAACCGCCTCCAGCGCCCCTGGCGCCTCTGGTGTCCCTGGCGCCTCTGGCGCCTCTGGTGTCCCTGGCGCCCCGGCCGCTCTGGCCGCTGCGAGGGCGCCGGGAGTCCCGGCCGACCCAGCCGCGCTGGCC
>JAITIG010000217.1 GCA_031279575.1 Bifidobacteriaceae bacterium
CACGATGGCGTCGGCCCGGTCGCGCGGCGAGACCACCACCCCGCCGGCCGGCAGCTTGGCCCGGCCGACCTCGAACTGGGGCTTGACCAGCAGCAGGAACCGCGCCCCCGGGGCGGCCAGGCCCGCCAGCGCCGGCAGCGCCGTGACCAGCGAGATGAACGACAGATCGGCCACCACCAGGCGCGGGGCGGGGTCCAGATCGCCCGGCCCCAGTTGGCGGATGTTGGTCCGGTCGCGCACCCGCACCCGGGGATGGCGTTGGAGCCGCCAGGCCAGTTGGCCGTAGCCGACGTCGACGGCGTGGACCAGGGCCGCGCCGCGCCGCACCAGCACATCGGTGAAACCGCCGGTCGAAGCCCCGGCGTCGAGGCAGACCAAGCCCTCCACCGCGACCGGGCGGCCCAGGTGGGCCAGCTCGTCCAAGGCGCCGGCCAGTTTGCGCCCGCCGCGCGAGGCGTAGGCCGCCTGGCCGGAATCGCCCGCCCGGACCAAGATGGGCGCGGCCTGGTCCACCTGGCGGGCGGCTTTGGCGGCGGCCTGGCCGGCCACCAGCACCGCGCCCTGGGCGATCAGCTCTTGGGCGTGCTCGCGCGAGCGCGCCAAGCGGCGCCGCACCAGCTCCGCGTCCAACCGCCGCCTGACTGGGCTCACCTGGGACCGGCCTTCGCCAGCAGGTCCTCGAGCGCCATCAGCGCCTGCTCGTAGGCGACCGCGCGCTCAGCGGGCGGGGCGCCGTCCAAGGCGCGCGCCCGCGCCAAGATCTGATTGGCCTCCACGGCATCCAAACTTACCCGAGCCCGCTGGCGCCGGCGGCTATCCCGCCCGGGTGGGGCCCGGACCGGCCGCGCCCCGGCCGCGTCCGCCTGGGCGGGCGGGCCGCAGCCGGCCGGCCGGGCCGTCAGTTGGCCAAGGCCGACTCGATCAGCGGCACCAGGTGTTCCAGCGCGTAGAGGTTCCCGGGTATGGTCGCGGCCGAGTAGGCCTGGGACAGGTCGCCGTCGATCAGCACGGCGTGGCCCGCCTTGACGGCCGGGATCTCAAGCCAGACCGGGTCCTCGGTGATCTCTGTCGACTCGATCCAGATCGGGAAAGCCACAATCAGGTCGGCGTCGAACAGGTCCAGTTGCTCGGAGGACAGCGTGACCGAGAACCCGAGCGCGCCCTCGTTGGCCGGCAGGGCGGCGATCTGCGGGTTTTGCGCAAAGCCCAACCGCTCCAAGAAGTCCACCCGGTCGGAGCCCTCGACGTAAGCCCCCCAGCTTTCCGAAGTGCGGGTGGCGGCGGTGGCGCTCAGGCCGGCCCACTCGGGGTGGGCGGCGGCGGCCGCCGCGAAGGCCTCGGTCAGCTGGTCGATCAAGGCCTGCCCGGCTTCCTGCTTGCCCAGCGCGGCCGAAATCAATTCGACTTGCTGCTCGGTGTTGGTCAAATAGGCGTCGCCGCCCACCGGCACGCCCACAGTCGGCGCGATGGCGGCCAGGCGCTGGTAGCGCTCCTCGTCCCCCGACGAGCGGGTGTCGAGGATCAGGTCCGGCTCCAGGGCGGCGATCTCCTCATAGGACAGCTCGAGGGTGCCGAGGATTTGCGGCGGCTCCTGGTAGAGGCCGGCCGACCACGGCCCCACGCCCTCGCCGCCGAAGCCCTGCCAGTCGCTGGCGGCGATCGGCTGGCCCCCCAAAGCCAGCACCGTCTCCGCGTCGCCCCAGCCCAGGGCGACAATCCGCCGCGGTTCGGCGGGGATGGTGACGGCGCCGAACTTGGTCTCCACGGTGGCTGGGAAGGCGCTGTCGGCGCCGGCCGCCGCAGAGGTTGGAGCCGGGCTCGACTCCCCGCCGTCGGCGCCGGGGCTAGACTCGGCGCAGCCTGCGAGTGCGAACAGGGCCAACAGGCCGGCGGCGAGGCCGGCGCGAGCGATGCGAGGTTTCATGTTTTCCTTCCACGGGGGGCTAGGGGAACTGGTAGAGGCAAGGCTATCCTAATTGCCGATGGAACAACGCCAAAGCCTGGAGCCTTGCAATTGACCGCGCTTTCCCCCCCGCCCGATGCCGTGCCCCCGGATGCGCCCCCAGGCCCCCGCCCCTCCACCGCCGGCGGGCTCGCGAGCCGGCGCCGGAGCCCGGTGGCGGCCAGTCGGCATCGGCGGTGGCGGGCGCTGGCGCTGACGGGGCTGGCGCTGGTCGTCATCGTGATGGCGTCCCTGGCGCTGGGCTCCAAGGCCATCCCCCTGCCGGATGTGGTGGCCGCCCTGACCGGGCGCGGGGCCGACTCGCGAACCGCCAGCCTGGTGGTCGGCCTGAGGCTGCCGCGCACCGTGGCCGGCCTGGTGGCCGGAACCGCCCTGGCGCTGGCCGGCGCCGTGGTCCAAGCGCTGACCCGCAACCCCTTGGCTGACCCGGGCATCCTGGGCGTCAACGCCGGCGCGGCCTGCGCCGTGGCCCTGGCGGTGGGCCTGCTGGGAGTCGACCGCCCGGCCTTTTACGCCTTCTTCGCCTTGGCCGGGGCGCTGGCGATCGCGGTGGTGGTGTGCGTCTTGGGGTTGGGCGACCCGCTGCGGCTGATCCTGACCGGCATGGCCCTGGGGGCGGTGCTGGCGGGGCTGACCGGGGCCATCCGCCTGACCGACCGGCAGGCCTTCAACGCCATGATGGCCTGGGAGATCGGGTCGCTGGCGGACAAGTCTTGGGACGTCATCGCGCCCCTGGCGCCTTTCGCGGCGGTGGGGGCGGTCTTGGCGCTGGGGCTCGGCCCCCGCCTCGACGCCCTCGCCCTGGGGCAGGACACCGCCGCCAGCTTGGGCGTCAACCTGCCGGCGACCAGGGCGTTGGCGCTGGCCGCGCTGAGCCTGCTGGCGGGCGCGGCGACCGCCCTGGTGGGCCCGATCGGCTTTGTCGGGCTGATGGTGCCGCATTTGGCGCGGCGCCTGGTGGGCGCCTCGCAGCCCTGGGTGCTGGCGCTGTCGGCCCTGCTCGGGCCGTCGCTGCTGCTGGCGGCGGACGTCATCGGACGCCTGGTGGCCTCCCCGGCGGAGATCCGGGCGGCCATCGTGACGGCCTTTGTGGGCGCGCCGCTGCTGATCCACCTGGCCCTGCGCCCCAAGCTGGTGACGCTGTGACCCGCCGGGCCTGGGCCGGGGCGGCCGCGGCCGGGGCGGCTGCCGCTTTGGGGGTGGCGGCCTTGAGCTGGGGCGACTACCCGGTCGACTTGTGGCAGGTCGTCCAGGGGGGCGATGGCGCCGAGTTCGCCCGCACAGTGGTGCTCGCTTGGCGGGCCCCCAGGATCCTGGCGGCGCTGGCCTTCGGGGCGGCGCTGGGGATCGCCGGCATGATTTTCCAAACCATCACCGCCAACCCGCTGGGCTCGCCGGACATAGTCGGGTTCGCCACCGGCTCCTACACCGGGGTGCTGGTGGCGGCGCTGTTCCTGGGCGGGGGCGGGGCGGCCTCGGCTGGCGGCGCCCTGGGCGGCGGCCTGGCCACCGCCGCCGCGGTCTACGGCTT
Source organism: Bifidobacteriaceae bacterium (assembly GCA_031279575.1). The sequence goes on from JAITIG010000217.1 coordinate 3,495, forward strand.
GACCCACCGCTACGGGGCCCAGGCCTTCCGGCTGATCGTGGTCGGCTTGGGTGTGACGGCGATGCTGCACGCCCTCAACCTGTGGATGCTGACCAAGTTGAACCAGGAGGTCGCCGTGGCCGCCTCGATCTGGGCCGGCGGCTCGCTCAGCCTGATCAGCTGGCAGAAGCTGGCCTGGGGGCTGCCGCTGCTGGCGGCGATGGGCGCTTTGGCCCCGGTGCTGCTGCCCTGGTTGCGCCAACTCGAGCTGGGCGATGACGCCGCCGCAGCCCACGGGGCCCGCCCGGCCCGCGCCCGCCTGGCCGGGGTGCTGCTGGGGGTGGGGTTGGTGGCGGCCGTCACCGCCTGCGCCGGGCCGATCGCGTTCATCGCCCTGGCCGCGCCCCAAGTGGCGGCCCGCCTGGCCCGGGGGCCGGGATTGCCCTTGGGCGGCTCGGCCGCCACCGGCGCCGCCTTGCTGTTGGCGTCTGACTTGCTGGCCCAGTTCATCGCGCCGCAGCCGCTGCCGCTGGGCGTGGTGACCGTCTGCTTGGGAGGGATCTATCTGATGGGATTGCTATGGCGAGAAGCGAGGCGCGGGGCATGGGCGGCCTGACCGGACCGGCCGGGCCCGCCCCGGCAGGCGGCGCGGCCGCCGCGGGCCGGCCGGTTGGCGGGGGGCGCCCGCCCGCGCCCCGGCTGCGCGCGGTCGACTTGGCCTTGGGATACAGGGACGCGCGGGTGGTCGAGAGCGTGTCGCTCGATCTGCCGGAAGGCGCCTTCACCGTCATCGTCGGTCCAAACGCCTGCGGCAAGTCGACCTTGCTGCGCGGGCTGGCCCGGCTGCTGGCGCCCCAGGGCGGCAGCGTGCTGCTGGACGGCAAGGAGATCGCCCGCCAGCCGACCAAGGCCGTGGCCCGGCGCATCGGGCTGCTGCCGCAAAGCGCCCAGGCCCCGGCCGGGCTGAGCGTGGCGGACCTGGTCTCCAGGGGCCGCTTCCCCCACCGCGGGCTGCTGCGGCGCGACTCGGCCGCCGACCGCGCGGCGGTGGCCCGCGCCATGGACCGGGCCGGAGTCGCCGACCTGGCCGACAGCCAGGTGTTGGAGTTGTCTGGCGGCCAGCGCCAGCGCGTCTGGTTGGCCATGGTGCTGGCCCAAGAGACGGACATCTTGCTGCTGGACGAGCCGACCACATTCTTGGACATAGCCCACCAAGTCGAGTTGCTGCGCCTGCTGGAGCGGCTCAACGCCGAGGGCGCCACCATCCTGGCCGTCCTGCACGACCTCAACCAGGCCGCCCGCTACGCCGACCACCTGGTGGCCATGCGCCAAGGCCAGATCGTGGCCTGCGGCCACCCGGGCCAGATAGTGACCGCCGAGTTGGTCAAAGACGTCTTCGACCTCGATTGCGTGGTCACCCCCGACCCGGTGACCGCCCGGCCCTGGGTCATCCCCAAGTAGGGGTCACAAGAGCTGGCGGCCGCAGTTGCCGCAGAACTTGGTGCCGCCGGTGGGCGTGCCGCAATCGGGGCAGAACTTGGGCCCGGCCCCGCCCGCCCCGCCCGCCGCTTGGCCGCCGGCCGCCTCGGGGGCCGGCGCGGGCGCGATCGGCGCCACCCAGCCCGGCGTCGGCTCGGGGGCCGCCCGGCCGGAGCCGCCGCCCCCCTGCCTGCCCTTGGACCCGCCGCCGCCCTGGGAGACCAGCGGGCCGCCAAACAGCCCGCCCGCGGCCCCGCTCGCCACGCCGATGCCTAGCATGCCGCCAGAGCCGCCAGACGGGTTGGCGCCCGCCGCGTGCAGCCCCTGGGCCACGGTGCCGGCCACAAAGCCGCGCTGGATGCCCGGGTCGGACAGCATCGCGCCTTTGTTGCGCAAGTTGATCAGGTCGCGCGACTCGTCGGTGTAGTTGACGGACTCGACCGCCACGCGCGCGATCTCAATGCCGCGCTCCTGGGTCCAATCGGCGTCCAGCAGCTGGGCCATGGCCTGCGACAGCAGATCCTGGTACTGCTGGACGGCGCTGACCCTGACGCCCTGCCCGGCCAGCTGGGCCACGGCCGTGGTCAGCTTGGACATGAACTCGGCCAGGAACTGGTCCTGGATGTCGGAGAAGTTGACCCTGGGCGAGTGCTTGTCGTAGACGTTGGCGAAGAACAAGATCGGGTTGTTGACCACAATGGTGAACGAGCCGAAGGCGCGCAGGAACAGTTCGGCGTTGTAAGACGGGTCGAAGTACTGGATGGGCTGCTTGGTGCCGAATTTGATGCCCCGGATCTCGCGTTGGGAGATGAAAACCACCCGCTGCTGCTGCGGCGTGGCGCCGCCAAACTTGAACCGCTCCCAGGCCTGCCGGAAGGAGTCCCCCACCTGCCCGGAGAAGATCGACGCCTGCTGGGAGTCGTCCACCGTGTAGTAGCCGGCCTCGGCCACCACATCGACCACGGCGCCGCCCTCCACCAGCAGCATCGACATGTTGGTCGGCACCACCACGCGGGAGCCGGAGGAGACGATGTCGCTGGT
>JAITIG010000197.1 GCA_031279575.1 Bifidobacteriaceae bacterium
TCTCGGTCTTGCCGCAGCCTTTGACGCCCTCGACCAGGACCGCGCCCACCCGGCCCAGCCGTTCGCTGAGCTGCGAATCGGCCACTCGGCCGATATATGTCTGCGGCACCGGACCATCCTTTCTCGCCACCTGGGCGGCCAGCCTAATCGATGTTCTGCAAGTCAATCAGCCAGGGGTTTGCAAGTCAACTAACCGGAGGTTTGCAAGTCAGCCAGCCGGAGGTTTGCAAGTCGGCCAGCCGGAGCCTGGCGGATCAGGTGGGATTTGGCCGGGGGGTGGCTTCGGCGGCGGCGAGGCTGGCGGCCAGGCGCGCCACGGTGGCGACGAAGCGGCCAGATCCAGGCGGGGCCTCGGTGAAGCCGAGGCCCGAGTAGAAGCCCCGCGCCCCTTCCAGGGCGTGGACCACGAGAGCCCGGACGCCCGCGATCTGGGCGGCGCGCGCCACGCGGCGGACGGCATCGGCCATCAAGGCCGATCCCAAGCCCTGGCCCTGGTGGCGGCGGTCCACCGCCAACCGGCCGAGCACCACCACGGGAACCGGGTCTGGGGTGTTGCGCCGCACCGACCCGGGCAGCCCGGCATGGCGGGGGCTTGAACCTTGAGCGAGGCCAACCGCGGGCAGGCCCGCTCAATCGCGGGCGCGTAGCGCTCCGGGCTGGGCCAATCGCGCGGTCAGGCCCAGGTGGCGGCCACCTCTAAGAAGCGCTCGGCGGCGGCTTGCTCGCCGATCGACACCCGGACGCCTTCGCCTGGGAATGGGCGCACCAGGACGCCGGCCCGCTGGCAGGCCTCGGCGAAAGGCGCCGCCTGCGCGCCCAAGGCGAGGTAGACAAAGTTGCCTTGCGGGTCTGGCACATCCCAACCCTGGGCGGCCAAGCCCTCGGCCACAAAAGCGCGCGTCGCAATCACGCCCGCCACCCGCTGGCGCATTGGCGCGGTCAGCTTGAGCGAGGTGACAGCCGCCAACTCCGCCAAAGACGTGACTGAGAACGGGGTTGTGGCGGCCCGCACCGCCTCAATCAGGCGGTGGCGGCCGACGCAGTAGCCCACCCTCATGCCCGCCAACCCGTAAGCCTTGGAGAAAGTCCGCACCGCCAGCAGGTTGGCGTGCTCGGCCACCGCCGCCACCCCGTCCACCGCCGCTGGGTCGGTCACAAACTCGGCGTAGGCCTCGTCGAAGACAACCAGCGCGGTTGGCGGCACAGCCGCCATGAAGGCCTCGAACTCGGCCCGGCGGATGGCCGGGCCGGTCGGATTGTTCGGCGAGCACAGCAGCACCGCGCGGGTGCGCGGCGTCAGCGCGGCGGCCAGCGCCGGCAGGTCGAGGCGGCCCCCCTCGGCCAAAGGGACCGTCACCGGCTCCGCGCCGGCCACCCCGGCCAGTATGGGGTACATCTCAAACGACCGCCACGGGTAGACAACTTGGTCGCCCTGGCCCACAAAGGCCGTCAGGGCGTGCCCCAGCACCGCCACAGCGCCAGCCCCGACCGCCACCTGGCCGCTGTCGACGCCGTAGAAGCGGGCGATGGCGTCCACCAACTGATCCGGCATTTGGCGGGGGTAGCGGTTCAAGTCGGCCGCGGCGTCCCCCACGGCGGCCAGCACGCCGGGCAGCGGCGGGTAAGGCAACTCGTTCGACGACAGCTTGTAAACCAGCCGCCCGCTGGGCACGGCGCCGGCCCGGTAGGCCGGGAGCGAGGCGATGGACGGGCGCACAGGAACCTTGGGCATGGCATCAATGGTGGCACGCGGCGGCCCCCGGGCATGAATCCGCCGATAAGCGCTGGGGCGGGCGGCGGGGCGGGCGGCGGGTTGGGGCTCAGGCACGTTTGACGACGTATTCCGTGGTGGTGACGGTGGCGGTCTGGTCCAAGACCGGGGCGACCGCCTGGCGCCAGGACTCCAAAGACGGGTCTGGCGCCGCGTCCACCATGGCGCCGGTGGCGGCGTAGGTGCCGGTGCCGTGGTAGACGGGCATCGTGTCGCGGCCTTGCCTGGTCTCCGGGTCGTCCGCCTCGGCGAGGTCGCGCACCACTGTGGTGTGGTTGGCGCCGCGCTCGTTGGCGGGCGCCAGCGCCGGGATGGTGTCCTGGACGTGCTCCAGCGACAGCCACTGCTGGGCGCTGCCGGGCTTCATCTGGCTGACCGGCGAGCCGAGCGTGAGGACGCCCGCGACGGTGAAAACCCGGTTGAAGTCCGGGTCTGAGGCCAACTGTGCGCTGACAATCCCGCCTTGCGAGTGCCCCGCCAGCACCACCGGCTCGCCTTTGCGCGCGCCCGCGTCCCGCAGCGCCGCCAAAGTGGCTAGCCCGATGGCGTTGACGTCCCCCGCCACCGCCCGCAGGTTGGTGTTCATGTCGGATGGGACGGGGCCGTTGTCAAGTGTGACGTGGGAGGTGCCGGGTATGGTTACCAGCCAGCTGACTTGCCCGTCCAGCGCGACGACCCGCGAGACCGCCACCTTGGTGGAGTCCTCCGCCCGGCTGGCGGACAAAGCGCCGATGCGGTCCGCCAGCGCGGCCACACCCGCGGGGGCCGAGTCCGCCACCGACCTGCCCCGCTCGACACTCACGCTCAGCCCGTCGCCGTAGAAAAAGGTCGTCACGGCGGTGACGCCGCGCGCCACCTCAGGGGTGTCCGGCACCAATAACGGCGACAGGACGGCGCTGCCCAGCAGCGCGCGCACGTCGCCGTGGTGGGAGCGGAGCAACTCGGCCAGGGACGGCAGCCGCCCGTTCTCCAGCCAATAGCCCGGCAACCCCAGCAGGGCGCTGTTCACGATGTCCTGGGTGGCGGCCAGCTGCCCGAGGGGTCCCAGCCGGGCTCTCGATCCCACTATGGTGGCCCGCAGTGCCTCCCAGGCGCTCACCTTCTCCCCGGCGGCCTGGTCCGCCGCCTCGTAGCCCGCGCTGGCCAAGCGCAGGCGGGCGGCCAAGTCATCCAACTCCTCCTCCAGGCCGCCAATCCCGGCCGGCCCCAGGAACCGCCCCGCCTCCGCGATGGCCTCGGAGCGGACCGCCAACTCGGTTGGCGTCAGGTGGCGCGAGGACCCCACCACGCGGCATTGGCCGGCCTGCGCGAATCCCAGCCGAAACCCCTCAAGGCCGGCGAACAGAACTGTCGGCACAGCTTGGATCCCGCCGAGGGCTTGGTCGCCCAGAGCCTTGGCGTCTTGGATGCAGCCGGCCGCCAAGTTCAACTGCAGCGCCACCCGCTCCAAGTCCTCCATGCAGGCGATGGGCCCGGCGCTGCCGCCCATCACGGTGATTGTGTCGCCGCTCACGCCAGTAGATCCTCCCCCGCCGGGAGCATAGCCTGGTATGCGTCCATCATTGCGCTAGATTGTTCGGCTTCGAGCCGGGCGCTGGCGCAGCGCCGCCGGGCGCCGGCCAGCCAGGTCCGGTAGAGGGCCGCCGCCGGGGAGACCCAGGCGGACCCATCCGCCCCGGCGATCACCGCCTCAGCTTGGCCCAGCAGCGCGGCGGCGGCAGACAGGTGGTTTGCCGCCGCGCCCAACGGCTCCCACAGCGGGCTTAGATAGCAGGCATCCATAGACCCAGCATGGCCCGGCCGCCCGGCCGGCGCGCCTGAGAAAAACCCGGTCTGTGGATTACCGAGAAAAGGCGGCTTGCGGCCACAATGGTCGGGTGCGCAAGACCTTCACCAAACGCTACCGCCAAGGCGGCCCCGGCGCCGCGCGCTTGGAGGCGCTGGGCTTGCGCTGGCTGGCGGCCGCGCCCGGCGGGGTGCGCGTGGCGCGGGTGGTGACCGCCAGCGACAGCCACCTCGAACTCGAGTTCTTCGCGCCGGTGGCGGCCAGCGAGGCGGCGGCGGAGCGCTTTGGCCGAGCCCTGGCCCGGACCCACGCGGCCGGCGCGCCGCACTTCGGCGCGCCACCGCCAGGCTGGAGCGGGCCCGGCTGGATTGGCGGGGCGCCGATGTCCCATCTGGGCCGCCCGGGCGCCGCCTGGGGCGCGTTCTACGCCGCCGAACGCCTCCTGCCGTACGCGGCCGCCGCCGCCAAACGCGGCGCCCTGAGCGCGGAGGGCCTGGGAATTATCCGGCGGGTGGCCCGCCGCCTGCGCGAGGGCGACTTCGACTCCCCCCAGCCGGCCTTGCTCCCGGCCGGCGGCGCCGCCAGGCTGCACGGCGACCTGTGGTCCGGCAACGTGTTGTGGACCGAGCCGCCCGCCGCCGGGGGCGCGCCCTGGACCGGGGCGGCTTTGATCGACCCGGCGGCGCACGGCGGGCACGCCGAGACAGACCTCGCCATGCTGGCGTTGTTCGGTCTGAGCCATATAGACCTGGTGACCGCCGCCTACCACGAGGCCTCGCCCCTGGCGGACGGCTGGCCCGAGCGGGTGGGCCTGCACCAGCTTTACCCGCTGCTGGTCCACGCCTGCCTGTTCGGGGGCTCCTACGGCGCCATGGCGGCCGCCAAAGCCAAGCGCTACCAGTAGGCCGGCGCCCCCGGGCCGGGAGCTCGCCCGGCCCCGGGCCGGGCGGCGCGCCCGGCCCAGCCACCGCAGCTGGTGGGGTCCGATCGCGAGACAGGCGCCGCGCCCCGCCCCGGGCCGGGCGGCGCGCCCGGCCCAGCCACCGCGGCTGGTGGGATTCGGTCGCGAGACGGGCGCCGCGCCGCGCTCCTAGACTTGGGGGGTGCTAACCTCGCTCGCCCTGCTTGAGCCGCGCCCGGCGCTTGGCCCGCTCGACGGCCGCTACGCCGCCGCCACCGCCCCCCTGGCCGAATACCTCTCCGAGCCGGCCCTCAACCGGGCCCGCCTGCTGGTGGAGGTGGAATGGTTCATCTACCTGCTGGACCAGCGCCTGCTGCCCGGCCCGCCCGGCCTGCCCGAGGCCGACCGCGCCTACCTGCGCGGCGTGGTGGCAGCCTTCGGCGCGCCCGAGATCGCCGAGCTGGCCGAGATCGAGCGCGTCACCGCCCACGATGTCAAAGCCGTTGAATACTTCCTGCAACGCCGCCTGGTGGACGCGCCCGCCGCCCTGGGGCCGGCCAGCGTGCTCGGCCCGTCCCTCAGCCCAGCCCTCCACTTCGCTTTGACCAGCGAAGACGTCAACTCTTTGGCCTACGCGCTGACAGTCAAAGGGGCGATCCAAAACGTCTGGCTGCCAGCCGCCAAGGGCCTGGTGGACGATTTGGCGGAACTGGCCCGGACGGCATCGGGCAGCGCTATGCTGGCGCGCACCCACGGGCAGGCCGCCACCCCGACCACGCTGGGCAAAGAACTGGCCGTGATGGTGCGCCGGCTGCGCCGCCAACTGGCGCGGGTGGCGGGCGCGGAGTATCTGGGCAAGCTCAACGGCGCCACCGGCACCTACGGCGCGCACTGGGCGGCCGCGCCGGAAGTCGACTGGCCGGGCGCCTCGCGCCGATTTGTGGAGTCGCTGGGGCTGGACTTCAATCCGCTGACCACGCAAATCGAATCGCATGACTGGCAAGCCGAGCTGTACGCCGATGTGGCGCGCTTCGGCCGCGTGGCGCACAACGCGGCGACCGACTTTTGGACCTACATCTCGCTGGGCTATTTCAAGCAGGCGCGGGGGCAGGGCACGGTGGGCTCTTCGACCATGCCGCACAAGGTCAACCCGATCCGGTTCGAGAACGCGGAGGCGAACCTGGAGCTTTCCGCCGCCCTGCTGGACACCCTGGCGGCGACCTTGGTGACCTCGCGCCTGCAGCGCGATCTGACGGACTCGACCACCCAGCGCAACATTGGCGTGGCCCTGGGGCACTCGCTGCTGGCGATCGACAACATGCGCCGCGGCCTGGCCGGATTGGACCTGGACCAGGCCGCCCTGGCGGCTGATTTGGAGGCGAACCCGGAGGTCCTGGCCGAGCCGATCCAATCCGCTATGCGGGCCGCCGCCCTGGCCGGCCTGCCCGGGATGGACCGGCCCTATGAGCGGTTGAAAGAGCTCACCCGCGGCCGGCGGGTGTCGTTGGAGGACATCCGGGCTTTCATCGACACCCTGGGGCTGCCTGCCGCCGCGGCGGCCCGGCTGCGCGGGTTGAGCCCGGCCACTTACACTGGGTTGGCCGCCCAGTTGGCGGACCGGTACCTCGACCCTGAGGAGGGCTAGATGGCTCAAAGCACGTTCCGCGTCAAGGGGATGACCTGCCAGCATTGCGTCAAAGCGGTCAAAGAGGAGGTCGGGGCCCTGCCCGGGGTCACCTCCGTGGCCGTCGATTTGGTGCCCGATGGCGTCTCCAGCTTGGCCGTCGCATCATCCGCCCCGCTGGACCCGGCGGCCCTAGCCGCCGCCATCGGCGAGGCCGGCTACGAGCTAGTCGACTGACCCAGGCGCCGCCCCCGGCCGCCGCCCCGCCCGGCGCCGGCCAACCCCGCACACCTCGGTTGTCGAGTCCCAGCTCGCGGATGGCTGCTTGGCGCGCCCTTGGTATTCTGGCACCGTCGGGTACGGTATCCACAAAGGTACTGTAGGAGATGGCTTGATGTTCACCCCTCTCCAGAACGGATTAGGCGGGCTGTCGCTTGCACTCAACTAGAAGAGGCGCTCCTATGTCGGGTTGGACCAGCTCTGGGAGATGCCGCAGCGTCGCGGGCGCCTGTCTCATGGGGTGCGTCCTGGCGGTATCGATCAGCGGATGCGTTAGCCCTGACGATGGCGGAGCGCCCTATTTTGACGTTGTGCGAGACGCGGAGTCGGGCACGGTAATCATGGTTGGTCACCCGACAGATGCCCTCGACAGTGCGTCTCTGGCGGACTTGACGTTGACGGTGACGGAATCGGGCTGTGTCGGAGTGGTCACCGAGGGGGATCAAGGGGTTGTTTTCGAGGCGGTAGTGTGGCCAAGCGGCACAAGACTCGACGCTGATTCAACCATTGTGCTGCAGGATGGCCGGCAGTTGCGAAGCGGCGACACGGTAAGCGGAATGGGTGGCTATTCCGGCGACTTGCACTTGTTGCCGGAGGAGTGCTCGGACGCGGAGTCGATAGCGGGTTTCGGGCTGGTTTTCCAATAGGGGGAGGCCGGCCTCTTGGCCAACCGCGCCTTGCCAACTTGGTTTCGCCGCGGCGGGCTGCCTGGTGGCGGCGGCGGACTACCGCTTCGCCGATGCCCGGCGCGGCGCCAATCTGCGCCCAACGCCGGTCGATGACGCGCTGGCTCGATGACGCGCTGGCGGAGACTCTGCGCCTCTTCCGCCGCCACCTGGCGGCTTGGCCCGGCCCGGGGCGGCGCCGGGCGGGTCAGAAGTCGTCCGCCAGGTTGGCGAACTGGGACAGGTGGCCTTGGAACGCCACCCGGACGCTGCCGGTGGGGCCGTTGCGGTGCTTGGCCACAATCAACTCGGCGGTGCCGCGGTCGGCGTTGTCCGGGGAGTCGGCCGCCTGGTTGATCAGGATCACCACGTCCGCGTCCTGCTCCAAGGAGCCGGATTCCCGCAGGTCTGAGATCTCCGGGCGCTTGTCCGCCCGCTGCTCCGGCCCGCGGTTCAACTGCGAGATCGCCACCACCGGCACCGCCAGCTCTTTGGCCAAAAGCTTCAGCGCCCGCGAGAACTCGGACACCTCCTGCTGGCGGGACTCGACCCGCTTGCCGGAGCTCATCAGCTGGAGGTAGTCCACCACCACCAGTTTCAGGCCGTGGCGCTGCTTCAAGCGGCGGCATTTGGCGCGGATCTCCATCAGGGCCATGTTGGGCGAGTCGTCAATGAACAAGGGCGCCTCTTTGATCGGCCCCAGCCGGGCCGAGACCCGGGGCCAGTCATCTTGCCGCATCCGGCCGGACCTCAGGTTGGACAAGAACACCCCGGATTCCGCGCTGAGCAGCCGGTGCAGGATCTCCTCCTGGGACATCTCGAGGGAGAACACCACCGTGGGGGACTGGTGGCGGATCGCCGCCGACCGCGCGAAGTCCAGCCCCAGAGTGGATTTGCCCTTGCCGGGCCGGGCCGCCACAATCACCATCTGCCCCTTGTGCAGCCCGCCCAGAATCTGGTCCAGGCCCGTCAGGCCGGTGGGGATGCCGGTGACGTGGCCCTGGGCGGAGGAAAGATCCTCGATCTCCCCCACCACCCGGTCGACCACGTCCCCGACGCGCTGGTAGTCCTCGCCGGCGCCGCGCTCGGTGACGGCGTAAACCTCCGCTTGGGCCGAGTTGACCAGGTCTTCGACCGGTTGGCCGTCAGTGGTGTAACCGAGTTGGGTGATGCGCGTGCCGGCGTCCACCAGCCGCCGCAGCACGGCCCGGTCGCGCACGATTTGGGCGTAGTAGCCGGCGTTGGCGGCGGTGGGCACTCCCGCGATCAGCGTCGCCAGGTACTGCGCCCCGCCCACCCGGCTGTCCTCGCCGCGCCGGCTGAGGGCGTCGTTGACGCTGATGGCGTCGACCGGGCGGAAGGCGGCGTAGACGTCGGTGATGGCGCTGAAGATCATCTCGTGCTGGGGGCGGTAGAAGTCCTCCGCCCGCAGCACCGAAACCACATCGGCGATGGCGTCTTTGGACAGCAGCATCGCCCCCAGGACCGCTTGCTCGGCGACGATGTCCTGCGGCGGCAACCGGTCGAAGGAGGCCTGGCCGGCAGACACCTCGTACTCGGTGATCGACAAGTGGGTCAGCGCCTCCTTCGATTGCTTCGCGTCATGTCTTCATTTGTAGTCCTGGGGTCTGACACTGTAAGCGCCGGCCTTGCGCGACCCCAGCCATCCTAGGGCCTGATGCCACCGGCTGCTATGTTGTTCCCGCTGGTCAGAGGCCTGCGGCTGGGGATAAAGCTGGGGAATAGCGGTGCAAAACCGGCGCTTCCTGTGGACGGCCGGGGCGCCTGTGGGGCCTTGGGGGCCCGCCGGGCGGCGCCGGCCGGCCCCGCTTGGCCGGCGGCGCCGCCCTGACCGCCCCTTTCGCGGTGCTCTCGCCCCCGCGGCGGGCGCGGCCGCCGCCCCGCCGGCCGCCCCGGTAATCCACAGCCCGCCCGGCGCCGGGGGCGCGAAAATTCCCCGCCCCCAGTCCGCCCCTTGGACAGCCGCCCGATG
>JAITIG010000100.1 GCA_031279575.1 Bifidobacteriaceae bacterium
CCCCTCCGGCGGCCCCAGCCGGACGCGCCTCAACCGAACTCGCGTTTCCGCAGGTGAGCGCCCTGCGGCGGGCTGGGCCGGGCGGGACCCGGCCCACGCCCCCGGCGCCAAGTCCACAGAACTCGCCTCAGCGGGGAGAAGTGTGGAGTTACGCGCACCGCTCCGGCGGCCCCAGCGCGTCCAGCCCCGCCCCAACTCGCGTTTCCGCAGGTGAGCGCCCTACGGCAACCCCGACCGGGCCAGGGGCGGACAAGGTCCCCGGCGCCAAGTCCACAGAACTCGCCTCAGCGGGGAGAACTGTAGAGTTACGCGCCGCCCATCGGCGGCCTCAGCCGGACCCGCCTAGACGCGGTCCGCGTTTGCGCAGGTGGGAGCGCTGCATCAGGCCAGACCGACTCGGGGCCGGGCGCGGGGCCCGGCACCAAGTCCACAGAACTCGCCTCAGCGGGGAGAACTGTAGAGTTACGCGCACCGCTCCGGCGGCCCCAGCGCGTCCAGCCCCGCCCCAACTCGCGTTTCCGCAGGTGAGCGCCCTGCGGCAACCCCGACCGGGCCAGGGCCGGCCCAGGTCCCCGGCGCCAAGTCCACAGAACTCGCCTCGGCGGGGAGAAGTGTGGAGTTACGCGCCGCCCGCCGGCGGCCCCAGCCGGAGCCGCCCCGCTGCGGTCCGCGTTTGCGCAGGTGGGGGGTGGGGTTAGTCTTTGACGGCGCCTTCTAGCATGCCGCGGATGAAGTGGCGCTGGAGGAAGAGGTAGACAATCACCACCGGCAGCGCCACCATCACGGCGGCCGCCGCCAGCAGCGCCTCGTCGGTGGTGTGCTGACCTTGGAAGAAGGCCAGGCCTTGGGGCATCGTGCGCATCTTGCCGGTCGGGGACATGATCAGCGGGATCAGGAACTCGTTCCAGGTCCACATGAACACCAGCACCGTCAAAGTGACGATGGCGGGCCGCGCGACAGGCAGTTGGACCGACCACAGCGCGCGCAGCGGCCCGGCCCCGTCCAGTTTGGCGGCCTCGGCGATGGCCCGGTTGGAGGACCGGAAATAGGTTCGCATCCAATAGGTGCCAAAGGCGGTCGACATGGCCGCCTGCGGCATAGCGACAGCGAACAAGCTATCGGTCAAACCCAGCGCGCGCAGGTCAAAAAACAGCGGTATAACAATCGCCTCGGCCGGCACCATAATCCCCAGCAAGAAGAGGTAGAACAAGGTCTGGGCGCCCCGGAAGCGCATTGTGCCGAGCGCGTACCCGGCCATGATCGACACCACCAGGGAGATTGCGAGCACCGTCAAGGTGACCAGCAAGGAGTTGGCCAGGTAGCGGTCGAATCTCGCCTCGACCCAGGCTTCGGCGAAGTTGCCCCAGCGCATCCCGCCAGTCCCGCCGCCCGGCGGCGGGGCGAAGGCGGCCTGCGCAATGTTCAGCAGCGGCAGCAGGATGGAACTGGCGAAGATCGCCAGCACCAGGTAGTTCATGGCGCGCTCAAACCGGGAGATCATGCGGTCGCCCTGTCCGCCGCCCGGTTGACCCCAAAGTTGATCAGGAAGATGATCGCGGTCAGGGTCACTCCGATAGCCGAGGCCATGCCGACCTCGTGCAGCTTGAACGCGTGGTTGTAGACCTGGTAGGAGGGCACCACGGTGCTGCCGCCCGGCCCGCCGGAGGTGGTCATGTAGACCAGGTCGAAGGTTTTCAAGGCGGCCACAATGGTCAAGGTCAGCCCCACCGCGATCTCGCCCACAATGTGCGGCAGGGTGACGGCAAAGAACTCGCGGATGGCTCCGGCGCCGTCCAGGCGGGCGGATTCGTAGAGGTCGCGGTTGATTTTCGACATGCCGGACAGCAGCAGCACTGTCATCAGGCCGATTTGCACCCAGGTGCCGATCAGCCCAATGGCCGGCAAGGCGAAGGTGTAGGAGCCGAGCCAGTCCTGCGCGGCGCCGCCCAGGCCGAGGGCTCGCAGAGCCTGGTTGAGGTCGCCGTTGTAGGCGTAGATGCCGCGCCAGGCGGTCGCCACCACCACCATGGCGATGACCTGCGGCAGGAACACAACGGTGCGGAAAAAGCCCAGGCCGCGCACTTTGGCCCGGTTCAGCACCGCCGCCAGCGCCAGGCCGATGCCGAGTGGCAGCGCGCAGTAGAACAAGATCAGCACCAGCGCGTGGGCAAAGCCGCCGCGCAGGGCTGGGTCGGCCACAATTTCGGCGTAGTTCCCCAACCCCGCAAACCGGCCCAGGCTGAGCCCGTCCCAGTCGAACAGGGACAGGTGGACGGCCCGTCCCAGCGGGTAAAGCAGGAACAGGCTGTAGACGGCCAGGGCCGGGGCCACCAGCAGGTAGGGGGTGGCTGGATGGTGGTCCCGCCGGCCCCGCCGCCGCCACCCCCGCCCACCCGGCGGCGGAACCGAGGCGGAGGGCGGAGCGCGGCGAACCGTCCTGCGCCCAGCCGCCAGGACGATGCCGCCGCCCCCAGCCGCCGCCGTCGCGTCGCCCGCCCGGCCATCCCCGCCGGCCGCGCCGCCCGCACGGACGGTCCCCTGACCCCGGCGAATGGCCGGCTCGCCGCCGCCCCCCGCCGCCGCCGCCGCGCCGCCCGCCCGGGCGGTCGCCTGACCCAGGCCAACGGCCGGCTCGCCGCCGCCCCGGGCCTTGCCGGGCGCATGGCCGGCGCCGCCGGCCGCGCCGGGCGCTGGCTGGCTGGGCGGCCGCTTGCTCGCCACGCTCCTACCGGGCTCTAGCCGGTGAATGCGGCATAGTCTGCTTGGAGGCGGTCCAGGAACGCCTGCGGCGTGGTCTTAGCCGCCAGGAGATCTTGCAGGCCCGGTTGGAGGGCGTCGGCTCCGAAGGTCGGTGTGGCCCAATCGAGGTAGGGCAGCAGGGACCCGGTCTCGGAGGCGGCGCCGAAGGCCGCGAAGATGTCGGCTTGGACCGGCTGGCCGGCGGGGACCAGGTTTTGGGCCCCGAGCACGGGGATGTTGCCGGTCTCGGCCAGGATCTTCATGGCCTCGTCGGAGGTGATGTAGTCGATGAAGGCGGCCGCGGCATCGGCGTGCTTGGACCCGGAGGTGATGGCGAACGGCAATGAGGTCCCGCCGGTGGTGGCGATGGGGCCGCCGGCCGCGGCCGGCGGCGGGGCGAAGAAGCCCGCATTGGCGCCCATGGCCTCGTTCAAGGTGGCCCCGTTCCAGGATCCGGCCAGCATGAACACTCCGGTCCCGGCGGCGAAGTCTTCCGCCGCTTGGGCGTCGCCGGCCCCGGCGTAGCCGTCGTTGAAGTAGCCTTGGGCGGCCCAGTCGGCCAGTTCGGTGGCGGCGGCCAGGTTCTCGGCCGTGGTCCAGGAGGCTCCGGCGTTGCCCATGCCGAGCAGGTTGACTTGGTCGGCTGGGACATAGGCCCCTTGGATTGGCCCGAAGACGTGTACGGCGGGCCAGCCCTCAACGTTGCCCAGCATGAGGGGGACTTCGCCGGCGGCTTTGGCGGCGGCCAGCGCGGCGCCGAATTCGGCCCAGCTTTGCGGTATGTCAAGGCCCAGGTCGGCCAGTTTGGCTCGGTTGTAGAAGACGCCCACAATCTCCCCGGCCTGCGGCAGGCCGTACAGGTTGCCGCTGCCGAACTGCGCGCCATCGGCCGAGTAGGTCATGTTCTTCAGGACGGTTTCGGGGAAGCGGTCGCGCCAGCCGTAGGCCTCGGCGTAGGGCTCGAGCGAGAGCAGTTGGCCGGCCCCGACAAAGGTGCCCATGTCGGAGCGCGAGTTGTTGGCCTGGACAATATCCGGCGGGTTCGGGTCTGACAGAGCCAGGCCCAGGGTGGTCGTCAAATCATCAAATGATTGCTCGACGCGATTGATGGTGACATTGGGATATTTGTCTTGGAAGCCGTCGACGAGTTGTTGGAACTGGGAGGCTTGGGCGTCCCGCACCTCCTGGTCCCACAAGATCAGCTCGAGCTCGCCCATGGAGGCGACGTCCTGGTTGACGCCGGCGCCGGAGGTCGGGCCGGATGCGGCGGGGGTGTCGTTTGGCTCGGAGCCGGGGGTGCAGGCGGCCAGGCTGGCCGCGACTGCCAGGACGGCCGCGCCGGCCGCCAGCCGGCGCGCGTGGTTATTCGGTTTCATGTTGCCCTTTCCTTGGTGGGTTGTCGGCGTCGGAGTGCCGGGCGATCGTGGCGGTCGCCCGGCGGGTAGAAGTGGCTGCGCCATCTGGCAGGACGGCGTCGAGGAAGGCGTAATCCAAGGCGAGTTTACGGGCCGCGGCCTCGCCGCGCTTGGCGCGCCGCCCGGTCGCCTCCCACCAGTCGGCGATGTCGCCCCAACCGGGCGCCGCCAGCGAGCCGCCAAATTGCTGCACGGACAGCGCCGCGGCCAGCACGCCAAAGCGGAGGCGCTGGTCCAACGGCCAGCCTTGGAGGCTGGCGGTGGTGAAGGCGGCGCCAAAGACGTCGCCTGCCCCGGTCGGGTCGATGGCCTCGACCGCCAGGGCGGGGACGTGGGCCAACTCGCCGGTCCCGGCGTCGAAGGCGGTCACGCCGCGGCCGCCTTCGGTGACCACGGCCAGCTCGACCAGTTGGCCCAGTTGGCGGGCGGCGCCGGCCGGGGTCTCGGCGCCGGTGTAGGCCTGGGCCTCGGCGGCGTTGGGCATGAAGCAGTAGCAAGAGCCGATGGCGTCGAGCCGGCCTAGGTCCCAGCGGCCGGAATCGTCCCAGCCGACGTCCGCGAAGACCAGGGTGCCTTGCCGGCTGAACGGCGCCCACCAGGAGGCCTCGCCGGGGGTGAGCGAGGCGATGACGGCCCTGGGCGGGCTGGCTCCGGCGACCAGGCGGTCGGTTTGGACTGGGTGGCAGTGGCCGTGGGTGACCATGGCGCGGTCGCCGCCGTAGGCCAGCGACACGGTGACCGGCGAGTGCCAGTTGGGGCAGGTGCGCGAGTTGGCCAGGTCGACTCCCTCGGCGGCGAGGACTTCCCAGCACCATTGGCCGTAGCCGTCCTCGGAGAAGCAGCTGGCCAGGGCGGTTTTGAGGCCGAGCCGGGTGCAGGCCACGGCCAGGTTGGCGATTCCCCCCGGCGAGGTGCCCAGGCCCTCGCTCCAGACTTCCTCGCCGGGCGCGGGCGGGCGGGGCAGGCCGGTGAAGATGATGTCGCAGAAGACGATCCCGGCCAGCATGACGTCCGCGCCGCTTGGCGCCGGCGGGGGCTGGGCGTTCACATCGGTCCTTTCTGCTGGCCTTGCGGGGGCCGTCTGCCGCGGCGGGCGGGCGGCGCGGCCCGGGGCGAACCGAGCCTCCGCCGCTGCCCTGGGGCGGCCGCCGCGCCTGCGCCGGCGCGGGCTGGGGCCGCCTGGTTGGGGAGCGGGGTTGCTTAGCGCGCTTGGCCTCAACTTTACATGACGCGAAATGGAATGCAACGCTCGGTCTTGAATGAAGCTGCGTGATACCGTTGTGACCGTGTTGAGCGTCACCCGCCAGGCGGCGATCCTGAAAACCGTGCGCCACAACGGCGAGGTCTCGGTGACGGGCCTGGCGCAGGAACTGGGGGTCTCGGCATCGACCATCCGGCGGGACTTGGACGCCTTGTCGCAGCGGGGGGAGCTGAGGCGGGTGCGCGGCGGCTCGGTGGTCGAGGCGGACCCGGTGCCGTTCGACGAGGTGGCGCGGGTGGGCGGGGCGGACCGCGAGGCCGTGGCCCGGCGCGCCGCCCAACTGGTGCCCGATGGCGCCGTGGTGGTGCTCGACATCGGCACCACCACCGCCCGGCTGGCCCACCACCTGCGCGGGCGCGCCATCACCGTGATCACCGCCTCGCTGGCGGCGGTGCGCGAGTTGGAGACCCAGGACTCCCCCGAAGTGGTGGTGCTGGGCGGCGTGCTGCGCCGGACCTACCATTCCTTGGTCGGCAGTTTGACCACCGACGCCCTCAGTTTGCTGCGGGCCGACATGTGCTTCATGTCGATGTCCGGCATCGGGCCGGATGGCATGGTGATGGATGACACGGGCATGGAAGTGCCGGTCAAACGGGCCATGCTGGCCGCCGCGGACCGCCGCGTGGCGCTGGCCACCAGGAGCAAGTTCCCCGGCACGGGCATGGTGGCGGTGGCGCGGCTGGGGGCGGGCGACGCGCTGGTGACCAACGCCGAATCCGACCGGGCGGCGCTGGACTCGCTGCGGCAGGCCGGCGTGGAGGTGATTTTGGCGTGAAACTCGCCATTTTGGGCGGCGGCGGGTTCCGCGTGCCGCAGGTGTTCGAGGCCGTGGCCAGCGACCCAGGGGCGGCCGGAATTGACGAGCTGGCCTTGTATGACACCGACCGGGCGCGCCTGGCGGCGATCGAATGCGTTTTGCGGCAGTTGGCCGCCGCCTACCCGGGGGCGCCCAGGGTGACGGCCACCACCGACTTGGCGCCCGCCATCGACGGCGCCGACTTTGTGTTCTGCGCCATCCGGGTGGGCGGGACCCGGGGGCGGACCATCGACGAGCGGGTGGCGTTGGACCTGGGCGTGCTGGGGCAGGAGACGATCGGCCCGGGCGGGGTGGCCTACACCCTGCGCACGGTTCCGGTGATGATGGCGATCGCCCGGGAGGTGCGGCGGCGCGCGCCGGGCGCCTGGTTCGTCAATTTCACCAACCCGGCGGGCGCGGTCACCGAGGCGGTGCGCCAGGTGCTGGGGGACCGCGTGGTCGGCATCTGCGACACGCCGATCGGCCTGCTGCGCCGCGCCGCCCGGGCCATCGCCGGGGCCGATGCCGTGCCGGCGGGGATGGACGGGCCGGGCGGGCCGGGCGGGCCGGGCGGGCCGGGCGGGCCGGTGGGGGATTTTGACTATGTGGGGTTGAACCACCTGGGCTGGCTGCGCTCTTTCGAGGTCGGCGGCCGCGACCGGCTGCCCGCCCTGCTGGCCGATGACGAGGCGCTGGTCGGCATCGAGGAAGCCCGGCTGATGGGGCTCGACTGGGTCAGGGCGCTGGGAGCGCTGCCGAACGAGTACCTGTTCTACTACTACTTTGACCGCGAGGCGGTGGCCCGCATCCGGGCCAGCGACGCCACCCGGGGCGAGTTCCTGGTGGCCCAGCAATCCCGCTTCTACAATCTGGTGCGCCAGCAGCCGGAGCGCGCGGCCGCCTTGTGGGCGGCCGCCAAGGCCCGGCGCGAGGCGACCTATATGGCGGAGTCGCGCGAGGCCGGCCAAGCCGAGGCGCGCGACCCGGATGAGGGCGGCGGCTACCAGCAGGTGGCGTTGGACCTGATGGCGGCTCTCTCGGCGGGCCCGCCCGCGGTCATGATTCTGAACGTGGCCAACCGCGGGCCGGGCGGCCCCCTGATTGACTGCCTGCCGCCGGATGCGGTGGTGGAGGTGCCCTGCGCGGTCGACGGGCGGGGCATCCACCCCCGCGCGGTCGGGCCGGTCAACGGCCACATGGCCGGGCTGATCCAATCGGTCAAAGCGGTTGAGCAGATGGCCATCGAGGCCGCCCTGACCGGCTCGCGCACCCTGGCCTGGAAGGCTCTCGCCACCCACCCCCTGGTCGACTCGGTGCGGGTGGCGCGCCAACTGCTGGACGGCTACGCCGCCACCCATCCCCAACTAGCCGCCCTGCGCTGATCCCGCCCGCTGTTTGCTGAGTTGCACCAAGGGAAAGGCCGCGGGCAGCGCCGCCGGCTGGCCGTCGCGGCGTGGTCTGGTCGCGGGCGCCTCCCAGGTGATGATCAGCGGTCGTTCGTTCGCCGTTCCGCGCTGGTGGAGACCCGGGTGGGCGGGGCCGGGGCCAGCGCCCTGCCGCGCCTGGCGCGGTCGCGGCAGTGGCCGCCAGATTGCCGGGACCGGGCGGGTCCGCCCCAAGGGGCGGTGGGCCGGGATCGGCGCGTCGGCGGTTAGGCTGGCTGGCATGGGACCAGTCGCGGCGATCGACCCCGGCGGGCCCAAGGTTTTGGAGTTCTTCGCCGGGATTGGGCTGGCCCGGATGGGGCTGGAGGCGGCGGGATTCCGCGTCGTGTGGGCCAACGATTGCGAACCCGCCAAGGCCGCCATGTACGCCGCCCAGTTCCCGGACTCGCCGGACCACGTTTTCGCGCTCGGCGACATCGGCCAGGTGCGGGCGGCCGATCTGCCGCCGGGCGCCGCGCTGGCCTGGGCCTCCTCGCCATGCACCGATCTGTCGCTGGCTGGCGGCCGGGCCGGCCTGGCGGGCGCCCATTCTGGCGCGTTTTGGCACGTCATCAGGCTGCTGGAAGGCCTTGGCAGCGGCCGCCCCGAGGTCGTGGTGTTGGAGAACGTCACCGGCCTGGCCACCTCCCATGGGGGCGAGGACATCAAAGCGGCGGTCCGCGCCTTCAACGGCCTGGGCTACTGGGTGGACGTGCTCGCCATCGACGCGCGGCGGTTTGTGCCTCAGTCCCGGCCGCGCCTCTTCCTGGTCGGCGCGAGCCACCCGCCCCCAAGCGCTCCCGAGACGACCTATGCGCTTAGGCCTAATTGGCTCGAATGGCTGTACCATGACAAGGCCCTCCGCACGCACCGGGCCGCGCTGCCCGCCCCGCCCGCTCCCAAGCTGACCGGCCTAGGCGACCTAGTCGAAGACATGCCGCCCGATGACGCCCGGTGGTGGGGCCGCCAGCGAACCGAGGCCTTCATGGCCTCGCTCTCCCCCACCCAGCGCGAGCGGGTGGAGGCGCTGCTCCGGGCGCCGGGGGTGCGGCATCGGACGGCCTACCGGCGCACCCGAGGCGGGGCGGCGGTCTGGGAGGTGCGCGCGGACGAGATCGCCGGCTGCCTGCGCACCGCCCGCGGCGGCTCGTCCAAGCAGGCCCTGGTGCGCCTGGGGGCCGGGCGGCTCCAGGCGCGCTGGCTGACCCCCCTTGAGTGCGCCCGCCTGATGGGCGCCGGCGGTTACGACTTCGGCGCCGCGCGCGCCAACCAGGCCCTGTTTGGGTTTGGCGACGCCGTGGCCGTGCCGGTTGTCGCCTGGCTGGCCGAGCACTACCTCATGCCGGCGGTCAAGGCCGGGACGGCGCCAAACTGGCTTGGGCGCATTGACCCCGCCCCGTCGCCGCCAGCCTGGCGAAACCGTTCGGCGCCCCGGGAGCCGCGCTGACCGATCCTCAGACCCAGCTCAAGTCGCGCAGGCGGGTAGCAGCGGCTTCCACGTGAGGCCTGGTGAACAGTTCGGCTTTGCGTTTGGCCCAGCCGGCGATCTGCTCGGCCAGGCCACTCGCATCTGAGCGATCAACCCCTTCGCGCTCAATGAGCCAGTGAACCGAACTGAGCAGTTCCATGCCGTACATCGAATCGAAGCCGCTGGTCAACTTTATGACGCGGTCGATTCGCCGTCGCGTCTCGGGGAAGTCCTTCAGGACGTCGGTGGCCGCTTCTAGCGCCCCGGGCATGAGTTCCAGCGACGAGTCAAGGGGCCGGGCCGGGCACCTCAAAACCGGGCGGCCAGCGCGGCGGGGTTGGCGGGCGGGTGGCACAATGCTGGGGTGACCAACCAAGCTGGCGGCATCGGCCGCGCGACAACCTGGGCTGTGCGCGGCGCGGCCCTGCTACCAGTCGATTCGCCTGCCGGCCAGGCCGCGAGCGAAGGCCGGGGGCGGCTTCGAGCAGAGCCCGGCGGCACCGCCGCCCCGCCGCAGGGCGGCCCTGCGGCGGGGCCGCTTCGGCTGGCGCCGGACGCGGCGGTGGGGGTGCGGGGCAGCCGCATAGTGCGCGCCGGCGACCACGCCCACCTCAGCGAAGTCGAAGCGGCCGCCGCCCGGGGCGGCCAGGGCGACCCCGCGGTGGCGGCGGCGCTGGCCCAGGCGCGCCGCTGGGACGGCTACATTTTGCCCGGCCTGGTCGACTTGCACTGCCACGGCGGCGGCGGCCAGTCTTTTCCGGACGCGGCCTCGGCCGAGGAGGCGCTGGTGGCGGTCCAGGAGCACCGCCGGCACGGCACCACCTCGCTGGTGGCCTCGCTGGTGACCGATGCGCCGGCCGTGCTGGTGCGCCAGAGCGCGCTGCTGGCGGAATTGTGCCAGGCCGGCCACCTGGCCGGCATCCACCTGGAGGGGCCGTTCTTGTCGCCCCGCCGGGCCGGCGCCCAGGACCCGGCGCTGATGCAGACCCCCAGCCCCGACCTGGTGCGCCAGGTGGCGGCGGCGGCGCGCGGCTGGTTCAAGGTCATGACCGTGGCGCCCGAACTGCCAGGCGTGGCCGCGCCCGCCCCCTGCGGCGCTGAGGCCGTGGCCGATGCCGCGCCCGCGGCGGCCGGCGCTGGCTCTGGCAGCCTGATCAGCGCCTTGGCCGAGGTCGGGGCTGTGCCGTCGTTTGGGCACACCGATTGCTCGGCCGAGCAGATGGGCGCCGCCGCGACCGCCGCCCGGCGGGCCCTGGCCGGCGCCGGCGCGCCCGCCGAGTTCGCCGAGGCCGGCCCGGGGCAGACCGGCGCGGCCGCGGCGGCGGCCCCAGGGCGTGCCGCGCCCCCCCGGCCGGGCGCCGCCCCGGCGGGCCGGCCCCCCGGGGCCGGGGGGGGGGCGGGCCCGCCCCGGGTG
>JAITIG010000206.1 GCA_031279575.1 Bifidobacteriaceae bacterium
GGCGATCGACCGGCCCACCGACCCGGCCCCGGCCACCAGCACCCGCATCATGGGCGCGCCTCCGGCGGGCGCGCCAGCACCCGCTCGGCCGCCAGCACCGAATCGGTCGGCAGCATCAGATGGATCAGGTCGCCGGCCTGGTAGACGGTGGCCGCGCCGGGCAGCACAGCGTCCCCGAAGCGGCTGACGAAGGCCACCCGCCCGCCCGCGGCGGCCTCGATGTCCGCCAGGTCCGCCCCCACCCACTCGGGGTGGAGGTCGAAGCGGGCCAAGGTCAAATGCCCGGAGGGGTCTTGCCACTCGCCGGCCGCCCCGGCCGGCAGCACCCGGCGCAGCACTTGGTCCGCCGCCCACGGCACGCTCGCCACGGTGGCGATGCCGAGCCGCTGGTAGAGCTCCGCCCGGTCCGGGTCGTAGATCCGGGCCACCACGTTGTCGACCCCGAAGGTCTCGCGCACCACCCGGGCCGCCAGCACATTCGAGTTGTCCCCAGACGAGACGGCGGCGAAGCCGTAGGCCTCGGCGATGCCCGCCTGCCGCAAGATCTCCCGGTCGAAGCCGACCCCGGTCACCCGCTGGCCGGCAAAGCTCGGCGGCAGGCGCCGAAACGCGGCCGGCTCTTGGTCTATCACAGCCACCGAGTGGCCCCGCCCCTCCAGGGCGGTGGCGGCGGCCGCGCCGACCCGCCCGCATCCCATCACAATGAAGTGCATGCCAAAATTGTGGCATGCCCGGCATTAGGCTGTCCCGGTGGCCGCAGATCTGAAGGGCGCCGTCCGCCGCTTGGTGCTGGGACGGCCAACCAGGGAGTTCGCCCCCCGGGTCAAGCCCCGGGCGCTGCGCGTGCGCTACGCCCTGCCGCTGCTGGCGCCGGACGCCTTGTCGTCGGTGGCCTACGCCCCAGACGAGATTGTGCTGACCTTGGCCGCCGCCGGGCTGGCCGGGGTCGCGCTGAGCCCCTGGGCGGGGCTGGCCATCGCGGCGGTGATGGCGGTGGTGATCGCCTCCTACCGCCAAACCATCAAGGCCTACCCCCAAGGCGGCGGCGACTACCAGGTGGCCAAAGACAACCTCGGTTTGATGGCGGGCGGCGTGGTGGGCGGGGCGGCCATGGTCGACTCGCTGCTGACGGTGGCGGTCTCGGTCTCAGCCGGGGCGCAGTACTTCGCCGCCATCGTCCCCGGCTTGGAGCAGCGCACCACCGGCTTGGCGGTGGGCCTGACCGCGACCTTGACCATCTTGTCGCTGCGCGGCCTCAAATTGCTCGACAACACCGTCATCCTGGCGGTCTACGCCTTCTTGGCGGCCCTGGCCGCCACCGCCCTGGCGGGCGGCGCCCAGGCGCTGGCCGGGACTTTGGCCCAAGCCCCCTCCGCCGGGCTGACCGTGCTGCCGGCCGCCGGCTATGAGGGCCAGCTGACCGCCCTGGGCGCGGCGCTGCTGCTGCTGCGGGCCTTCTCCCAGGGCGCGGTGGCCCTGACCGGCGTCCAAACCATCTCCAACGGCGTGCTCACCTTCGAGGACCCCAAGCCGCGCAACGCCGCCCGCTCGCTGGCCCTGCTCGGTTTGGCCTGCGCCGGGCTGCTGATCGGCGCGCTGGTGTTGGCCCGCCAGGTCGGGGCGGTGTTCGTGGCGGACCCGGCCCGCCAGCTGCGCACCGCCAGCGGGGCCCCGGTCGGCCCCGACTACCACCAAGAGCCCATCTTGGCCCAGTTGGCGGACGCCGTCTTCGCCCAAGCCCGGCCCATCTTCGCGATTGTGACGGCGCTGGTCGGCTTGCTGCTGATCCTGGCCGCCTCCAGCGCCTTCCGCTGGGTGCCGTCCTTGATGTCGATGCTGGCCCAAGACGAGTTCATGCCGAAGCAGTTCTACCGCCGCTCCGACCGCCGGGTGGCCGCCCACGGCATCCTCACCTTGGGTTTGGGCTCGATGGCGTTGATCTGGGTCATGGGCGCCTCGGTCACCCGCCTGGTCCAGCTTTACATTGTGGGCGTGTTCTTGTCTTTCACCATCTCCCAGCTGGGCATGGAGCGGCATTGGCGAGCCCAGCTGCCCCTGGCCAAGACCGCCTCGGAGCGCCGCCGGGTGGCGGCCTCGCGCGCCTTGGGCCTGGCCGGCCTGGTGTTGACCGCGGCCGCGCTGGTGGTGGTGGTGGTGACCAAGTTCAGGCACGGGGCCTGGATCTCGCTGGGGCTGGTGGCGGGCGCGTGCTGGTTCATGGTCTCCGTCCGCCGCCACTACCGCCGCGTCGACCACCAGTTGAAAATCCCCCCAGGCGACCGCGCCGACTTCGGCCTGCCGCGCCGGGTGCATGCGATTGTGCTGGTCAGCGCCATGAACCGGGCCACCGCCCGGGCCTTGGCCTACGCCCGGGCAACCCGCCCGGCCAGTTTGGAGGCGGTCAGCGTGGCGGTGGACATGGCCCGGGTGTGGCAGCTGCGGCGCGGTTGGGACCGCGCCGGGGCGCCGGTCACGCTGCGCATCTTGGACTCGCCCAGCCGCGAGATCACCCGCCCCCTGATAGAGCATGTGACGGCCCTGCGCCGGCGCGCGCCGGGCGACATCGTGATCCTCTACATCCCGGAGAAAGTGGTGCGCCACTGGTGGGAGCGCTGGTTGCACAACCGCTCGGCGGCCCGCCTGACGGCCCGCCTCAGGCGCGTCCCCGGGGTGGTGGTGGCCTCCGTGCCATGGCAGTTGGCCGATGCCGAGGGGCCGGGCTCGTGAGCGGGGCCGCCTTGGAGTTGAGCGCCGGGCCGTGGGGCAACGGCGGGGTTTGCGCCTCGCGCCTGGAAGGCGCGCCGGTGGTGCTGGTGGCCGGCGCCATCCCGGGCGAGCGGGTGGCGGTGGAGGTGACCGAGCGCCGCCCGCGCTACTGGCGCGGCCGCGTGGTCGAGGTGCTGGAGGCCTCGCCCAGCCGGGTGGCGCCGCCTTGGCCCGAGGGCGCGGCCCTGGGGGCGGCCGACTTGGGCCATGTCGCGCCCGAGGCCGCCCGGGCCGCCAAAGCCGAGGTCGCGGCCGGCCTGCTGCGCCACCTGGCCGGCTGCCAGGCGGCGCTGGCGGTCGCGCCGGTGGGGGACGGCGCCCAACTCGGCTGGCGCACCAAAATCGAGTTGGCGGTCGACGCCCAAGGCCGCGCCGGGATGCGCCCGGCCCGCTCGCACCAGGTCCAGCCCCTGGCGCAGATGCCCTTGGCGGTCGGCGCCATCGGCCAGTTGGGCATCTTCCAGCGGCGCTGGCCGCCGGGGGCCCGCCTGGCGGCGGTGGCGGCATCGGACGGCGAGGCGTTTTGCCTGGTGGACGGCCAGCCGGCCGATCAGCGGCGGTTTGAGCGGGTGGTGGCGGGGGGCCGCGAGCACCGCTTTGAGCTGGCCGGGGACGGGTTTTGGCAGCTCCACCGCCAAGCCCCGGCGCTGCTGGCGGAGGTGGTGCTGGCGGCCCTGGCGGACCCGGCCGGCGCGCGGGTGTGGGATCTGTACGCCGGCGCCGGGCTGTTCGCCTTGCCCCTGGCGGCGGCCGGGGCGCAGGTCACCGCCGTCGAGCGCGACGCCCAGGCGGTGGCGGACCTGCGGGCCAACGCCTGGGCGGCCGGGCTGCGCCTAGGCGGGGCGCACCGCGCGGCGGTGGCGGCGGCGCTGCGCCGCGGCATCGGCGGCGGGCGGCCAGACGCGGTGGTGCTGGACCCGCCCCGGGCGGGGGCCGGGCTGGAGGTGGCCCGCCTGGTGGCGGCGGCCCGGCCGGTCCGGGTGGTCTACGTCTCCTGCGAGCCGGCCGCGCTGGCCCGCGACCTGGCCGAGTTCCAACGCGGCGGCTACCAGTTGGCGGGGCTGCGCGGCTTCGACCTGTTCCCCGGCACCCACCACACCGAACTGGTGGCCGTCCTGGACCGCGCCTGAACTTTGGCTAGGCTTGGCGGCTGTGATTGCCGCCTCCGGGATCGAGTTGCGCGCCGGCGCCGAGTTGCTGGTGGCCGGCGCCTCTTGCCGGGTCGGCCCGGGCGACCGGATCGGCCTGGTGGGGCGCAACGGGGCGGGCAAAACCACCTTGATGCGGGTCTTGGCGGGGGAGCGGCCGCCCGCCGCCGGCCAAGTCGCCCGCAGCGGCACGGTGGGCTACCTGCCGCAGGACCCGGCCGAGGGCGACCTCGGCCAACTGGCCGGCGACAGGGTGGTGTCCTCGCGCGGGCTGGACCGGCTGGCCCGGCGCATGGACCAAGCCCAAGAGCTGATGTCGAGCCCGCGGCCAGACCTGATGCAGCGGGGCATCGCCCAGTGGGCCAAGCTGGAGGCCCGCTTCGAGGCGGCCGGCGGCTACGCCGCCACCGCCGAGGCCGCCCGCATCGCCGCCAACCTGGGGTTGGACCAGCGGGCCCTGGGCCAAACCCTGGGCACCTTGTCCGGCGGCCAGCGCCGCCGGGTCGAGCTGGCCCGGATCTTGTTCCAAGGCGCCGACGCCCTGCTGCTGGACGAGCCGACCAACCACCTGGACCAAGACTCGGTGCGCTGGCTGCGCGACTTCCTGCGCGGCTATCCCGGCGGTTTCATGGTCATCTCGCATGATTCGGCCCTGCTGGCGGACACCGTCAGCCGCGTCCTCCACCTCGACGCCCGGCGCCAGCGGTTGGACCAGTACAACCTGGGCTGGGAAGCCTACCTGGCCCAACGCGAGACCGATGAGCGCCGCCGGCGGCGCGAGCGGGCCGGGGCGGAGAAGAAAGCCGCCGCCCTGACCGCCCAGGCCAACAAAATGCGGGCCAAGGCGTCCAAGGCGGTGGCGGCCCAAAACATGCTGAAGCGGGCCGAGCGCCTGATCGGGGCCACCACCGCCGCCGCCGGCGGGGACAAGGTGGCGGCCATCCGCTTCCCCGAGCCGGCCCCGGCGGGCAAAACCCCGCTGATGGCGCAGGGCTTGTCCAAGTCCTACGGCTCGCTGGAGGTGTTCACGGACGTCGACCTGGCGATCGACCGCGGCTCCAGGGTGGTGGTGCTGGGTTTGAACGGGGCCGGCAAAACCACCATGCTGCGCCTCCTGGCCGGGCTGGAGCCGCCCGACACCGGCCGCGTCATCCCAGGCCACGGCCTCAAACTGGGCTACTACGCGCAAGAGCATGAGACTTTGGACTTGGACCGGACGGTGCTGGAGAACATGGCCTCGGCCGCCCCGGACCTGGACACCACCGAGATGCGCAACATTTTGGGCTCGTTCTTGTTCTCCGGCGACGCCGCGGCCAAACCGGCCCGGGTCCTTTCCGGCGGCGAGAAAACCCGCCTGGCCTTGGCCATCTTGGTGGTCTCGGCCGCCAATGTGCTGCTGTTGGACGAGCCGACCAACAACTTGGACCCGGCCTCGCGCCAAGAGATCCTGGCCGCCCTGGCCAAGGTCAAGGCCGCCGTTGTGCTGGTCACCCACGACGCCGCCGCGGTCCGCGCGCTCGCCCCCGAGCGCGTCCTGCTGCTGCCCGATGGCGACGAGGACCTCTGGTCGCAGGACTACGAGGACCTGGTCGAACTGGCCTGAGCGGCCGGCCGGCTTGGGCCCATCCGACAACAACCGCCCCCCAAGGCTGGCGCGAACCCGCCCCCGGCGCCGCCCGCCGGCCCGGTAGCCTCCAAAGGTGCCCTCCAGCAGCCAACCGCGCCACGTCTTCGTCTCCGGCGCCAGCCGCGGCATCGGGCGGGCCGTGGCCGAGGCCTTTTGGGCGGCCGGCCACAACGTCGCCACCTTGGACCGGGCCGGGACGGGCCTGGGCCGCGCCCACCCCCGCCTGCTGGCCCTGGCCGGCTCGGTGGCGGACACCGGCGCCGTGGGCGCGGCCTTCGACCAGGCCGAGGCCGCCTTCGGCAAGGTCCAGGTGTTGGTCGCCAACGCCGGGGTGGCACGCGATGGCTCCCTGCTGCGCCTGTCCGATGCCGACTTCGCCGCCCCGCTGGAGACCAACCTGGCCGGGACCTTCCGCCAGGTGCGCCGCGCCGCCCGCTCCATGGCGGCGGCCCGCCAAGGCGCGATCATCCTGATCGGCTCGGTGGTGGGCGCGCTGGGGGGAGTGGGCCAAGCCAACTACGCCGCCTCCAAAGCCGCCCTGGTGGGGTTGGCCCGCTCGGTGGCCCGCGAGTTGGGCGGGCGCGGCATCACCGCCAATGTCATCGCCCCCGGGTTCATCGAGACGGACATGACCGCGGGCCTGGCGGCCAAGACCCGCGCCGCCTACTTGGAGCGCATCCCGGCGGGGCGCTTCGGGCAGGCGGCCGAGGTGGCGGCGGCCGCGCTGTTCTTGGCCCAGGCCGGCTACGTCAACGGCGCCGTCATCCCCCTCGACGGCGGCCTGGGCATGGGCCACTGAGCGAAAGGAGCCTGCCATGGGTTTGCTAGAGGGGAAGTCTTTGCTGGTCACAGGCGTCCTGACGGACAAGTCGATCGCTTTCGAGGTGGCCCGCCTGGCGCAGTTGGAAGGCGCCAATGTGGTGTTGACCGGCTTCGGCAAAGGTTTGCGCCTAACCCAGGCGACCGCCCGCCGCCTGCCCGCCCCGGCCCCGGTCGAACCCCTGGACGCCACCAGCCCAGAAGACCTCGAGGCGCTGCCCGCGCGCCTGGCCGGGCGCCTGGACGCCCTGGACGGCATCGTCCACTCGATCGGGTTCGCCTCCGGGCGGATCATGGGCGGCAACTTCCTGGCCGGCCAGTGGGCTGATGTGGCCAAGTCCATCGAAACCTCGGCCTTCTCGCTCAAAGCCCTGGCGGCGGCGGCCGGCCCGCTGCTGCGGCGGGGGGCGGCCATCACCGGTTTGACCTTCGACGCCCGCTACGCCTGGCCCGTCTACGACTGGATGGGCGTGTCCAAAGCCGCCCTCGAGGCCACCGCCCGCTACCTGGCGCGGGACCTGGGGCCGGCCGGGGTGCGCGTCAACCTGGTCAGCGCCGGCCCGCTCAAAACCGTCGCCGCCACCTCCATCCCCGGCTTCGGGCAAATGGAGGGCGCCTGGGCCGGGCGGGCGCCGCTGGGCTGGGACTCGGCCGACGCCCGCCCCGCCGCCCTGGCGGTGCTGGCCCTGAGCTCAGACCTGTTCCCGGCCACCACCGGCGAGATAATCCACGTCGATGGCGGGGTCCACGCCATGGGCGGGTAAAACCCCCAGGTAGAATCCCTTCATGAGTCGAACACTGATCCTGGTTCGCCACGCCAAAGCCGGCGGCGGCGACGGCGGGGGAGATGTGGACCGCCCCTTGACCGAGCTGGGCTACGAGCAGTGCCGCATTGTGGCCCGCGAGCTGGGCGGCCTGGGCCTGGCGCCCGACGCGGCCCTGGTCTCCAACGCCCGCCGCGCCCGGCAAACCTTCGACGCCATGGCGCAGGCGGCCGGCTGGGGCGCCAAACCGCAAATTCTCGACTCGCTTTACACCGGCTATGTCGAAGAGGTCCTCCAGGCTGTGCGCCAATGCGCGCCGCAGGCGGCCACGGTGATGGTGTTCGGCCACGAGCCCACCATGTCCGCCACCGGCTACAAGCTGGCCGGCCCCGGCTCCGACCCGGGGGCGGTCGCCCGGGTCAGGCGCGGCCTGCCCACCGCCGGCCTGGCGATTGTCGAGCTGGCCGGCCAGTGGCCGTCGCTTGGCGTGGAGCCGACCCGGCTGCGCTGGCTGCTCACACCGCTGGCGTGAGCGGGCGGATGGCGAACCCGGTGCGCAGCTTGGGGGTGAAGAAGGTCGACTTGGGCGGCATCAGCAGGCCCTCGCGGGCGGTGCGGCGGATCTCGGCCAGGCTGGTGGGGCGGATCAGCACGCCGGCCGCGGCGGTCTTGACGGCGTCCAGCATCTGCGGCAAGCCGTGCTGGTAGGAGACTTCCAAACCGTCCAGGCCGGCCAGGGCGTGCTCCAAATAGGCGCCGTCGAGGGCGCGCACAGCCTCGAACGCGCCCGGTTTGGGGATCAGCCACTCGGCTGAGCCGTCCGGCCGCAGCAGCACCAGGCGGGCCTCGGCCGCCATCTGGCGCAGGGTCGCAGGCGCCACCTCGGCCAGCGGCTCGAGGTCGAAGCAGGCCGCCAGCGCCGCCCGCAGCCGCTCCCAGCCGACTCCGGAATAAAGCCGGTGGATGGCTTCGATCGAAAGCTGCTCCTCGACCAGCTCGCCCACAAAAGCCAAGGTGAACTCGGCCGGCGTGTCCCGCCGGCCGGTGGCGGCCCGGACCTCGTCGCGGTAGGCGCGGGCCACGGCGTAGCGGTGGTGGCCGTCGGCGATGAGCACGTCATCGGCCGCCAGCAGGGCTGTCAGCTGGGCCACGCGGGCCGGGCCGGCCACCCGCTCGACGCGGTGGCGCACGCCATCGGCCACCACCTCGCCGAGCGGCTCGCCGGGGGCGGCCAAGGCCTCGCTCAACCCCGCGGCCAGCGACAAACCCCACACCGGGGACAGGTTGGCCTGGGTGGCGCGGGTCAGCTCCAAGCGGTCGCTGGCGGCCTTGGGGGTGGTGCGCTCGTGCGGCAGCACGCCGCCCGCGCCCGCATCGCGCACCTCCAGGCCGCCCAGCAGGCCAACCAGCTCGCGGCTGGCGCCGCTGGCGTCTTGGAAGCCCATCCGGTAGATGGTGTACGTTTCCGCCTCGTCTTGCGCCAGCACCCCCTGGGCCGCCCATTGGCGCAGGCGGCGGGCGGCGCGGGCGTACGGGTCGTCCCCCGGGGCCGGCTTGAAGGCCTGGCCGGGGCGCGACAGGTCGCCGCCGGCCGGCACGTCGAGGTGGGTGATGTTGTGGGGGTCGCGGGCTTTGAGGGCGGCGATGTCCGCGTCGGAGAGCACGTCGTAGGGCGGCGCGATGACCGCGTCCAAATCGGCGCCGGGGGCGTAGCGCAAGGCCCGGAAGGGCTGGAAAGCTGGCATGCTGGCAGGCTACCAGCCCGGGCGGGCCTCAGGGACTCAGGCTTCGACGGTTGCGCCCTTCGGCACCACGGTCACCCCGCCGGCCGTCACCGTGAAACCGCGCTGGCGGTCCCGCTCCTGGTCTATCCCGATGCCGGCGCCCTCGGCCACCGCCACCGACTTGTCCAAGATGGCCCGGTTGACCCGGGCGTGCCGGCCGATGTCGACCCCGTCCAGGATGACCGAATCCGACACCTCGGCCCAGGAGTGCAGGTGCGCGCCGGGCGAGACCACCGAACCGGAGATCGACGCCCCGGACACGATCACCCCGGGGGAGACCAGCGAGCGCGAGGCGTGGCCCAGCCGGCCCGGCTCGGCGTGGGTGAACTTGGCCGGCGGCAGGCCGGTGTTCCCGGTGATCAGCGGCCAACGCCAGTTGTACAAGTTGAACACCGGCACGGTTGAGATCAGGTCGCGGTGGGCCTCGTAGTAGACGTCCAAGGTGCCCACGTCGCGCCAGTAGGAGCGGTCGCGGTCGGTTGAGCCGGGCACGTCGTTGAACTTGAAGTCGTAGAACCCGGCCGCGCCCCGCTCCACGAAGGCCGGCACTATGTCCCCGCCCATGTCGTGGCGGGATGAGACTTTGGTGGCGTCTTGCTGCACGGCCTCGCGCAGGGCGGCGGCGGTGAAGACGTAGTTGCCCATCGAGGCCAGCACCGAGCCTGGGTCGTCCTCCAGGCCGCGGGCGTCTTTGGGCTTCTCTTTGAACTCTTTGATGAAGCCGGGTTTGGCCGGGTCGGTCTCCAAGATGCCGAATTGGTCCGCCAGGGCGATCGGCTGGCGGATGCCCGCCACCGTCAGGTCCGCGCCGGATTCGATGTGCTGGCGCACCATCTGGGCGAAGTCCATCCGGTAGACGTGGTCCGCGCCCACCACCACCACAATGTCCGGGCGCTCGTCGTCTAGCAGGTTGAGCGACTGGTAGATGGCGTCCGCCGAGCCCAGGAACCAGTTTTTGCCTTTGCGCTGCTGGGCCGGGACCGGCGCGACATACTGGTGCAGCAGCGAGGACAGGTTCCAGGTCGAGGCGATGTGCCGGTCCAGCGAGTGCGACTTGTACTGGGTCAGCACCACGATCTGGACGTAGCCGGAGTTGACCAGGTTGGACAGCGGGAAGTCGATCAGCCGGTAGATGCCGCCGAACGGCACCGCCGGCTTGGCCCGGTCGCGGGTCAACGGCATCAGCCGCTTGCCTTCGCCGCCGGCCAGGACAATGGACAGAACACGGGGAGCAGCCATACCTAAGAAATTACCGGTTTTCGCGCCCGCGTGGCGCCACATCCGGGCTCTGCCCCCAACCCAGCCCCCAATTCCACCCCCGCCCGCCCAATCGCGGCTGGCGTTGCGGCGTTCTCCGCCCGGCTGGGTCGGGTTCGGCTAGGCTTTGGCCCCGTGAGTTGGTTCCGATTCGGCAGGCGGCGCCGTGGCGGGCAGGCCGCGCCGGCGGCGGGCGCCGCGAAGCGGGAAACCTTGGAGCACCTGCGGCGCTTCACCCAGACCAGGGTGGGCGTGGAGGCTTACATCGAGCCGCCCAACAACCAGATCCAGACCACTTTGCTGCTGGTGGCCACCACCGGCGAGTGGACCCGCCGCAAGGTCCCCGACCAGGCCGCCGCCCGGGCTGTGGCCCAGTTGC
Organism: Bifidobacteriaceae bacterium; assembly: GCA_031279575.1. Next base: position 10,545 of record JAITIG010000206.1, read on the forward strand.
TCGGCATCCCCGTCTACGACGTCAACTTCACCGGCTACCCGCAGCGCATGCGCGATTGGACCGCCGCCCAGCGCCAAGCCCAAAAACGCGCCCGCCGCCAATCCCCCTAACCGCCCGCCCCACGCCGCGAGCCCTCCGATGCCGTCTACCCCGCGGCCCGCCGCCCGGTCCCTCGCCCAAGCCAGCGTTCAATTCCCAGACCCAGACCGGCCTTCCCAATAGTTCAGGTTGCCCCGCACATCTCCCGTCAACGGATGCCCGTCTCCCAAGATCCTGACGCAATCGTCCAACAATCCGCGCAGCTCCTCAACAGCCTCAGCGACCCGCCCGGACTGGCCCAGGCTGTCCGCCAGGTTGTTGCGGGTTCTGAGCGTGGCGAGGTGGTAGGGGCCGAGCACCCGCACTTGGTCTTGGAGCAGGGCCTGGAACCGGGCGGCGGCCCCAGCGGCCCGCCCGGACTCGCCCAGGCTGGCCGCCAGGTTGCTGCGGGTGTCGAGCGTGTCGGGGTGGTCGGCACCGAGCGCGCACTGACGGTCTTGGAGCAGGGCCCGGAACTGGGCGGCGGCCTCGACGGGCTGCCCGGACTCGCCCAGCCAGAACGCCAGGTTGCTGCGGGTGGTGAGCGTGTCGGGATGGTAGGAGCCGAGCAGCCGCACTTTGTCTTCGAGCAGGGCACGGAACAGCACAACGGCCTCTGCGGCCAGCCCGGACAGGCCCAGGCTGGACGCCAGGTTGCTGCGGGTGGCGAGCGTGTCGGGGTGGTCGGCGCCTAGCACCCGCAGTTGGTCTTGGAGCAGGGTCTGGAACTGAGCCGCGGCCTCGGCGGGCCGCCCGAACCGGCCCAGCCAGAACGCCAGGTTGCTGCGGGTGGTGATCGTGTCGGGATGGTCCGCGCCGAGCACCCGCAGTTCGTCCTCAAGCAGGGCCTGGAACTGGTCGGCAGTTGCCTCGGCCGGGCGGCCGAGTTCGCCCAGCCGCCGCACTGAGGACAACGCGCGCCTATAGTTGGCAGCGGCGGCGGCCTCGGCGGCGGGCGTGGCGGTGGTGTCGGCGCTGGTTGTGGCTAGGTGGACGGCGTTGGCGGCGTTTTGGGCGGCGTCCGGCACATTCTCGGGTTGGCTTTCCGCCAGGGCTTCTAGGAGGAGGGTTCGCAGGGCCGCCAGGGACTCCTGGCGGGCGGGCTTGTCCTCCGCGAGCCATTGTTTGTGGACGGCCCAGCCGGCCAGTTTGTGCATCCGGACGGTGGGCTTTGGCCAGGGGGCGGCGTCGAAGGACACCATGGAGCGTTCGGCCAGGCGGGCCAGGGCCTCCGGCAGGCCCCCCAGGCGGCGCCGCAGCTTGGCGCCGCCGCCCGGCTCGCCCGCCGGCTCCCCGCCGGCGATCCAGGCTTCGATCTTGGGGTGGTTCCACAGCCAGGCGGGGTGCCCGGCCGGGTTGAGGACCGCGGCCAGGACGGCGGCGCGCTCGGCCACCCCGGCGGGCAGGCCCTCGGCCGCCTGCGCCAGGGCCACCCGCCACACCTGGTCCAACGCCAGCGGGTAGCCGTGCGGGTCCGGGCCTGCCAGGGCATCGCCCAGCGGCTCGGCGCGGAACGCCTCCAGCCAGGCGGCCACGGTCGAGTGGCCGGCCTCGATTGTCGCCACCGCCACGCCCAGCGCCAAGGGGTGCCAACCCACCGCCTCGCCCAACGCCGCCACGTCCGCGTCGGCGGCGCCGGCCAGCGGACCCCAAGCAGAGGCTCGCACCAAACCCGCCGCCTCCACCGGGGTGAACAGGCCGACCTCCACCACCGCCCCCAAACGGCCCAAGACCGCCTCCCGCCGCCTGGTGGTCGCCAACACCCGGCCCACCGGGGAATCTGGCGGCAACAGCTTGGCCTTGTCTAAAGCCGGCAGGTCGGCATCGTCCAACACCACCAGCCAGGGGAAGGCCGCCGTCGCCAACTGGGACAACAGCAGCCGGGCGCGCCGCTCCGCCGGGTCGCCCACACCCTCCTCGGGGACCGGCAGCCCCCACGCCTCGGCCGCCTCCGCGTAAGCCGAGACCACCGCCTGCGGCGCCGCCCCGTTCGCCCACACCACCAAATCAGCCACGTAACCCTTCAAGGGGTCCAACGCGTCCCTGAGGAAGCGGCGCGCCACAAACGACTTCCCCAAGCCACCGTCCCCGACCAACGACACCAACGTCACCGGCCTGACCCCACCCGAACCCGCGGGGACGGCATCGGCCCCTTCCCCCCAACCGCCGCCGCCGATGCCGCCGGGGGCGGCATCGTCCGGTGCGCCTCTGTCAGCCCCCCGACCGCCGTCGGCGGTGCCGCCGGACCAGTGGGCCAGCGCCGCCGCCTCGACCGCCTCCCGCGGCTGGTAGTCGACCGGCTGGCCGAATCCCACCACGTCCCGGTTCGTGACCGGCAGCCGCGATCCGCCCTCCAGCGGCTCGAGCGGCTCCACTTTGATCAGCCCGGTTTTCAGATGGTGCGTCAAGGATTTGCGCAGCATCCCCGCCAACGACTCCAAGTCGGGCCACTCGTCGCACTTGAACCCGTCGTCCGCCAACTCCTTCAACCCGGCCTTCAACTCCGGGCTGCGCGTAACTGGCCCGGCACCGTCCACATCGGCCCCGTCCCGGGCCACGAACACCAACGTCGGCAAACCCCGGCTGAGGGCGTTCCGCAACTCGTACACCGTCCCCGACGGGTAGTCCACACCGGTCGAAGGCTGGGTCCAAGGCGACCCGAGCCCACCCCGGAACACACCCACCACCAGCCTGGCGTCCCCAGCCACGTCGTGGTCGATGCAGCCCTGCGCGCCATCTGGGTCCCAGCCGCGGGACGCGGACCCCTTCCAATGCTTCGGCTTGAACCTAACCTGCCAGACGTCCTCCAACTCGTCGCTCCACTCGACGACCGCCTGCTCCAGCCGCTTGGCGGCCACGTCGGCGTCCCCTGGCGAGGCAATGAAGATTTCCAGGACGTGCTTCAACGACATGCCCGCCATCCTCCCCCAGAGCGCCAACAGCCCACAACCCCCCAAAACCCTGCCGGGCCGGGCCGGCTGCCTGTCCTCCCGCAGGCGGACTGGGCTTGCTTGCACCCCCAACCCGGGCTCTGCGCCCTCGCCATTGGCGCCCCGGGCCGGCCCGCCCGGCCG
>JAITIG010000192.1 GCA_031279575.1 Bifidobacteriaceae bacterium
ACCATCAAAACCCTCTACCGGATGTTCGACTCCACGCCCGTCGAAACCGTGCTCATGGCCTACCCCGGGCGGGCCACCCTGTGCCTGTCCAGCCAAGCCGGCTGCGGCATGGCCTGCCCTTTCTGCGCCACCGGCAAACTCGGGCTGAAACGAAACCTGTCCGCCGCCGAAATGCTGGAGCAAGTCCGCCTGGCGGCGGCCCAAGTCCAAGCCGGGGTGTTCGGGCGGCGCGGCCCGGGCCGGCTGTCCAACGTGGTGTTCATGGGCATGGGCGAGCCCCTGGCCAACTACAACGCGCTGGTCAGGGCGCTGCGGGGGATCAGCGCGGCACCGCCGGACGGGTTCGGGATCTCGGCCCGGAACATCACCGTGTCAACCTGCGGCCTGGTCGGGGCGATCGACCGGCTGGCGGCCGAGGGCCTGCCCGTCCGCCTGGCGTTGTCCCTCCACGCGCCCGATGACGAAGCCCGCAACCAGTTGGTGCCGGTCAACCGGCGCTACGGCGTGCGCCAGACCATCGCCGCGGCCCACAGATACCACCAGGTCACAGGCCGGCGGGTGTCAATCGAATACGCTTTGATCCGCGAGATTAACGACCAGCCGTGGCGGGCGGCGCAATTAGCCCGCCGACTCTGCCAATATGGAACCGGGTGGGTTCACGTGAATCCGATCCCCCTGAACCCGGTCAAGGGGTCGGTTTGGACGGCCAGCCAGCCTGAGGCGCAGGACCGCTTCCTGCGCATCTTGGCGGAGGCCGGCCTGACAGCGACCCTGAGGGACACCAGGGGGCGCGAGATTGACGGGGCCTGCGGACAGCTGGCCGCGAGGGAGGTACTAACTGATGGCTGATTTATTTAGGCGCGCCAATACCGGGCGCGGCTACGACACCCGCGAAGTCGATGACTTCTTTGCCCGCGCCCAAGCTGTCTACGAGGGCCGCGCCACCGAGACGATGACGCCCGAAGACGTCCGCAACGCGGCGTTTGCCCAGGTCAAGGGCGGCTACGACGAGCCCCAGGTGGACGGCGCGCTGGACCGGTTGGACAACGCGTTCACCCGCAAGCAGCGCTCTGAGTTCATCGCGGCGCACGGCCAGCAGGCTTGGCTGGACAAGATAGTCGACCGGGCGACTTCGCTGTATGACAGGCTGGGGCGGCCCGACGGCCAGAAGTTCGCCCCCGCCGAGCGCGGCAAGCCCGCCTACGACCGCACCCAGGTGGACGCGCTGCTGCACCGCTTGGCGGACTATTTCAACAACGGGGCGGCCTTGTCCTCGGCTGACATCCGGCACGCCGTTTTCGGCGTGGTGCGCGGCAAGCGGGGCTACGCCATGGGCCCGGTGGACGCCTACCTGGACCGCGCCCTGGAGGTTCTAGTCGCCGCCGAGTGACCCCAGACCCCCAAATGGGGGCGGGGCCGCGCGGCAGCGGCCGCCCAGGGCCGCCGGTGGGGGCCGGACCGCGCGGCGTTTGCCGCCCAGGGCCGCCGGTGGGGGCGGGGCCGCGCGGCATCGGCCGCCCAGGGCCGCCGGTGGGGGCCGGACCGCGCGGCATTTGCCGCCCAGGGCCGCCGGTGGGGGCGAGGCCGCGCGGCAGCGACCGCCCAGGGCCGGTCCTCACAAGCCCAGCATCAGGCGGCCCCAGAACACCATGTTCGCCGCCACCGCCAGCACAGCGGCCAGCGCTATCAACACCCCGGCCTTGTTCATCTGGCTGATCGTCACCATGCCGCTGGAATAGGCCACGGCGTTGGGCGGCGTGCCGGCCGGCATCATGAAGGCGCAAGAGGCGGCCATGGCCACCGGCAAGGCCAGCAGGGCGGGCGGCAAGCCCAGGGCTAGCGCAACCGAGCCGAACAGCGGGATCAAGGTGGCCGCGGCCGCCGTGTTGGACATGAACTCGGTCACAATCCAGGTGATGGCGCAGCAGGCCAGGATCAGCAGGAAGGTGGGCAGGCCGCCCAGCCCGGTGGCCCGGTCCCCAATCCAAGCCGCCAGGCCGGAAGCCGAAACCTGGTCCGCCATCGACAAGCCGCCGCCGAACAGGTACAGAATCCCCCACGGCAGATCCCTCAGATCGCCCCAGTTCATCAGGCCCCGGCCGGGGCGTTTGAAGGACACCGGGGTCAAGAACAAGGCGAAGACAATGGCCACGGCGATCAACTCGTCGGTCAGACCGCTGTTCTCAATGCCCAGCAGGTCCTCGACCAGGCCGTGGAAAATCCAGGCGCAGGCGCAGATCAGGAAGATCGCGCCCACCCGGCGCTCGGGACCGTGGAAGGGGCCCAGCTTGGCCAACTCGGCCCGCATCACCTCTTTGTGCCCGGGGATCGGCTCGTTCCAGGCCGGCCGGGCCGAGACAAAGGTGAGGATCGCCCAGCCGATCACCAGGAACACCGCCCACAGCGGCATGCCGATCTTCATCCAGTCAAAGAACGTGATGTCGAAGCCCTGCTCGTTGAGGTAGCCGATGGCGATCCCGTTGGGCGGCGAGGCGATGGGCGTGCCAAACGACCCGATCGACGCGCCGTAGGCGATCGACAAGATCATGGCCAGGCGGAACTTCTTGTCCTGGCGGCCGGTGACCGACTCGACCAGTTTGATCACCGAGGTGGCGATCGGCAGCATCATCACGGCTGTGGCCGTGTTGGAGACCCACAGCGAGAGGAACGACGTCGCCGCCATGAACCCGAACACCACCCCGCGCGGCTTGGAGCCGACCACCGAGATCACCCAGATCGCCACCCGGCGGTGCAGGTTCCACCGCTCCATCGCCATCGCCAGGACAAACCCGCCCAGGAACAAAAAGATGATCTGGTTGGCGTAGGGCGCCGCCGCCAGCTTCATCGATGTGACCCCGAGCAGCGGGAACGCCACCAGCGGCAGCAGCGCTGTGACGTAAAGCGGCAGCACTTCTGTCATCCACCAGATCCCCATCCAGCACAGCGCGCCCGCCACCAAGGCGGCCGAGCGCTCCCCCGCCAGGCCGATCCCCTCCCCCACCGGCTCCACATCCGGCAGCCACACGGCGCACGCCACCATCAGGGCCGGCCCCAGCGCCAGCCCGAAGCGCCGCCGGGTCAGCCAGCGGTGCCGGCCTTCCGGGAGCAGGTGGATGTCGCGTTTGGCAGGGCTGAGCGACCCGTGGCTGGCCATGGAGTTTCTCCTCGTCTTTGAATGGGACCTTTATCAACCTAGACTCCGCCCGCCCGGCGCAAACCGGCCTTTCGGCTCACTCCCCCCGCCCACCCGCCCGCGCAAATCGGACCATCGCGCGCCAAACAGCCGCCATGGTCCGATTTGGGCACGCGGCCCCGCCCCTCCCCGCCAACCCCAACCCGCCCACCAGCGCAAACGCCAGCCACGCGCCCCGCCCGCGCGCGCAAATCGGACCATCGCGCGCGAAATAGCCGCCATGGTCCGATCCGGGCGCCGCGAAACGGCGTGGGGGAGGGCGGGGCGCGGGTGCGGTAGACTCGGGGGTTGCCGTGCAACGGCCGCGGTCCCATAGTGCCCGGGTGGATGAGCCCCGGTGCTCCGCGCAGCAAACAACCAGAAGGAGTGATGGAGCCATGCCGCTCGACCAGGCCACAAAAGCCGAGATCATCGCGCAGTACGCGACCCACGAGGGCGACACGGGCTCGCCGGAAGTCCAAATTGCGCTGCTGTCCCAGCGCATCAAAGACCTCACGGAGCATTTCAAGGTCCACACCCACGATCACCATTCGCGGCGTGGCCTGCTACTTCTGGTGGGCCAGCGGCGCCGGCTCCTGGGCTACCTGGAATCCATCGACGTGGAGCGCTACCGCTCCGTGGTCAAGCGCTTGGGCCTGCGCCGGTGACAGCAGCCCCGGCGGGACCGCCGCCGGCCCACAGCCCGGCCGCAACCCGAGGGGCGCCGTCGGCGGCATTCGGATAACTTAATTGACAGCGAGCCAAGGGCTTGAGACCGGAAACTCGCGGTCCTCGGTAGTGGCTTCCGCACCAGCGGCGACCGCGCCCCGAACGGCGCGCCGCCAGCCGCCGCGACCAACCCGCCCCAGCCGGGCGGGCAGCCAACCGGCGCCAAGCGCGGCGAGGCGTGGCACGGCATCGGGCAGCGGCGCAACGCGAGCGTGCGTGAGCCTCGATCGAAGACCGCACCGGCGCGAGCGCCTTGGCCTGACAACCGCGGCCGGGCACGGGCCCGGCGGCGACAACCAAGGAACAGGAGGGCACCCGTGGAGGGCCCAGAAATCACATTCACCGAAGCCGTCATCGACAACGGCTCATTCGGCACCAGAACAGTCCGGTTTGAGACCGGGCGCCTAGCGCGGCAGGCGGGCGGCTCGATCACCGCCTACCTGGACGGCGAGACCATGGTGCTCTCGACCACCACAGCCGGCAAACACCCGCGCGAGCAGTTTGACTTCTTCCCGCTGACGGTCGATGTCGAGGAACGCATGTACGCCGCCGGGCGGATTCCCGGCAGCTTCTTCAGGCGCGAGGGGCGGCCCTCGACCGAGGCGGTTCTGGCCTGCCGGCTGATCGACCGGCCGCTGCGGCCGCTGTTTGTCAAAGGCCTGCGCAACGAGGTCCAGGTGGTGGAGACCATCCTGGCGCTGCACCCCGAGGACGCCTACGACGTGCTCGCGATCAACGCCGCCTCCTTGTCGACGCAAATCTCAGGCCTGCCGTTCTCCGGGCCGGTGGGCGCCACCAGGATTGGGCTGGTCGACGGCCAGTGGGTGGCGTTCCCGCGTTGGAGCGAGCGGGAGCGGTGCGTCTTCGAGATGGTGGTGGCCGGGCGCATCGTGGGCGAGGACATCGCCATCGCCATGATCGAGGCGGAAGCCGGCGAGAAGTCCTGGGACCTGATCAAGCACCAGGGCGTGGCGGCGCCAACCGAAGAGGTGGTGGCGGCTGGCCTTGAGGCGGTCAAGCCGTTCCTGCGCGAGCTGTGCCTGGCCCAGCAGCGCCTGGCCGAGCAGGTGGCCAAGGAGACGCGGGAGTTCCCGCTCTTCCCCGACTACGCCGACGACGCCTACGAGGCGACCGCGCAGATCGCCACCGAGCGGCTGCGCCAAGCCATCCAGATCGCCGACAAGCAGGCCCGCGAAGCCGCCTTGGAAGAAGTCAAAGCCCTCGCCTTGGGCGAGTTGGCGGCCAACTTCCCCGACCGGGACAAAGAAATCTCGGCCGCGGTGCGCGCCATCACCAAGTCGCTGGTGCGCGAACGCGTGCTGCGGGACTCGGTGCGGATGGACGGGCGCTCCCTGAGGGACATCCGGACCCTGTCCGCCGAGGTCGAGGTCCTGCCCCGGGTGCATGGCTCGGCGCTGTTCGAGCGCGGCGAGACCCAAATCCTGGGCGTCACCACCCTGAACATGCTGCGCATGGAACAGCAGATCGACACACTCAGCCCAGTGCAGCACAAACGCTATATGCACAACTACAACTTCCCGCCCTATTCGACTGGCGAGACCGGGCGGGTCGGCAGCCCCAAGCGGCGCGAGATCGGCCACGGGGCGCTAGCCGAGCGGGCCCTGGTGCCGGTGCTGCCCACCCGGGAAGAGTTCCCCTACGCCATCCGGCAAGTCTCTGAGGCGCTCGGCTCCAACGGGTCGACCTCGATGGGGTCGGTTTGCGCCTCCACCTTGTCGCTGCTCAACGCCGGCGTGCCGCTGAAAGCGCCGGTCGCCGGGATCGCCATGGGCCTGATGAGCGACACGGTCGATGGCGAGGTGCGCTACGCCGCCCTGACCGACATTCTGGGGGCCGAGGACGCCTTTGGCGACATGGACTTCAAGGTGGCCGGCACCGCCGAGTTTGTCACCGCGATCCAACTCGACACCAAACTGGACGGCATCCCGGCCTCGGTGCTGGCGGCCGCGCTGACCCAGGCGCGCGAGGCCCGCCTGCACATTCTGAACGTGATGAGCCAGGCCATCGACGGGCCGGACGAGATGAGCCCGCTGGCGCCGCGCGTCATCGCGATCAAGGTGCCGGTGGACAAGATCGGCGAGGTGATCGGCCCCAAGGGCAAGATGATCAACCAGATCCAAGACGAGACCGGGGCTGAGATCTCGATCGAGGACGACGGCACCGTCTACATCGGCGCCACCGACGGCCCCTCGGCCGAGGCGGCGCGCAACCAGATCAACGCCATCGCCAACCCGCAGATGCCGGAAGTCGGCGAGCGCTTTGTCGGCACCGTGGTCAAAACCACCACCTTCGGCGCCTTCGTCTCGCTGACACCGGGCAAGGACGGGCTGCTGCACATCTCGCAGATCCGGCGCCTGGTGGGCGGCCGGCGCGTCGAAAACGTCGAGGACGTGCTCCAAGTGGGGCAAAAGGTGCAGGTCGAGATCGCGGAGATCGACCCGCGCGGCAAGCTCTCGCTGCATGCCGTGGCCGATGACGCCGAGGC
>JAITIG010000035.1 GCA_031279575.1 Bifidobacteriaceae bacterium
TCGGCTTGAAGGCGCTGGAAGTGTTCTGACCAGCTTTCGCCGTCCAAGGCCGCGACTTCGGGATGGGCCAGGCGAAGCTGGACGTAGGCGAAGTAGTCGGCGAAGCGAGGGCGGGTCAGGCCCCGAACGTTCTCGACCATGAAGGCCCTCGGCCTGACCTGGCGAACCACCTCGGCGCTGGCGGGGAACATGTCTCGCGGGTCTCCAGCCGCCATACCCTTGCCGCCGCCGCTGAAAGGCTGGCACGGCGGTCCGCCGCTGACCAAGTCCACCGCGTCCTGGTACGCCGACCAATCGATCTCCCGAACGTCGCCCTCGCGCACGTCGACGCCTTGCGCCAAAGGGTGTCCGGCGGCTTGGTTCTCCCGCAGGGTGTCGCAGCACCAGCGATTCCACTCGGCCACCACCTCAGTGGAGAACCCCGCCAGATGGGTCCCCAAAGCCAGGCCGCCGCCACCGGCGAACAGTTCGATAGACCGCACGCCATGAGCCTATCCCTGGCCGCCGGCGCTTCCCGGCCGGCCCGCTGGACCCGGGTGCGAGTCTAGGTCGAGGCTTTGAGGGCGGAATGCGGCGGCAGGCGCGGTGGGGCTGGGGAATTGAAATCGGGGCGAAACTCGTGCATGACCGGGGGGTAATCGGAGCCTGAAACAGTGCTTGAGGCGCCGCGCGGCGCCGTCGTATTGCAACTGTTTGTCGCCCAGGCGACCAGAAAGGATATCTCCCAATGCCCTCCTTTGCGTTCTCCAAGCCGAGACCGCGGGCCCGCGCGGCAATCGCGGCGGGGCTCGGGGTGCTCGCCACCCTGGCCCTCGCGCCCGCGGCCGGCGCCGCACCCCCGCAGGCCGGCCCGGTCGGCGTCGTCGCGCCAGCCGAGGCCACGGCCGGCGACGTCATCACCGTGGCCATCACGGCCGATGCCGTCGCCGACTTGTACGCCTACCAGCTTGACTTGGTCTACGACCAGGCTTCGCTGGCCTATGTGGCGGACAGCGCCACCTTCCCCGAAGGCGGGTTCGACATCGCCACTCAGACGCCAGACGGGCTCGCGCTGGCCCACACGCGGCTCGGCGCCTCGCCCGGGCTGAGCGGGCAGGCCACACTGGCGACAGTCGACATGCTGGTCCTGGCCGCGGGCGAGGCGGAGATCGAGCTGGGCGCGGCCACCCTGGCCAGCAGCAGCCAAGAGACCGCGCTGGTGGCAGGCGCCGAGAGCGCCACCCTGACCGCCCTGCCGGCCGCCGAGCCGGAATCCGAGCCGAGCACGGGCGCCCCGCCCGCCGGCTCTGCCGCCCCCGGCGCGTCCGATGCCGCGCCAGCCGGTTCCACATCCGGTGGCGCGTCCGGCGCGCTGCCCGTCTCCGGCCCGAACCGGGGCGGCCTGCTGGCCGCGGCCGGTGTCGCGGCCGGCTTGATCGCGTCGGGCGCCGCAATCGCCCTGCGCCGCCGCCAGGCGGTGAGCCATGACCGCCACTGAGTCCGCCGTCCGCGCCCCCAAACCCAGCCCAAGGAGAAGACACATGCCGCAAGGCGCCGGCCGCCGAGTTGCGGCCACCATTGGAATTGCCGGCCTGGCCGCGACGCTGGCGGCGGCCTTGCCGCCGGCGCCCACCGTCGCGGCGCCGGCCGCTGCGAACCCGCTGCTCGCCCCCTACTACACCGAACTGGATCTGACCGGCGACGCCCAGGTCGCCCGCGACGACTTGGCGGTGGTCGCCGCCCTGCTGGGCTCGGCGCCCGCCGACCCAGGCTGGAACGAGGCTGCGGATGTGGACGGCGACAGCGCCGTCACCGTGGCGGATCTGGCCGCTGTGGCCCAGCGCATGGTCTACGACGACGGGCCATTCGACCTGGTCGAAGCCTCGGTGATTGAGATGCAGGCGGCCATGAACGCGGGTGTCGCCACTTCTGTGGAGATCACCCAGGCCTACCTGGACCGGATCGCGGCCTACGACCGCGCCCTGGTGGACACCGCCGCCGGGGGGCGCCCTTTGAACTCGATAGTGACGGTCAGCGCCGCCGCCCTGGACGCGGCGGCCGCGGCCGATGCCGTGCGCGCCGAGCACGGCATGACCAGCCTGGTGCTGGGCGTCCCGATCATTTTGAAAGACAACTACGACACCGCCGACATGCCGACCACGGCCGGCTGCGGCTGCTGGGATGACAACCAGACCACGACCGACGCGACCATGGTGGCGGGGCTGCGCGGCGCCGGGGCTGTCATCTTGGCCAAAGCCAGCATGGACGAGTTCGCCTACGGGTTCGTCTCCGAGTTCTCGGCCGGCCTGCCCGCCGGCCAGTCGTTGCTGGTGGCGAGCCCCTACAACACGGCTCGCAGCGCGGGCGGCTCCAGCGGCGGCACCGGGGCGGCCATCGCCGCCAACCTGGGCGGGATCGGCTTCGGCACGGACACGGGCGGCTCGATCCGCGTGCCCGCCTCTTACAACCAGGTGGTCGGCGTCCGCCCGACTATCGGGCTGGCCAGCCGCGACGGCATCGTGCCGCTGGCGCTGAGCCAGGACACCGGCGGGCCGATCGCCCGCAGCGTGCTCGACGCGGCGGCGGCCTTGGACGCGGTGGTCGGCGTCGACGCGGCCGATCCGGTGACGGCGGGCCAGGTGGGCAAGGTGCCCGCCTCCTACACCGCCTATCTCGACCCGGGGGCGCTGGATGGCGCGCGGATCGGTTTTGTGCCGGCCATGATCGGGAGCAACGCCACCAACCAGCGTTTGTGGCAGGAGACCAAGGCCGCGCTTGAGGCCGCGGGGGCGAGTGTTGTCGAGGTGGCCGCGCCGGCCGGCTTCGACGCGGTTTTGGGCGAGCCGTCTGGCTCGACCAACGAGTTCCGCCACGACTTGGAGCTCTACGTCCAAAACCATCTGGCGGAGGCTGTGGCGGCCCGCACGCTGGGCGAGATATTGGACAGCGGGCGCTATGTGCCGAGCCGGCAGTCGACCTATCTGGCGCGCGCGGCCATCACCGAGGAGCAGTACGAGGCCTGGGCGGGGGAGAGCGGCAGCCACACCCTCCAGCTGGCCGCCGGCAAGGCGCTGGTCACCGCCTTGCTGGATGATCTCGGCCTGGACGCGCTGGTCTACCCCTCGGGCACGCCTTATGGCACCCACGCCACCAACCTGCGCCTGAGCCCGAACACCGGCCTGCCCGCGGTCTCGGTGCCGATGGGGCAGGCGATCGAGGCGGACTCGACCATCCCCGGCGCGAACGTCAACCTGGAGTTGCTGGGCCGCGCCTACGACGAGGGCCCGCTGCTTGGCTTGGCCTACGCCCTGGAGCAAACCCTCCAGGCGCGCACCAGCCCGGTCCTCTACGGGCCGCTCGGCTGAGCGCCAGCGCCCCGGCCCGGGGCCGGGGCCAAGCCTCAACCAGGCAGGGTGGTCCAGGTGGGGTGTTTGGGGGCGCGGTTGTCGCCGGAGGAGCGCCGGCGCGCCCGCCGCCCAAGCCAGGGACCCACATGCCGGAAGTAGAAGCGCAGGTCAGCGCCCACGCCGAGAGGAGGGTCCGGCGGGGTGGGCGGCGGCTGGGCGGGCAGGCCGAGGGCGTTGAGCACCAGGGCGGCGACCCGGGCGTGCCCGGCTGAATTGAGGTGGAGGCGGTCGTCAGACCAATAGCCGGGCCGGCGCACCTCGAGGTCGCGGAAAACGTTGATGAAGAACGCGCCCGTCTGGTCCGCCAGAGCCGCGATGGCGGCCGTCAGCTCGGCGCCGCGGCGGTGGATCAGGCCCGCCAGGGGCAGGCCGCCGGAAGGGTCGGGCCCGGCCAGGACAACCGGTTTGATGCCGGCGCCCTGGCAGGCCTCGACCACCTGCCGGGTCAACCCCGTCAGCTTGGCCGCATCCGGGCCGGGCCGGAGCATGTCGTTGCCGCCGCCGTTCAAGGTGATGAAAGTCGGGGCCGGGTCCAGCGCCAGCACCTGGGGCAGCTGCTCCGCCACGATGCGCGCCAGCAGCCGCCCCCGGATGGCGAGGTTGGCGTAGAGCACCGGCCCCGGGCCGCGGGCGGCCAGCCCCTCGGCCACCCGGTCCGCCCACCCGCGCGGCGGCCCGCCGCCGGCCTGGTCGCCCACACCCTCCGTGAAGCTGTCGCCGATCGCCGCGAAGCGGATCGGCCCCGCACCCAGCACCGCGCCCAACGCCCCTCCCTCAAGTCCCAGCCAACACCGCCGCGCCCGCCCTGCCCGATGCCGTCAGCCCCGCCCGCGCGCCGCCCAACCGTCCCAGCCTACCGACGCCGCCCACCGCTTTGAGCCCTGATCGACGCGGGGGCGGGGTCAGGGGAGGTGGGTCACGGGGGGCGCGTCGAAGGCGGCGGCGCTGGGGGGGACCAGGGGGAGGCGGCCGGAGCCGTCGGGGGCGGGGATGGCCCCGAGCAGGACCTTGGTGTAGGGGTGGCCCGGGTTGGACCAGACCGCCTCGGTGGGGCCGGACTCGACTATCCGGCCGGCCCACATCACCAGCAGGCGGTCCGCGATCAACCGCACCACCGACAGGTCGTGGGAGATGAACAGCAGCACCGCGCCTTGCGAGACGGCCAGGCGCGACATCAGGTAGGCCACCTTGGCCTGGGTCGAGGCGTCCAAGGCGCTGATCGGCTCATCGCCTATCAGCACGTCAGGCGCCGCCGCCAGGGCCCGGGCGGTGGCGATCCGCTGGCGCTGCCCGCCGGAGAAGCTGCGCGGGTAGCGCGAGCGGTCGGCCGCGTCCAACCCGACCCGCTCCAGCCACTGCCCCGGCGAGGCGGCTGGGGGGCGCCTGGCGGCATCGGCCGGCCCGGCGGCGTCGGCGGGCGGATCGCCCGGCGAGATGGCGCCCAGGCGGCGCTCGCGTTTGGCGGCCAAGTCGAGGCCGTCCTGGATCTGGGCGCCCACCGGGCGGCGCGGGTTGAGCGACGAGCCCGGGTCTTGGAACACCATCTGGATGCCGGTTTGGGTCAGCGGCCGGCGCCCCACGCCGAGCGGGCGGATGGGGCGGCCGTGGTGTTCGACTGTCCCCGCGGCGGGCCTGACCAGGCCGGTCAGCACCCTGGCGATGGTCGATTTGCCGCAGCCGGACTCGCCCACCAAGCCCACCACCTCGCCTCGGAACAACTCGAAGGAGACTCCCCGCACGGCCCGCACCGGCGGGTGCCCGGGGTAGGTGACCGCCAAGTCGCGCGCCGCGATCACCGGCGCCGCAGAACCCGTCATGCTTTGCCGCCTTCCGCCTGCCCGGCGCCCTGCCCGCCGCCGCCATCGTTCTGGTGGGGGGCGAAGGGGTCGATTCGGGCCAGGTCCTCGCGCGAGCGCAGGCCGCCGGCGGCGCCGGGCAGGGAGGCCAGCAGCTCGCGGGTGTAGGGGTGGGCCGGGGCGGTGAAGACCTGCTGGCGCGGGCCGTTCTCAACAATCCGGCCGCGCCGCATCACGGCCACCCGGTCCGCCACGGCGCTCATCACGCCCAGATCGTGGGTGATGAACAGCACCGCCAAGCCCAGCGAATCGACCAATTCGCGGATCAGCGCCAAGACCCCCGCCTGGACCGTCACGTCCAGCGCGGTGGTCGGCTCGTCGGCGATCAGCACGGCCGGGTCGCAGGCCAGGGCGATGGCGATGGCGATGCGCTGGCGCTGCCCGCCGGAGAACTCGTGCGGGTAGCGGCCCAAGGTGGCCCTCCCGCCGCCCACCCCGACCCGCTCCAAGGCGGCCGTCGCCCGGTCCAGGGCCTCGCCCTTGCCCACCTTCAAGTGGTAGCGGACGTGGTCGGTCAGCTGGGAGCCGACTGTCAACTGGGGGTGCAGCGAGGTGCCCGGGTCTTGGAACACCATGCCGACCCGGCGGCCGCGCACCGCGTTCAAGGCTGACCCGGTGATCTTCAACAGGTCGTCGCCGTCCAGCCAAATATGGCCTGTGAGCTCGGATTTCGCAGGCTCCAAGCCGATCACTGCGAGGCCGGTGATGGTCTTGCCGGAGCCGGACTCCCCAGCCAGCCCCTGGACCTCGCCGCGGCCGACCTCGAGCGAGACCTGGTCCAGGATTGGCGTGACGCCATCCTCGCCCCGGATGCCCAGGCTGAGCGATTCGATGCGCAGGACGGCCGTCACCGTTTCTCCACCCCCGGGTCGAGGGCGTCGCGCAGGGCGTCGCCAATGAAGTTGAAGCTCATCACCACGGTCAGGATGGCCAAACCGGGGAACACGCCCAGCCACCATTTGTCGAAGTGGGAGACGGCGGCGGAGACCATCGAACCCCACTCCGGGGTGGGCGGTTTGGCCCCCAGGCCGAGGAAGGACAACCCGGACAGCAGCAGCGCCGCCGTGCCGATGTCGAGGCTGGCCAGCACCAGGGTCGGCCCCATGGTGTTGGGCAGGATGTCGACCCGGATGGAGCGGGCGGCCGAGAAGCCGAGCAGGCGGCCGGAGGAGACGAAGTCGTTGCCGCGCAAGCCCAGCACAATCGAGCGGACCACCCTGGCGTAGGGCGGCCAGGAGACCACCAGCGCGGCCAGCACGGCGTTGAACAGCGAGGCGCCCAGGGCGGCCGCGGTCACCATGGCCAGGATCACGGTGGGGAAGGCCAGCACCAGGTCGGTGAAACGCATGATGGCCTCGTCCACCCAGCGGCCGAAGAAGCCCGCCAGCAGGCCCAGCACCGAGCCGATCAGCATGGACAGGCAGACCAGCAGCAGGGCCAGGCCAATGGTCACCCTGGCCCCGGCCAAGATGCGCGAGAGCAGGTCGCGGCCTAGCTCGTCGGTGCCGAGGAAGGCCACCTCGCCGGGCGGGGTGAAGCGGGGCAGTTCTTGGGCCAGCGGGTTGTGCGGCGCGATGGCGGGCCCGATCAGGCAGATCACCAGCCAGGCCAGCGCCACCAGGGCGGCCGCCAGGCCGAGCGGTTGGCGCAGCCCCGGCGGCACCGCCCGCCACACCCGCCGCGTCAGCGACCGCCGCGCCGGCGCCTCGGCCCGCGGCCGTCCCCCTGGCGGCCCCCCGGCCGGCGCGGGGCCAACGGGCGGCCCGGCGGGCGGCCCGCCAGCCGGGAGCGGGCCGGGGGGTGGGCGGCGCGTCATCGGCCAACCCTGACTCTTGGGTCGATGAAGCCGTAGGCCAGGTCCACTATCAGGTTGACGCACAGGTAGACCAAGCCGACCACCAGGCCGACGCCCATCACCGCCAGCAGGTCCAGCTTCGAGGAGGCCTGGTAGGCGTAGGAGCCGAGCCCCGGCCAGCCGAAGATCGACTCGACCAAGACCGTGCCGCTGAGCAGCGAGCCGAAGGCCAGCCCGACCACGGTCAAAATGGGCACGGCCGCGCCGCGCAGCACATAGCGGAAGAAAACCGTCCGGCCGGGCAGGCCTTTGGCCTTGGCCGCGCGCACATAGTCCTGGTCCAGCACCTCCAGGATCGAGGTGCGCGAGAACCGGGTCAGCAAACCCACCGTGTAAAGCGTCAGGACCAGGGTTGGCAGGGCCAGATGGGCGCTGGCGTCGACAAATGTGCGCCATTGGCCGGCCAGCAGCGCGTCCACGGTGTACATGCCGGTGACTTTGGCCGGCGCCGGCACCCCCGGGGTCAGCCGGCCCGATCCAGGCGCCCAGCCCAGGCGGTAGTAGAAGATGTAGAAGCACACGATCGCCGTCCAGAAGGTCGGCAGCGAGATCCCCACCAGCGAGACCAGCCGCAGGGTTTGGTCGGTCAGCCGCCCGCGGCGGTAGGCCGACCACGCCCCAAAGGTGATGCCGATGACGGCGGCGCAGACAATTGCCCCGAAGGCGATCTCCATGGTGGCCGGGACGGCTTTGGCCAGATCGGCGCTGACCGGCCGGTGCGTCTGCCAGGAGGTTCCCAGGTCAAACCTGACCAGGCGGCCCAGGTAGGCGGCGTATTGCGCGGGGAGGGACTTGTCGAGGCCGTATTCGGCCCGGAAGCGGGCCACGATCTCTGGGTCGTCCGCCGCCCGCTGGCCCAGCGCCGCCGCCACCGGGTCGCCCGGCACCAGGTTGGTCAGGCAGAACGTCACCAGAGTCATGCCAAACAGCAGGCCGATGGCGATCACCAGCCGTTTGGCGGTGTAGCGCAGCAGCGCGCTGTGGCGCCCGGCCCCCCGGCGGCGCCCCGCCCCCCGGCCGGCGCCCGGCCCGGCCGGGCCATCGCCCGCCGGGTCGGGCGGGGTCAGGCCGGACCGGGCCGGGTCTAACTGACTTGGACCAGGCGGGGCCGGGTCAGGCTGGGCTGAGGCCAGAGACATTGATCAGCCAGACCGGGTTGTAGTAGACCCCTGTGACAGTCGGCTGGTAGACCACATTGGAGCCGGGCTGGATCAGCGGCACAAACGGCCCGTCCGCGTTCATGGCCCTGCCCCACTGCTCGAAGATGGCCTTGCGTTCGGCCAGGTCGCCGGTGGTGTAACCCTTGCCCACCAGCTCCTCGATGGCGCTGTTGGCGCCGGCCTGCCAGCCGGCCCGCAGGCCCACGGTTTGGCCGGGGCCAAAGGCCAGGTAGTTGGCCGGGTCCATGTAGTCCGGGTTCCAGTACCACAAGCCGATCTGCTCCTTGCCGTCGCGGTAGGCGTCGACCTCGGTGGCGAACGGCGCCGGCGCCAAGTCGACCTCGATCCCCACCGCCTGCAGCTGGGCTTGCACCCGCTCCGCCAAGGTGGTCAAGTTCAAGCCGGTCGGGTCGATGTCGTTGGGGAAGGACAAGGTCAGCTTCTGCCCGGCCACCCCGGCGGCCTCGGCGGCGGCCGCGGCGGCGGCGGCATCGTGCTTCAAGGCCTCTGAGGCGTCCAGCGCGCCCAGGAACACCGAGGGCACCAGGCCGCTGGCCTGGGCGGCGCCGCGCCCGGCGATCTCCAGCAGGCTGTCGTAGTCCAGGGCCGCTTTGACCGCTTTGACGAACTCCGGTTTGGCGGTCACCGGCGAGGCCGCCGCGTCGGAGTTGATCAGCAGGAACACCACCGTGGCGGAAGGCACCGACTCGACCTTGACGCCCTCGGCCAGCGAGTCGATCATGTCGCCGCTCAGCCCCAGGGCGACTTGCGAGTCGCCGCGCTCAACGTTCATCTTTTGGGTGGCGGGCTCGGTGTTGCGCAGGATGACCGTCTCGTAGGCGGGCGTCTGCCAGCCGTTGTACTTCGGGTTCTTGACCAGGATGGCCTCAGAGGCGGTGTCGAGCTTGTCCAGCGTGTAGGGCCCGGAGCCGGCCGAGGTGGTGTTCAAGAACTGCTCGGCCTGGTCCGACTCGTCGGTGGAGCCGCCGTTTTCAAGCACCACCTTGGAGTTCAAGATGCCGCACGAGGGCGTCGCCAAAATAGCCGGCAGGGCGGGGGAGGGCTCGGCGGTGACCAGCTTCAACGTCATATCGTCGACCTGGCTCACGGTGACGCCGTCGAGCAGGAACGAGGGGTTGCCTTTGAGGCCTTGGAGGCGTTGGAGCGAGAAGACGGCGTCGGCCGCGGTGACGGCGGCGCCGTCGGAGAAGACGCGGCCCTGGGCCATGGTGAAGGTGAACTCGGTTTGGTCCGCGTTGGACTCGTAGCTGGCCAGGTCCGGGATCACGGTGGTGGTGTCGTTGTCGGCGAAGGTCAGCAGGGTGTCGTAAAGGGCTTTGACCAGGATCTGCCCGGTCGGCTCGTACTCCCGGCCGGGGTCTACGGTTTTGATGTCGAAGGTGGTGTCGACCACTATCTGGGCCGTTGAGGCGCCGGCCGCGCCGCCGGTCGCGCCTCCGCCCGGGGTGTCTGCGC
The DNA here is from genome assembly GCA_031279575.1 of Bifidobacteriaceae bacterium. Next base: position 9,734 of record JAITIG010000035.1, read on the forward strand.
CGCCCGCGCAGGCGGAGGTCAATAGGGCCACGGCGCCGGCCGCGGCGGCCAGCCGCATTGGTAACGTCTTGCCTGAGGTCATGGTTGTTCGCCTTTCGGTGGGGGCCGCGTCGAGTTTGGCGGCGAGTTCAAGAGGTCAGGATAGCTTGTCCTTGTGACAGCCCGGAATACTCGGGCCGAAACAACCCCGCCCCGCCTCCCCGGCGCCGCCCGCCGCGCGGGTCAAACCGCCCCCCGGCGCCGCCCGCCGCGCAGGGCAGGCCGCCCCCCGGCGCCGCCCGATGCCGCCCGCGGCCGCCCGATGCCGCCCGATGCCGCCCGCTGCCGCCGCCGGCGCCGCGCGCCGCCTGC
>JAITIG010000081.1 GCA_031279575.1 Bifidobacteriaceae bacterium
GGGCGGGCGGGTTCTTTGGCCGAGGCGCTGTTCGAGGCCGACCCCATCGCGGGCCCCTGCGCCAACGCGCCCAGCGACACCGAACTGGCCGCGCTCCTGGCCCGCGGCGGCCTGCCCGCCTACGCCTTGGCCGAGCCCCCGCTGAGCCCGGGCCAGTTGAGCCTGGCGGTGCGGGCCGACACGCTCGGCCTGCTCTCCGAGACCATTCTGCCGGGCGAGAACCTGAACGCCATCACCGCCCGCTCAATCCTGGACGCGATGGCGCGCCGCCCCGGCGGGATTGTCAACCTGTCCAAGACGGGCGCGGCCCTTCACCTCGACCAGCGCACTGTGGCCCGCTACCTGGGGCTGCTGGAGCGGCTTTTCTTGGTCTGGTGGCTGCCGAATCTGGCGACCGAGCCAGGGCGCCAGTCCGCCGCCAGATCGAAAGCGCATCCGGTGGACACCTCGATTTCGGTCGAATCGCTGGGCCGCGCCGGGGCCGCGCCGGCCGAGTCGCCGCAGCTGCTCGGGCCTTTGATTGAGAGCCACGTCGCCAACCAGGTCCGGGCCGCCGCCACCTGGGCTGGCGAACCGCCCGACTTGTTCTACTGGCGCCAGCCCGGCAACCGCCCCGCCGAGGTCGACCTGGTGCTGCGCGACGCGGGCGGTCGCTTGGTCGGAGTCGAGGTCAAGAACACCACCCGGGTGGGGCCGGATGACTTGCGCGGCCTGCGCTCCTTGGACCGAGACCGCCCGATCCACCGGGGATTCCTGGTCTACCGCGGCGCCCAAACCCTCCAAGTGGACCGCTCCACCTGGGCCGTGCCCCTGGCCGCCTTCGCCCGCGGCGACTGGTTCGCCTGCTGAGCCATGCGCTTTGGCGGCGCCTGGCCCATGCGTTAGGCTGTGCGGGTTGCCCGCGCCTTGAGCGGGCGCGTCCCTTTTCAGCTAACAGGAGTGTGAACGTGTCTGCCAAGTGTGAAATCTGCGGCAAGGGGCCCGGCTTCGGGTACAACGTGTCCCACTCGCACCGTCGCACCAAGCGGCGTTGGAACCCCAACATCCAGCGGGTCCGCGCCGTGGTCAACGGCGCGCCGAAGCGCCTGCGCGTCTGCACCCGCTGCATCAAAGCAGGCAAAGTCACCCGCTAGCGCCCCGACTGCTTGTATGCGTCGGCTGACAAGTCGCAAAGCGCTGGCCGGGGCGGTCGCGTTGATCGCCGCGGCGCTGTTCGAGATTGGTCTGTGAGGGCGCGGGGTCTTGCCCTTCGGCGCTGGCGGTGGGCGCCTTGGTGACGCGGCGCGTGAGCAAGGGCCAATGGCGCAAGAAGCCGGCCGCGGCGCGGCCGCGGACTTGTTGGTTCAATTAGGCGCCAGGCCTGCGTATATGGTCCCAACCCAAGTCGCCCGGGGCGCCTTGCCAAAGGCCGTCCGGCGCGTCCGCCGCGCGTCCGCCCAGGGCCGATGGCGGCAGGCCCGCCACAGCCACCGCGCCGCGGGCGGGCGGCGGGGCGGGGGGCCGCCCCGGGGCAGGCGGCGGGGGGGCCATGGCCTCGACCCGGCCCAGCGGCAGCCAGCCGGGCGGCAACTCGGCCCGCGGCGGGAAGGCGGCCAGCAGGGCGTGGTCCTCGCCGCCGCCCAGCACCCATTCCCAAACGTCGCCGCCAAGCTCGGCCGCCAACGGCTCCAAGGCCGCCGCGGCCCGGGCCAGCGCCGGCCAGCCGGCCTCCAACACCAGGCGCACCGCGGAGGCCTGGGCCATCCGCCAAGCGTCCCTGACCAGCCCGTCCGAGACATCCAACATGGCCGTGGCGCCCGCCCTGGCGGCCTCGGCGCCCGCCCCGACGGGCGGCTGCGGCCGCAAATAGGCCCCCACCGCGGCGATGGCGAAGCCAAGCGCGCCGCCCACCGGGGGGACCAGGCCAGGCGCCAGCACCTGATCCGGCCCGCGCCGCTCCAAGTAGGCCAGCCCCGCCGCCGAGGCGCCCAAACCGAGCACCGGCGGCCAGCCAAACGACAAGCCGGCCGCGTCCCGCAGCGCCAGCTGGTCGCCGGGCCTGGCGCCCGCGCGCCTCACCGGCGGCCGGCCGCCCAAATCCCCCAGCACCGTGCCGCAGGCCACCACCAGCGGGCCGGCCGTCAAATCCCCGCCAACCACTCCCGTCCCGCAAGCCGCGCAGAAAGCGCCCAAGCCCCGGGCGAAATCCCGCCCCCACTCCCCCGCGATCAGCTCCGGCGGGCCGGACAACGCCACCACCAGGGCGCGCGGCGCCGCGCCCACCGCGGCGGCATCGGCCAGGTTTTGGGCCGCCACCCGCCAGCCCACGTCCTCCCCCCGGGACCAGTCGAGCCGGAAATGCACGCCCTCCACCAGCATGTCGGTGGACACCGCCACCCGGCCGTCGGCGAAGCGCACCACCGCCGAATCGTCCCCGGGGCCGAGCTCGGTGGCCTCCCCGGCCGGCAGCAGCGGGAAAATCCCCGCCAGGACGCCGTCCTCGCTGGCCGCACCGCCCGCCTCCCGGCCCGGCCCGCGCCTGGCACCCCACCCGCCGCCGGTTCCGTCCCCGCCAGCGCCGCCGCCGGTTCCGTCCCCGCGAGCGCCGCCGCCGGTTCCCTCCCCGCCGGCGCCGCCCGCAGCCCGGCGGCCGGCGCTCACCGCAGCCCTTGGGGGCGGGCCAGCGCCAACTCGATCAACTCGGTCACCAACTCGGTGTAGCCCAAGCCGCTCGCCGCCCACATCCGGGGGTACTGGGAGATCGGGGTGAACCCCGGCATGGTGTTGATCTCGTTGACAGTCAGCTGGGCCAGCGGCGCCGCCTCCGGGTCGTAGAAGAAATCGACCCGCGCCAACCCCTCCGCGCCGATGGCGTGGAAAGCCGCCACCGCCGTGGCCCGCACCGCCTCGACCACCTCGGCCGGCAAATCGGCCGGGCAGCGCAGCTGGGCCGCCGCCGCGTCCAGGTACTTGGCCTCGAAGTCGTAGAACTCGTGGCCGCCGCCCACCACAATCTCCGAGGGCAGGGAGGCGCGGGCCGGCGCCGCCCCCGGCGAGCCCAGCACGGCGCATTCGATCTCGCGGCCGCGCACCGCCTTTTCCACCAGCACCCTTGGGTCGACCGCCGCCGCCCGCCCGATGCCGCCCGCCAGGGCGCCGGGTTGCGCCACCCGCGTGATCCCCAGCGACGAGCCCGCCCGGCAGGGTTTGACAAACAGCGGGAAGCCCATCTCCCCGGCCCGCTCCAGCACCGCCCCGGGCGCCTGGGACCACTCGGCCGGGGTGATCACCGTGTAGGGCGCCACCTGCAGCCCGTGCGCCTCCAGGACGCATTTGGCGTAACCCTTGTCCATCGCCACCGCGCTGGCCAGCACCCCAGAGCCGACATAGCGCTGGTCGGTCAGCTCGAGCAGCCCCTGAACCGTCCCATCCTCCCCGAACGGGCCGTGGAACAGCGGGAAGACGGCATCGACCGGCCCCAGCGAGGTGACGTGGGCGGCATCGTGCAGCAAACGCCACTCGCGGGCGCCAACCGCCTGCGGGGGCAGCACCTGCGGGCCGTCGGCGCAAACCTCAGGCAGGCGGCCGTCCGCAATTCTGAGCCGCTCCGGGGCGTCCGGGGCCAGCCGCCAGCGGCCGTCGCGGGTGACGCCCACCGGGATGGGCTCAAACCGCCGCCGGTCGATCGCCTCCAGGATGGACCCGGCCGTCAGGCAGCTGATCGAGTGCTCGCCCGAGCGGCCGCCGAACAGCAGCACGACGCGTTTGCGGGGGGACTTGGGCTGTTTCATCGCCCTCAAGGCTACCGGGCGGCGGGCCACAGTAGGCTGGGGCCATGTCTCACGCCCTCCCCTCCCCCTCCGAACTGTCGCCGCAGACCCTGGCCGTGGCCGCCGGCCGCCCCCGCTGGGAGCAGGGAGCCCCGGTCAACACCCCGGTGACGCTCAGCTCCACCTTCATCTCGCGGGGCCAGCCGGAACCCGGCGAGGCCTCCTACGCGCGCTACGACAACCCCTCCCACCACGCCGCCGAGGAGGTGCTCGGCCTGTTGGAGGGCGGCTCGCAGCCGGCCGTCCTGTTCGCCTCCGGCATGGCGGCCATCGACGCGGCCTTCTCCCTGGTGCCGCCCGGCGGCCGCCTGGTGGTGCCAACCCACGCCTACAACGGCACCCTGGCCCTGGCCCAGCAGCTGGCCGCCCAGGGGCGCGTCCGCCTCTCCCTGGTGCCGATCGACCAGACCGAGGCCGTGGTGGCGGCGCTGGGCGGCGGCGGCGGGTCCGCCCCAGCCTCCTTGCTGTGGATCGAGACGCCCACCAACCCGCTCTTGGAAGTGGCCGACGCCGCCCGCCTGACCCAGGCCGCCCGCGCCGTCGGCTGCCTGGTGGCGGCCGACAACACACTGGCCACACCGCTGGGGCAGCGGCCGCTCGACTGGGGCGCCGACTTGGTGGTCCACTCGGCGTCGAAATACCTTGGCGGCCACAGCGACCTGATCGGCGGGGCGGTGGCGCCCGCCTGCGACGAGCACCTGGGCGCGCTGCGCGACTTCCGCCGCGTCCACGGCGCCACGCCGTCCGCTTTCGACGCTTTTCTGCTGCTGCGCGGCCTCAGGACGCTGCCGCTGCGGATGGAGCGGGTCAACGCCTCGGCCGCCACCCTGGCCCGGCGCCTCGAAAGCCACCCGGCGGTGGCCAAAACCCACTACCCGGGCCTGGAGTCGCACCCGGCGGCGGCGCTGGCCAAAAGCCAGATGACCGGCGGCGCCGGCGGGGTCATCGCGATCGAGGTGCGCGGCGGGGCGGGAGAGGCGGACCAGGTCGCGGCGCGCACCCGCCACTGGGCGCCCGCCACCTCGCTAGGCGGGGTCGAGTCGATGCTGGAACGGCGCCGGCGCTGGCCCGGCGAGTTCGCGGACGTGCCGGAGAACCTGATCCGCCTGTCGGTCGGGATTGAAAACGTGGACGATTTGTGGCGCGACCTGGACCACGCCCTGGGCGCCTGAGACTCAGCCGGTCGCGCCGGTGGGCCAGGCCAGGTAGCGCGAGCCCTCCGAGCGGAACGGGCGCGCCAGCAGCTCCCGGCCCATGTCCGCCACCGGCATGCCCTGGTGCAGCACCGCCACGGCGCTGTTGGTGATGGGCACGTCCACCCCCCGCTCCTGGGCCAGCGCTTGGGCCGCCAGGCAGGATTCGACCGCCTCGGCCGTCCCGCCCACCGCCGCCACCGCCGCCGCCACCGTGGCGCCGCGGCCCAGCTGCTCGCCCACGCGGTGGTTGCGCGAGAGGGGGGACAGGCAGGTGGCGACCAGATCGGCGATGCCCGCCATGCCGGCGAAGGTCTCCAAATCGGCGCCCAAGGCCAAGCCGAGGCGGGTCATCTCGGCCAAACCGCGGGTCATCAGCGTGGCGGCGGTGTTCAAACCGAACCCCATGGCTTGGGCCGCCCCAACGGCCAAGGCCACAATGTTTTTCAGCGCCCCGGCGATCTCCACCCCGATCAGGTCCGGGTTGGTGTAGGGCCGCAGGTAGGGGGCGGCGATGGCGCCGGCCAGCGCCCTGGCCACGGCCTCGTCGGCGCAGGCCACCACGGTGGCGCTGGGCTGGCGCAGGATCAGCTCGCCGGCCAGATTCGGCCCCGAGACGGCGGCGACGCGCTCTGGGGGGAGGTTTGCGGCATCGGCCAGGACTTGCGACATGCGCCGACCGGAGGCCACCTCGATGCCTTTGCTGAGCGAGGCCACCACCGCCTGGGGCGGTATCAGCGCCGCCAACTCCGCCACCGCCCGCCCGGCCCGCTGCGCGCCCAGGGCGACAGCCACAAAATCAGCCCCCGCCAGCGCCCGGGCGGGCTCGACGCAACCCTCCAGGGGCGGCAGGGCCACACCCGGGTAGTTGCGCGGGTTGGAACCCGCGCTCAGCGCCCGCGCCAATGCGGCGTCCCTGGTCAGCACCCTGACCTCGGAGCCGGCGTCGGCGCAGATCTGGGCGAAGGCGGTCCCCCAGGCGCCGCCGCCGACCACCGCCACCCGGGCCATCTAGGCCCCGCCTTGGGCGGCGAACTGGTTGTAGGGCTCGGCTGGGGGCGTCTCGCCGCGCAACTCCGCCACCATCGCGGTCAGGGCGCCCATCAGGCGCTCGGTGCCAACCCGGGCGGCGGCCGCCCGGTCCTCCCAGGCGGCCAGGTCGCTCAGGTCCAGCGGCGGCCCCAGCTGCAGCGCCACCTTGGTGGGCGGGAACAGGCGCAGCTTCTTGGTGTGGTACGGCAAGATGCGCTGCGCCCCCCACTGGGCCAGCGGGACCAGCGGGCAGCCGGTGGCAAGCGCCAAGCGGACCGCCCCGGGGCGCCCCCGCATGGGCCACTGCCGCGGGTCGCGCGTCACAGTGCCCTCCGGGTAGACCAGCACCACCCGGCCCGCCCGGATCGCGGCCTCCCCGCCGTCCAGCGCCGCGGCGGCTTGGGCTGTGCCGCGCCGGACCGGGATCATGCCCATGGCGCGCATGGCCGGCCCCAGCACCGGCACCCGGAAGAGCGACTCCTTGGCCAGCACCTGCGGCGGCCTGGCCCACCAGGAGAGCAGTTTGATCACCACCAGGAAGTCGATGTTCGACAGGTGGTTGGCCGCCACCACGTAGCCGCCGGCCTGGGGCAGGTGCTCCCGGCCGCGCCAAGTCTTGCGCGTCAGCAGCGTCGCGATGGGCGCCAATATGGCGACGGCCACCTTGTAGGTGAAAGGGACGGCTGGTTTTCGCACCCGGCCATGTTAGCGGCTCCCCCGCCCCCGGCCCGCCGCGGCGCGTCCGCCCGGCGCGCGAGCTGGCGCCCCGGCGGGCGCGGGGTCAAGGGCGGCGGATGCGGGCGCCTAGGGCTTCCAGTTTGCCGGTGAAGCGCTCGTAGCCGCGGTCGATCAGGTTGATCCCGGCGACAGAGCTTTTGCCCTGGGCCGCCAAGGCCGCGATCACATGCGAGAACCCGCCGCGCAGGTCCGGCACGGCGATATCGGCCGCGCGCAGCGGCGTGGGCCCTGAGATCACCGCCGAATGCTCGTAGTTCATGCGGCCGAAGCGGCAGCGCTGCCCGCCCAGGCACTCGCGGTACAACTGGATCCTGGCGCCCATGCGGCGCAGCGCCTTGGTGAAGCCGAAGCGCTTCTCATAAACCGTCTCGTGGACAATCGACAAGCCGGTGGCCTGCGTCAACGCCACCACAAAAGGCTGCTGCCAATCGGTCATGAACCCGGGGTGGACACCGGTCTCAAGCGCGATGGACTTCAGCTGCCCCCCCGGGTGCCAAAAGCGGATGCCGTGGTCGGTGACATCGAAGGCCCCGCCAACTTTGCGGAAGTAGTTCAAGTAAGTCGTGATGTCCAACTGCCTGGCGCCGCGCACGGTGATGTCGCCGCCGGTGGCCAGCGCCGCGCCCGCCCAGGAGGCCGCCTCGATCCGGTCCGGCAGGGCGTGGTGGCGGTAGCCGCGCAGCGAATCGACCCCCTCGATGCGGTAGGTGCGGTCGGTCTCCAACGAGATGATGGCCCCCATCTGCTGCAACACCGCCACCAGGTCGAGGATCTCGGGCTCGACCGCCGCGCCGCGCACCTCGGTCACGCCCTCCGCCAACACGGCGGTCAGCAGCAGTTGCTCGGTCGCCCCGACCGAAGGGTAGGGCAACTCCATCTGCATGCCCTGGAGCCGGCCGCGGGCGCGCAACCTGATCCCGTCCGGCGCTTTGTCCACCTCCGCGCCAAACCGGCGCATCGCCTCCAAGTGGTAGCCGATGGGCCGCCCGCCGATGTTGCAGCCGCCCAGGTCGGGGATGAAGGCCTCGCCAATCCGGTGCAGCAGCGGCCCGCAAAGCAGGATCGGGATGCGCGAGGAGCCGGCGTGCATCAAAATGTCGGCGCTCTTGGCGGTGTCCACCCCGCTGGCGTCCATAAGCACGGTGCCAACCTCCGGGTCGATTTGCACATCGACGCCGTGGGCCCGCAGCAGCCCCGCCGCGACCTCCACGTCCCGCAGCTGGGGCACGTTGCGCAGCACCGACAGCCCCTCCCCCAGCAGCGAGGCGACCATCGCCTTGGAGACAAAGTTCTTCGCCCCGCGCACGGTGATCTCCCCGGTCAGCGGCACCCCGCCCTCTACTTCAAGCACATCCCCCACTGCCGTGACGTCCTTCTCGCTCGCGCCGCCTGGTCTTGGCCGCCGTCTCCTGCCCGGCATTTCAAGGCCGCCGGTGCCCCATAGCCTACGCGGGCCGGGCCGGCTCCACCGCCGCCCCAGGCAGGTGGCGGGCCGGCAGGGTCTTGGGCCGCCAGGCCTCGCGCCGGGCCTCGAAGGCGGTGATCAGGTCGGCGTGGCGCAGCGTCAAGCCAATATCGTCCAACCCCTCCATCAGCCGCCAGCGGGTGTAACTGTCCACGCCGATGGGGGCCACGAAGTCCCCCGCCCGGACTTGGCGCTGGACCAGGTCCACGCTCACCTCCAGGCCCGGCTCGGCTTCCAGCAGCTTCCACAGCTGCTCGATGCCGTCTTGCTCCAGCTGGGCCGCCAGCAGCCCCTGCTTGCCCGCGTTGCCGCGGAAGATATCGGCGAAGCGGGCCGAGAGCACCGCCCTGAAGCCGTAGTCCCGCAGCGCCCACACGGCGTGCTCGCGCGAGGAGCCGGTGCCGAAGTCCGGGCCGGCCACCAGCACCGAGCCCCGCTTGTAAGCCGCCCGGTTGAGCACGAAGTCCGGATCGGCCCGCCAGGCCGAGAACAAGGCGTCCTCGAAACCGGATTTGGTGATCCGCTTCAAGTAGACGGCCGGGATGATCTGGTCGGTGTCCACATTGGAGCGCCGCAGCGGCACCCCGACCCCGGTGTGGCTGGTGAACTTGTCCACAGCTCAGGCCTCGCTTTCCAAGTCGAGCGGGGAGCTCAAGGCGCCCCTGATGGCGGTGGCGGCCGCCACCAGCGGGCTGACCAGGTGGGTGCGCCCGCCTTTGCCTTGCCGGCCCTCGAAGTTCCGGTTGGAGGTGGAGGCGGAGCGCTCTCCCGGCGCCAGTTGGTCCGGGTTCATGCCCAGGCACATCGAGCAGCCGGCGTTGCGCCACTCGGCCCCGAAAGCCTTGAACACCTTGTCCAAGCCCTCTTTCTCGGCCTGGAGGCGCACCCGGGCCGAGCCGGGCACCACCAGCATGCGGACGGCATCGTGCTTGCGGCGGCCCTCGACGATGGCGGCGGCGGCGCGCAAGTCCTCGATCCGGCCGTTGGTGCACGAGCCGAGGAAGACCGTGTCGATTTTGATCTCCTTCAAGGGGGTGCCGGGGCGCAAGTCCATGTACCGCAGGGCCTTGGCGATGGCGTCGCGGGACTCGTCGTCCCCGGCCGCCTCTGGGTCCGGCACCCGGGCGCTGAGCGGCAGGCCCTGGCCGGGGTTGGTGCCCCAGGTGACAAACGGCTCCAAGGTGGAGGCGTCGATGGCGACCTCGGCGTCGAAGCGGGCGTCATCGTCCGTTTGCAGGGTGCGCCAATAGGCCACCGCCGCCTCCCAGTCGCGGCCCTGGGGGGCGTGCGGGCGGCCCTCCAGGTAGTCGAAGGTGGCCTGGTCGGGGGCGATCATGCCGGCCCGGGCGCCGGCCTCGATCGACATGTTGCAGATCGTCATGCGGCCCTCCAGGCTCAGCTCCCGGATCGCCTGGCCGCGGTATTCGAGCACGTGGCCCTGGCCGCCGCCGGTGCCGATCTGCGCGATCACCGCCAAGATGATGTCTTTGGCGCTCACCCCCGGGCGCAGGCGGCCGGACACGTTCACAGCCATGGTTTTGAACGGCGTCAGCGGCAGGGTTTGGGTGGCCAGCACGTGCTCCACCTCCGAGGTGCCGATGCCGAAGGCGAGCGCCCCGAAGGCGCCGTGGGTCGAGGTGTGGGAGTCGCCGCAAACCACCGTCAAACCCGGCATGGTCAGCCCCAGCTGCGGCCCCACCACATGCACAATCCCCTGGTCGGCGTCCCCCAGCGAGTGCAGCCGCAAACCGAACTGGCGGGCGTTGTTGCGCAGCGTGTCGATCTGCAACCGGGAGGTCGGGTCGGCGATCGGCCGGTCGATGTCCAAAGTGGGGGTGTTGTGGTCCTCGGTGGCGATGGTCAAATCGGGCCGGCGCGGCCGGCGCCCCGCCAGCCTCAAGCCCTCAAACGCCTGCGGCGAGGTCACCTCGTGGATCATGTGCAAGTCGATGTACAGCAGGTCCGGCTCGCCGCCCTGGCCCTTGCGGACCACATGGGCGCCCCAAACCTTCTCCGCCAGTGTCAGGCCCATCGGTGTTCGGCTCCTTGGTCGGTGTGGTCCTCGGTCGGTGTCAGGCCGTCTTGGCGCATCGTTTGGCCGACTCCCGCCCGCTGGCCGGGACTGGCCGCGCCCGGCGGCCCCCGCAAATGGGTGAGGCCACAATGGGAGCGAGCCGGGCAACCGCTTGCGTCTCACAATCTGGAATGCGAGTATCAAGACATGGACAATAGTAGCGGAGTTGGAGTCCTCGACAAGGCGGCCTCGGTGCTCAGCGCGCTCGAGGCGGGGCCCGCCACCCTGGCCCAGCTGGTGGGCGCCACCGGGCTGGCGCGGCCCACCGTGCACCGGCTGGCCGTCGCCTTGGAGCACCACCGGATGGTGGACCGGGACATGCAGGGCCGGTTTGTGCTGGGGCCCAGGCTGAACGAGTTGGCGGCCGCCGCGGGCGAGGACACCCTGCTGGTGGCGGCCGGCCCGGTGCTGGCCGCCCTGCGCGACCACTGCGGGGAGTCGGCCCAGCTGTTCCGCCGCCAAGGCGACCAGCGGGTCTGCGTCGCCGCCGCCGAGCGGCCGATGGGCCTGCGCGACTCGATCCCGATCGGCGCGGTGCTGCCGATGACGGCCGGCTCGGCCGCCCAGGTGCTGCTGGCCTGGGAGGAGCCCGAGCGGATGCACCGCGGCCTGGCCGAGGCCAAGTTCACCGCCACCATGCTGGCCGTGGTGCGCCGCCACGGCTGGGCCCAGTCCGTCTCGGAGCGGGAGGTGGGCGCGGCCTCCGTCTCGGCGCCGGTGCGCGGCCCCTCCGGCCGGGTGGTCGCGGCCGTCTCGGTGTCCGGCCCGCTGGAGCGGATCACCCGCCAGCCGGGCCGTCTGCACGCCGCCGCGGTGGTGGCGGCGGCCAACCGCCTGACCGAGATCCTGCGCCGCGCCGAGGAAAAAGCCCAGCGCGCCCAGGCCTAGGGGCGTTGGGTAGGGTGGGCTGATGGCTAATCGGCGATGGCCCCGGCGCCTGGCGCGCCTCGGTTTGGCCGCGGCCGTGATGGCGGGCTGCGCGGGCTTCGGCTACTGGGTTGGCAAGCCGGGCGGGCTTGACTTCTTCCCCGGCGCCAAACCCGCCCCGGCCGCCCCTGCCCCGGCGGGCGGCCAGACGGCATCGGGCGGGGCTGCCAGCGCGCCGCTGCCTGACCCGGATCTGGGCGAGGCGCCGCCAATCGACCCGGCCCTGGGCTACCGGGTGTCCGGCTACCGGCCGCAGGCGATTGAGCCGCCCTTCATCACCCGCAACGAGGCCACCGACCGGACCTTGGAGCTGGACCGCGACGGCGGGCTGGTCTACCGGCTGGCGGAGACCAACCAGGCCGTCTACCAGCCGGTCACCACCTTGCAGTGGGCCATGGGCGCCCGCACCCAATACTGGGTCACCGGCCAGCAGCTTTGGCTCGACCTGGCCCGCGCCTCGGCCTTGAAAGTGCTGGCCGGCCGGGTTGAGTCGGGTGGGGCCTACTTTTTCCCCTACAACTACGAGTGGTCCAGCCAGGAGTTCGGCTACGACTTCCAGCCGCCGTGGTATTCGGGCATGGCCCAAGGCGAGGCGCTGTCGGTGTTCACCCAGATGGCGCAGATCTTCCCCGACGAGCCGCTGTGGGACGAGGCGGCCCGCGCCACCTTCGCCTCGCTGCTCCAACCCCCCAGCGCCGACCAGCCGTGGGTGACCGATGTCGTGGACGGCTACCTCTGGTTCGAGGAGTACGCCGCCGCCGACTCGTTCGAGGTTTTCAACGGCCACGTCTTCGCCTTGTTCGGGGTCTACGAATACGCTCTGCACAGCGGCGACCAGCGGGCCTTCGACCTGTTCGACGCCGGCGCCACCACCGCCCTGCACGCCATGGCGACCGCGCGCCGCCCCGGCCAGACCTCGCTTTACTGCGTTGAGCCGGAGCGCTGCGTCGACGCCGGGTGGCAGAACGGGAGCTACCAGAAGATCCACATCGCCCAACTGGAGATGCTGCAGGCCTTGACCGGCGACGACCGGTTCGCCGACTGGGCGGCCGCTTTGGCCAGCGACACCCCCGGCCAGGGCCCTTGGCGGGTGGCCGCCTACTGGCCCAAACCGGGTTAGCCAGCCCGCCTGGCGCCACCGGCCGGGCTCCAGCCTGGTTTAGCATGAACTGCCGCGCGGCGATGGCGCGCGGCCGGAGTTCTCGGAGCAGCCGGAGCAGCCGGAGCAGCCGGAGCAGGTGGAGCAGCCGGAGCAGGTGGAGCAGGTGGAGCAGGTGGAGCAGGGGAAGGGGAGTTGTGCCGCGACCAGCAGCCGAACCAGGCGAGGGCAGCCTGGCGGCTTCGAAGTGGAAGTTCTTGTGGGGCGACCAGCGCAGCTGGCGCCAGCGCCTGGCGCTGGCCGGTTTGGCGGCTTTGGCGCCGCCGCTGCTGATCATCTGCTTCGGCTTCCTGGACACCTTTGCCCACAACGCGGCCGACTTCCCGTTCTCTTTGCGCGAGCTGCTGGCCCCCACTTTGGCCTTGGGCGGCATCGTCTGGGCGGTGGGGGCCGCCGGGCTGATGGCGCTGCGCGGCCGGGTGTTCGACATCGCGGTCTCGCTGCTGGCGGGCCTGGCGGTGGCCGCCTGGGTTGAAGCCAACCTGATCGGGGTGAAGTTTGGCCAGCTCACCGGGGCGGCGGTGGATTGGCCCCGCTACAAGGCGCAAGCCCTGGCCAACACCGCCATTTGGCTGGCGCTGCTGGCCTTGCCGCTGGCCCTGCGCCTGATGGGGGCCAAAGTTTGGCGGGCCGGGGTGATCGCCGGGCCGGCTTTGGTGGTGGCGATGAGCGCGGCCGGGCTGGCCGGGGACAACTTGGGCAGCGCCAACCTGTGGCAGGACAAGACCGCCAACAAGCTGGTCTCCTACCAGGGCGCCTTCAGCTTGTCCGGCACGCAGAACTCGTATTTCTTCTTGCTTGACATGCTGGACCAGGTCAACATCGAGGCCGTGGCCGCGGCCGAACCGGGGCTGTTGGAAGCCAATTTGGACGGTTTCACCGAGTTCGAGAACTATGTCTCGCGCTACTCGAAGACCCAGCCGTCCGCCGTCAACCTGCTGACCGGCTGGGATTACCTCTACGACGCGGACTGGCCGGCTTTCACCCGCCAGGCCTACGCCGAGAGCGACTTCTTGCACCAGTTGCGCCAGGCGGGCTACTCCACCAACATCTACGCCACCGAGCGCTATTCCTGGTCCTCGCCCAGCGATATCGAGGCGGTGGCGGACAACGTCACCGGCGGCCAGATCCGCATCGACCAAGCCGTGGTGGTCAAAGGCATGGCCAAGCTGGCGGCTTTGCGCTACGCCCCGCTGGTGGTCAAGCCGAGCTTTTGGTTCGACTCGAGCGATTTCGACGCCGCCGCCGCGGTGGAGGCGGGGCCGGCCCCCTATGCCAACGACGACCCGGCGCTGATGGCGCTGGTCGGCGCCGAGGGGCTGGCGGTGGCCTCCGACCAGCCCCGCTTCTCCTACTTCCACCTCAACGGCTCCCATCCGCCGTACACCATGGACCGGGACGGGCGCGCCCTGCCGGCCGCGGCGCAAGGCAACCAGCTCGACCAGACCATCGGCGCGCTGAAGATTGTCTTCGCCTACCTTGACCGGTTGCGCGAGCTCGGTTTGTACCAAGACGCGACCATCGTCATCACCGGCGACCACGGCAACTTCTGGACCGACGCCGATGGCGGCCACCTCAACGAGATGTCGCTGCCGGGCCCCGCCCGCACCGCCCTGCTGGTCAAGCCCGCCGGCTCGGCCGGCGCCCCGCTGGCCTACTCCAAAGCCCCGGTGGCGGGCGACAACATCCGGGCTGAGTTCCTGCGCTCGGCCGGCTTGGAGTCGAGCGAGGGGGCGGTCTCTTTGTTCGAGGTGCCCGAGGGCGCCGCGCGCCCCCGGACCTACTACCACCGGCGGGTGGCGGGCGAGTCCCATCCGGTCCAGTCGGTTGAGCAGTGGGAGGTGTTGGGCGACGCCGCCGACTGGTCGAATTGGCGCCTGGTGCGCGAGTTCGAGACCCCGCACTAGGCCTGGGCGTCCCGCATGCCGGACAGGCGGGCGGGGGCGGCGGCGCGGGCTGGCCGGGCGGCGTAGCGTGCCTGAAACCGCTGGAACGGGGGTGGGGCATGCGCACGCTGGTGACCTCGGACGCCACCATGGGCGAAGCGCTGGCCTGCGCCCTCGCCTTCGACCGGGTGTGCGCGGCGGGCGAGTTGGAGCGCGCCGCGCGGGACAACCTCGACGCGGTCACTATCAGCGCGCTGGCGCCGATCGCCTGGGCCGCCAACCAGGCCGCCGCCTGGGACTTGCGCTCCATCCGGCGCCTGCAGGAGGTCTTGGCGACCTGCCGCATCTCGCAGGTCACAGTGATCTCGACCTGCGCCGTCTACCCGGCGGCGGACGGCGCCGACGAGTCCTGGCCCATCGACCCGGGCGGCCTGGCGCCCTACCCGCGCCACCGCTACGACTTGGAGCGCTGGTGCGTTGAGCGCTGGGACACCACCATTGTGCGGCTGCCGCGGCTGTATGGCGGCCCGCACCGCTGCGCCATCCGCAACCCGGCCCGCGACTTGGCCCGCTTGGCCGCCCTCCACCCCGCCTCCACCAAGCAGCACTATGACCTGGCGCGCCTGGGGGGCGATTTGGCGCGGGTCGCCCGGCTCGGGTTGCGCCTGGTCAACTTGGTGCCGCCGCCGCTGGAGGGCTGGCGCGTCTTGATC
>JAITIG010000129.1 GCA_031279575.1 Bifidobacteriaceae bacterium
CTGACCCCAACCCGCCCACCAGCGCAAACACCCGCCCGCCGCTCTCGCCCTCCACACAAATCGGACCATCGCGGCCAAATCCGCCGCCATGGTCCGATTTGGGCACCCGAACCCGCCCCGCCCCAGCGAACCAGACCCGCCCACCAGCGCAAACACCAGCCCGCCGCTCTCGCCCCCCACACAAATCGGACCATCGCGGGCGAATCCGCCGCCATGGTGACGATGGCCACCACTACTCCAATAAGGCGCCCCCAGGCCGGGGTCTGGAT
Organism: Bifidobacteriaceae bacterium; assembly: GCA_031279575.1. The sequence goes on from JAITIG010000129.1 coordinate 270, forward strand.
TGGGTTGCGCGGCGGATATAAGGTGGGGCCCTGGCGACCCCCGGGTCCAAGACAACTCATCAGCCGGGTTGGCGGGCCCGGCTGCCCCTAAGGAGGGAACCATGAAGTGCCGGAAGAACATGTGCAACTTGGTGTTGCAAATTTGCCCAGGCTGCAGGGGGCGGGGAACCACCACCGGAATGCTCGGCAACACTGTCCACTGCTCGGCGTGCGGGGATTCCGGGTGGGTCTGCCCCTCCCACGGCAGGAACTGGAAATAGAACCCCGCCCCGGCCCCGCCTCAGGGGGTTGGGGCGGCTTGGGCTTCTAGGTAGGCCAGCAGCGTGGCGACGCCAAAACCGGTGGCGCCCTTCGGAGTGAAGCCGTGCGGCTCGCCGCGGTTGTAGGCCGGCCCCGCCATGTCGATGTGCCCCCACGGCGCCGAGCCGGCGAACTCCCGCAGAAACAGGCCCGCCACCAGCATGCCGGCCGAGCCATCCGACAAGTTGACGCTGGCCAGGTCCGCCACATCCGATTTCAAGCCGTCCAACAAGTCCTCCGGCAGCGGCATGGCCCAGACCGCCTCGCCGGCCCTGGCCGCCGCCCGCACCAGCCCTTGGCGCACCTGCGGCGTCCCCATCACGCCCGCCATCCGCTTGCCCAGGGCGGTGATCTGCGCCCCGGTCAAAGTCGCGATGTCCACAACCTCGTCCGCGCCGGCCTCGCGGGCCGCCACGATGCCGTCCGCCAGCACCAGGCGCCCCTCCGCGTCGGTGTCCGCCACCTCGACCGTGCGGCCGCCTTTTTGCGCGATGACGTCCCCCGGCCGCACAGCCCCGCCCGAGGGCAGGTTCTCCGCCAGGCAAAGAAAAGCGCTGACCTTGACCGCCACCTTCAAAGCGGCCGCGGCCAGCACCGCCTGAAGCACGGCCGCCGCGCCGGCCATGTCGCTTTTCATCGCCACCATGCTGGCCCGGCTCTTGAGCGAAAGGCCGCCCGAGTCGAAGGTGATGCCCTTGCCCACCAAGGCGAGGTGGCGTTTGGCCCCGGGGGGCGAATATCTCAGCGACACCAGGCGCGGCGGGTGGATTGAGCCTTGGCCCACCGCCACCAGGCCGCCGTAGCCGCCGGCCGCCAACTGGGCCTGGTCAAGGACTTCGACTTCAAGGCCGGCCTGCTTGGCGCCGGCCGCGGCGGCGGCCGCCAGCGCCTCTGGGTAAAGCTCGTTGGGCGGCTGGTTGACCAGGTCGCGGGCCGCCCGCACCGCCTCGGCCAGCTTCCGCGCCCGGTCCAGGGCCGGCTCCAAACCGGCCGGGGCGGCGCCGGCGGGGCAGGCGAAAACCATCTGCGCGGCATCGTCCGCGCCCAACAGCGCGCCCTCGGCCAGGGCGGCGGCCAAGGCCGGCTCGGCGGCGGCCGCCTCGAAGGCCAAACCCACCCGGCCAAGCCTCTGGCCGCCCAACTGGCGCAGCGCCGCGCCCGCCGCCCGGCGCAGGGCGTCGGGGCCGGGGTCTTGGCCCAAGCCGACCACAGCCAGCACCTCGGAGCGCACCGGGCCCTGGAGCGCCGCGGCCGGCAGGCGCACCAGATCGCCCTCGGCGCCGCTGAAGCCAAGCGCGGCCAGCAGTTCGGGGCTGGCCAAGCCGGGCAGGCCGGCCCCGGGGCCGGCCCCGGTCAGCGCTATCGGGGTGTCAACGGATCGCAGGTCGGCGGCGGCGATGGTCAAACGGCTCACCCAGCCATGCTACGCGCCGGTAGCCTAGGGCTGTGTACCGCTTGCTGTTCAACGCCGTGCTGCGCCGCCTCGACCCGGAGTGGGCGCACAACGCCGCCCACCGCCTGATCGCCTGGATGGGGGCGGCCAGGCCGGCCCGGGCGGCGGTCCGGGCTGTGGCCGGCCTGGGCGGCCCCGGCCGGCCGGCCCGCCTGTTTGGCCGCGCCCTGCCGGGGCCGCTCGGCTTGGCGGCCGGCTTCGACAAGGACGCCCAGGCGGTCAAAGGGCTGACCGCCCTGGGGTTCAGCTTCGTCGAGGTGGGCACGGTGACGCCGCGCCCCCAGCCGGGCAACCCCCGCCCGCGCCTGTGGCGCCTGGTGGACCAGCGCGCCCTGCGCAACGCCATGGGCTTCAACAACGCCGGCGCGGCGGCCGCGGCCCGGGCGCTGGGCCGCCTGCGGGCCTCGGCCGGCGGTTGGGACCACCTGGTCGGGGTCAACATCGGCCAGAACAAGGCGACCCTGCCCGCCCACGCCCCGGCCGACTACTTCGAGGCCGCCCGGGCGCTGGCCAAGTTCGCCGACTACCTGGTGGTGAACGTGTCCTCGCCCAACACCCCCGGCCTGCGCGATCTGCAGGCGGTGGCGGCGCTGCGCCCTGTCCTGGCGGCGGCCCGGGCGGGCGCGGCCCAGTCGCTGGCCGGCTCCGGCCGGCGCGGCGGGGTGCCGCTGCTGGTCAAAATCGCCCCCGACCTGCTTGACAGCGAGGTGGACGCGGTCGCGGCCCTGGTCCTGGAGTTGGATTTGGCCGGCGTGGTGGCGGTCAACACCACCATCGCGCACAACCTGGGGCCGGGCGGGTTGTCCGGCCCGCCGCTGCGCCAGCGCGGCCTGGCGGTGGTGGCGCGCCTGCGCTCGGCCCTGGGGCCGGGCAAGACGGTCATCGGCGTGGGCGGGATCGCCGCCCCGGCGGACGTCGAGGCCTACCTGGCGGCCGGCGCCGACGCCGTCCAGGCCTACACCGCGTTCATCTACCAGGGCCCGCTTTGGCCCGCCCGCGTCCAGCGCCTGGCCGCCGGGCGCTAGCCCGGGTGCTGGCCAATTTTGACTTGCGGGTTCGGCATCCGGTTGCGCCGGGGCTGCATCGAGCGGTTGACGCCGTACCAGACCACGCCGCGGGGCAGATTGCCCGCCCCGAACTTCGCCACCAGCGCCTTCTTCAGCAGCCGCCCGCGCACGATGCCGTCGGCGATGACGGCGAACACGATCACGTACATCAGCAGCATCACCGCGGCCGCCACCCCGGGGGCAAGCTGCATCAGCAGGAACAGCGCGACCAGCGAGCCAAGCGCCAAGTAGACGATGTATTCGCCCACCGAGCGCCGCGAGTCGATCCAATCGCGGGCGAAGCGCCGCTCCGGCCCCTTGTCGCGGGCGGGCAGGTAGCGCTCGTCGCCGGTGCGCATGGCGTGGTCCCATTGCTCGCGCGCTTTGCGCCGCGCCGCCTTCTGCTGCTCTTTTGACAGCGGCGTGGTGGCCCGGCCCACCCCGGCCCCGCCGAGCGGGCGTTTGCGCGCCGCCTCAGCCTGTTTGCGGGTGGGGGTGGGGCGGCCTTTGCCAGCTGGCTCCGGCGGGGGGGCGGCCGGGCCGCTTTTTCCTAACACGCCCACCAGTGTATGGGTTTAGGTTGGAGGCATGGTTTGTTTGCCGCAGTTGCGCCAGCGCGTCGACGAGCAGTTCCCGCAGGCTGTCGAAGCCCTCAAGAGCCTGGTCCGCATCCCCTCCCACGCCGCGGCCGGCCCGGCCGTGTTGGAGCGCTCGGCCCGCCAGGTGGCGGCCTTGCTGCAAGCGGCGGGCGTGGCGCGGCCCAAGGTGGTGGCAGCTGGGGGCGGGCCGGCCGTCATCGGGCAGATCGATGTGGCGCCGGGCGCCCCCACGGTGCTGTTGTACGCCCACCACGACGTCCAGCCGGTGGCGGCGGATTGGTCCACCGACCCGTTCGCCCCGGTGGTCAAGGACGGCCGCCTTTACGGCCGCGGCTCGGCCGACGACGCCGCGGGCATAGTGGCGCACGTCGCCGCGCTGGCCGCGCTGGGCCCGGAGTTGGGCGTCAATGTGCGCCTGCTGATCGAGGGCGAGGAGGAGTCCGGCTCGCCCACCATGGGGCGGCTGCTGGCCGAGCACCGCCAGGTGTTGGCGGCCGATGTGGCGGTGGTGGCGGACAGCGACAACCTGGCGGTGGACCGCCCGGCCTTGACCACCTCGCTGCGCGGTTTGGCGGAGGTGACGGTGACGCTGCGGGTGGCCGGCCGGGCCGCCCACAGCGGCATGTGGGGCGGGGTCTACCTGGACGCGCCCACCTTGCTGGCCCGCCTCATCGCCACTTTGCACGATGCCGACGGGGCGGTCGCGGTGCCGGGCCTGGACGCGGCGCCGCGCGGCGCCGATCTGCTGACGGAGCAGGCGGTGCGCCGCTCGGCGGACTTGGCGGCGGGGTTGAGGCTGGCCGGGCGCGGCAGCGTGGCGGACCGGGTGTGGTGGGGGCCGGCCTTGAGTGTGACCGGGTTCGACTCGACCCGGGTGGCGGAGGCCTCCAACACCCTCCAGCCGGTGGCGCGGGCCCGCTTGTCGCTCAGGGTGGCGCCCGGGGGGGATGCGGCCGCCGCCCAGGCGGCGCTGCGCGACCACCTCGAGGCCCGCAACGACTTCGGGGCGGAGTTGGAGATCGAGCTGGGGCCGACCGGCCAGGGCTACCAGGCGGACGAGTCCGGCCCGGCTTACGCGGCGGCCGCCCGGGCCCTGGGCGAGGCCTTCGGGGCGCCGATGACGCCGCTCGGCCAGGGCGGCTCCATCCCGGTGGTGGCCGAGTTGGCGGCCGCCTTCCCCGACATGGCGGTGCTGGTGACCGGGGTGGAGGATCCGGACTCGCGGGCCCACGCCGGCGATGAGTCGGCCTCGCTCGAGCTGCTGCGGCGGGCCATTTTGGCCGAGGCGCTGCTGCTGGCCTACCTGGCGCCGTGAGCGGGGGGCGCGGGCGGGGCAGCCGCTGGCTGGTGCTGGGGGAGCTGTCGGCCCAAGTTGAGGGCGCCGGGCCGCCGGTGGTGTTGCTGCACGGCAACTCAGAAGACGGCAGTGTGTTCGATAAAATGGCCCCGCATTTGGCCGGTTTCACGTTGATCCGTTTGGATTCGCGCGGCCATGGCGCCACCCCCAGGGGGCGGCGCCCGCTGACCATCAAGCAGTTGGCCATCGACACGGCCCGGGCCCTGGCGGATTTCCCGGCCCCGCCGGGGGGCTTTGGGGTGATCGGCTTCTCCGATGGGGCCAACATCGCCCTGGAACTGGCCATCCACCGCCCCCGCCTGGTGGCCGCCCAGGTGCTGATGGGCGGCAACGTCACCCCCAAGTCGCTCAAACCGGCCTCCAACGCCGCCATCCTGGCCGCCTACGGCCTGGTGCGGGCCTTGGGCCTGGCCAGCCCGGCGGCCCGGCGCCAAGCCGATGTGCTGGGGCTGATGGTGGGCCAGCCGTGCGTCTCGCCGGCCCAGTTGGCGGCGGTGCGGGTGGCCACCTTGGTCATGGTGGGGCGGCGCGATGTGGTGCCCCGGCGCGAGTCGCGCCGGGTGGCGGGGTTGATCCCCGGGGCCGAGTGGGTCGAGTTGGCCGGGCAGGGGCACATGCTGCCGCGCTCGGCGCCGGTGTTGGCGGCCCGCCTGGCGGCCGACTTCTTGGGCCCCCGCCTGGGCGCCGGGTAAGGTGAACCTCAGCCGATCGCGACCGAAGGAGCCAAATATGACCGCCACCACCCAATCCGCCCACGGCGTCTCGCTGACCCCGGCGGCCGCCGCCAAGGTCAAGGAGCTCTTGGCGCGCGAGTCGAACAAGGAGCTCAAGCTGCGCCTGGCGGTCGAGCCGGGCGGCTGCGCCGGCCTGATGTACGATCTCGGCTTCGACGATTCCGCCCTGGAGGGCGACGCCACCGTCCTGTTCGATGGCGTGGCGCTGGTGGTGGACCAGCTTTCGGCCCCGCTGGTGCAAGGCGCGGTGATCGACTTCGAGGACACCATCTCAGCCCAAGGCTTTTCCATCGACAACCCCAACGCCCGCCAGGGCTGCGCCTGCGGCAATTCATTTTGTTAGACGCCACGCCGCATCTTGTGGTTGGCGCCCGGGGGCGGCACACCATATAGTGGTTGGCGCAGTGGTTCGGCCCGCCTGGCAGTTCGCAGGCGGGCCGTCGCAAGAGGGAACCCGGTGCGAATCCGGGGCTGCCCCGCAGCGGTAAGCAGGAACGAAAGCCGCCATCAGCACTGGGGAAACCTGGGAAGCGGCGGCCGGTAGGAGCTCCGGCCCTTGAAGGGGCTTGGGCGCGCCCGCGAGTCCGAAGACCTGCCACTCGCGCGCCAGTCCTTACCGAGGGGAAACAGGAGAGCCCATGTCTGACCAACCCATCCCGGCCGCGCCCGCCCAAGAGGCGCCGGCCACAGTCGTCAAGCGAACCGGCCAAACCGTGCCGTTCGACCAAAGCCGGATCGAATCCGCCATCGCCCGGGCCGGCGCCGCCACCGGCGAGCTGGGCGGGGCCGAGGCCCACCTGCTGGCCCGCCAAGTGGCCATCCGCCTGGCCCGCCGGGCCACCCCGGCCCACGTCGAGGAGATCCAGGACGCGGTCGAGGCGATCTTGATCGACTCCGGCTTCCTAGCCACCGGCCGGGCCTACATCGTCTACCGCGAGCAGCACAAACGCCTGCGGACGGACTCCCGCGTGGTGGTCGATGTGACCAACTCGATCAACGAGTACCTCGACCGCAGCGACTGGCGCATCAACGCCAACGCCAACCAGGGCTACTCGCTGGGCGGGCTGATCCTGAACTCCTCCGGCAAGATCACCGCCAACTACTGGCTGTCCTACGTCTACCCGCCGGAGATCGGCCAAGCCCACCGCGACGGCGCCTTCCACATCCACGATTTGGACATGCTGTCCGGCTACTGCGCCGGCTGGTCGCTCAAAACCCTGCTGCGGGAGGGCCTCAACGGCATCCCCGGCAAAGTCGAGGCCACCGCGCCCAAGCACATGTCCTCCGCCATCGGGCAGATCGTCAACTTCCTCGGCTGCCTGCAAAACGAGTGGGCGGGGGCCCAGGCCTTCTCCTCCTTCGACACCTACATGGCGCCTTACATCCGCAAAGACGCCCTGACCTACACCGAGGTGCTCCAAGCCGTCCAAGAGCTGGTCTACAACCTCAACGTGCCCTCCCGCTGGGGCACCCAGACGCCGTTCACCAACCTGACCTTCGACTGGGTCTGCCCCGAGGACCTGCGCCAAGAGCGGCCCGTCATCGCCGGCCAGGAGCAGCCGTTCACCTACGGCGAGCTGCAAGCCGAGATGGACATGGTCAACCGGGCCTACATCGAGGTGATGACGGCCGGGGACGCCTCCGGGCGGGTTTTCACCTTCCCCATCCCGACTTACAACATCACCAAGGACTTCGACTGGGACTCGCCCAACGTGGACGGCCTGTTCGAGATGACCGCCAAGTACGGCCTGCCCTACTTCCAGAACTTCGTCAACTCGGATCTGGAGCCCGGCATGGTCCGCTCGATGTGCTGCCGGCTCCAACTAGACCTCAGGGAGCTGCTCAAACGCGGCAACGGGCTGTTCGGCTCAGCCGAGCAGACCGGCTCGCTGGGCGTGGTCACAATCAACCTGGCCCGGCTCGGCTACCTCCACCAAGGCGACGAGCCGGGGCTGCTGATCGCCTTGGACCGGCTGCTGACCCTGGCCCGCGACTCCCTTGAGATCAAGCGCAAGCTGATCCAGCGCTACATCGACGAGGGCCTGTTCCCCTACACCAAGCGCTACCTGGGGACGCTGCGGAACCACTTCTCCACCATCGGCGTCAACGGCTTGAACGAGCTGGTCAGGAACTTCACCGCCGATGCCGCCAACATCACCCACCCGGAGGGCCACGGCCTGGCGGTGCGGATCTTGGACCACGTGCGCAGCCGCATGGTCGAGTTCCAAGAGGCCACCGGCCACCTCTACAACCTGGAGGCGACCCCGGCCGAGGGCGCCACCTACCGCTTCGCCAAGGAGGACCGCAAGCGCTTCGCCGGCATCATCCAGGCCGGCACCGAGGCCAACCCGTATTACACCAACTCCTCCCAGCTGCCGGTCGGCTTCACCGACGACCCGTTCGAGGCCCTGGAGCGCCAAGAGGAGCTGCAGCGCAAGTACACCGGCGGCACCGTGCTCCACCTCTACATGGCGGAGCGGGTGTCGAGCTCGGACGCCTGCAAGGAGCTGGTGCGCCGGGCCCTGACCCGCTTCGCCCTGCCCTACATCACGGTCACCCCGACCTTCTCGATCTGCCCCGCCCACGGCTACCTGGCGGGCGAGCACGCCACCTGCCCCCACTGCCCCGAGCCGCAGGCTTGCGAGGTGTGGACCCGCGTCATGGGCTATTTCCGCCCCGTCTCCTCCTTCAACGTGGGCAAGCGGGGGGAGTTCGCCGAGCGGGTCAGCTTCCGGGAAGCCAAGGCCGCGGTGTGAATGCCGCCGGGTTGGCCATCGCCGGCCTGGCCAAGTTGTCGACCTGCGACTGGCCGGGCCGGCTGGTGGCGACGGTTTTCCTGCAAGGCTGCCCCTGGCGCTGCGCCTACTGCCAAAACCCGGGCCTGATCGACTGCCGCCAGGCGGGCCAGGTGGCCTGGTCGGAGGTGGTGGAGCTGATGGGGCGCCGGCGCGGGCTGCTGGACGGCATCGTCCTGTCCGGCGGGGAGCCGACCCGGCAGCTGGGCTTGGCCGACGCCGCCCGCCAGGTGCGAGCGGCCGGCTTCGGGGTGGGGCTGCACACCGCCGGGCCCTACCCGGACCGCCTGGAGGCGCTGCTGGGGCTGGTCGACTGGGTGGGGTTGGACATCAAGGCCCTGCCGGAGCGCTACGCGGCGGCCACCGGCGCGGCCGGGGCGGGGGCCAAGGCCTTCGACTCGCTCGGCCGGCTGGTGGCCAGCGGGGTCGACCACGAGGTCCGCGTCACGGTCGACCCCCTGTTCCACTCCGAAGCCCATGTGCGCTCCCTGGTGGCCCGCCTGGAGGCGGCCGGCGCCAAGCGGGTGGTGCTGCAAGAGGCCCGCGGCCAAGGCGCCCGGCCGCGGTACGCCGCCGCCCTCGGGTCGCTGCGCCTGAGCGATGTCATCGCCCCGGCGCCGGCCGGGGTCGAGGTCCGCCGGGCGGCCTAAGGCTCGGCCTGGACCAAGTCGACCACGATGACCGAGATGTTGTCTTTGCCGCCGGCCGCCAGGGCGCAGCGCACCAGCGCCGCCACCGCGCCGGCCGGCTCGGCGCTCCGGCCCAGGATTTGGGCCAGCCGCCGGTCGCCGACATGCTCGGTCAGGCCGTCCGAGCAGATCAGCAGGCGGTCGCCGAGGCGGGCCGGGACGGCCTCGAAATCCGCCTGGCAGACCACCCCGGCGCCCAGCGCCTTGGTCACCACGTGGCGGCGCGGGTGCGACCTGGCCTGGAGCGGCGTCATCAGGCCCGCCGCCACCAGGGCTTGGACCTCGGAGTGGTCGCGGGTCAGCTGGACCAGGGCGCCCTGGGCGAAGCGGTAGGTCCTGGAGTCCCCCAGGTTGACCACCAGCCATTGCGGCGCGCCGGGCGGGCCGGTCAGCACCGCCCCGGTCAAGGTGGTCCCGGCGGCCCGGCCAACCGCGCTGCGCGGCAGCTCGGCGATGCGCCGGCGGGCCGCCTCGACGGCATCGGCCACCTGGCCTTGGGTCAGCGGCCGGCCGTCGCGGGCCAAGTCCGCCAAGCGGCCCATCTGCTCGACGGCCGCCTGGGCGGCCAGATCGCCCGCGTTGTGGCCGCCCATGCCGTCCGCCACCATGAAGACGGGGCTGCGCGCCACGTAGGCGTCTTCGTTGACGGCCCGCACCTTGCCCACCTCGGAGGCGGCGGCGGCGCGGGCGCGCAACTGGGCGCCGTGTCCGGCTGGCGGGCTGCCCGCCCGCCCTTGAGGTGCGACCACAAGGTCAATCATGGCAAACCGGGACCCTCGGGGGGAACTGGGCGCGCGGCTGGGCTAACCTTCTGCTTATGAGCGACATGTCCAGCCCGCGCGGCCGGTTCCTGGCCGCGATGCAAGGCAGCGGGGCCCCCGAGTTGGCCGAATTGGCCCAAAAGTACGGTGTCACAACCCAGTACACCAACTGGAAGGGCCAGCCCACGCGCGTGCCCGAGCCGAGCGTGAAGGCGGTGCTGGCGGCGCTGGGGGCGCTGGCCGAGACCCCCGAGCAGGTCGCCGCCGAGCTGGCGGCCTGCGATGAGCGCCCCTGGCTGCAACCCATCCCGCCCTCCACCGTGGTGCGGGCCGGGGCCGAGATCGCCGTGCCGGTGACGCTGGCCCAAGGCGCCAGGGCGCAGCTTTGGATCGACCTCGACGCCGACCCTCTGCTGGGCGGCAGCGGCGCCCGGGTCGATCTGGGCCCGCTGCGGGCCGAGGCCGGCCAGCGGCGCGAGGTTGGCGGCCGCGCCTTGGTGCGGCAGTTTGTCGAGCTGCCGCGCGATCTGCCGCTCGGCTGGCACCGCCTGCGGGTGCTGGCGGACGGCGCCGCCGCCGAGGGCGCCTTGGTGGTGTGCCCCGAGCGGCTGGAGCTGCCGCCCAAGCTGCGCCAGCGCTCGGTTTGGGGGCCGATGGCGCAGATCTACGCCGTCCGCTCGCGCCAGTCGTGGGGGATCGGGGACTTCGAGGACCTGGGCGCGCTGGGCGCCGCGCTGGGCCGGGACCACGGGGCCGATTTTGTGCTGATCAACCCGATCCACGCGGCCGAGCCGGTCCCGCCCTACACCCAGTCGCCATATCTGCCGGCCACGCGCGATTTCACCAACCCGTTCTACATCCGGCCCGAGGCCATCCCGGAGTACGCCGAGGCGCCCCCCCAGGTGCGCGCCCAGGTGGACCAGCTGGCCGAGCAGGCGCGCCAGGCCAACAGCGACGCCGAGCAGCTTGACCGGGACAAGTCCTGGCCGCTCAAACGGGCCGCCTTGGAGGCCTTGTACGCCGCCCCGCGCAGCCCCGGGCGCCAAGCCGATTTGGACCAGTTCAGGGCCCGGCGCCAAGGCGGCATCGGCGACTTCGCGCTGTGGTGCGCGCTCAAAGACGAGGGCTTGGACCAGCAGATCGAGTACGGCTCGCCGGCCGCGGCCGGCTTCGCGGCCGACCACGCCGAGCGGGTCGAGTTCCACATTTGGCTCCAATGGATCGCAGACGAGCAGTTGGCCCGGGCCCAGCAGCGCTGCAAGGCCGCCGGCATGGCGCTGGGGATTGTCAAAGACCTGGCGGTCGGGGTCCACCCGGAGGGGGCGGACGCCTGGTCGCGGCGCGATCTGCTGGCCCAGGGCATCGAGGTGGGGGCGCCGCCGGACTACTTCAACCAGGTGGGCCAAGGCTGGTCGGAGCCGCCGTGGCGGCCGGACGCGCTGGCCGAGACCGGCTACAGCGCCTACCGCTCGATGCTGCGCGCGGTGCTGGCCCACGCCGGCGCGCTGCGAATCGACCACATTTTGGGGTTGACCCGCTTGTGGTGGATCCCCCAGGGGCACGGCCCCGCCGATGGCGCCTATGTCGCCTACGACCGCGAGGCCATGGTCTCGATCCTGGTGTTGGAGGCGACGCGGGCCGGCGCCGTGGTGGTGGGGGAAGACCTGGGGGTGGTGCCGCCCGGCCTGCGCGAGTATTTGGGCAGCCGGGGCCTGCTCGGCAACTCGATCGTCTGGTTCGAGAAGGCGGGCGACGGCTACCACCTGCTGGAGCCGGAAAACTACCGCCGCCTGGCCATGACCGCCATCACGACCCACGACCTGCCGCCCACCTCGGCCTACCTGGCGGGGGAGCACGTGGCCGAGCGCGACCGCCTGGGGCTGCTCGACACGCCCCTGGACGAGGCCCGCGCGGCCGCCGCCGCCGAACGCGCCCAAATGGTGGAGCTGCTGGTCCGGCGGGGCTTCTTGGCCCCCGGCGCCCAGGGGGACGAGCTGGAGATCGTCAAAGCCATGCACCGCTTCCTGCGCGCCACGCCATCGGTCATGCTGGGGGTCTCGCTGGCGGACCTGGCAGGGGAGCGGCGCACCCAAAACCTGCCCGGGACGGACCGCGAGTACCCCAACTGGTCGGTGCCTTTGGCGGACGCCCAAGGCCGGCCGGTCTACTTGGAGGACATCGCGGACCTCCCCACCTTCCAGGCCATCGCCGGCCTGATGCAGGCCGGCTGAGCCAAAGGAGCCGGGGGTGGAACTGCTTGCCGTCGGGGTGGCGCTGCTGGCGGCGCTCAGCTTCGCGGGCTCGTTTGTGGCCCAGCAGCACGCCGCCGCCGGCGTGCCGGCCGGGCGCGGCAAAGGTTTGCGCCTGTTTTTGGAGCTGGCCCGCTCGCCGCTGTGGTGGGCTGGGGCGCTCGGCGACACCTTGGGCTTCGCCTTGCAGGCGCTGGCCTTGGCCTTCGGCTCGGTGGTGCTGGTCCAGCCGGTGCTGGTGACGGCGATGGTGTTCGCGCTGCCGTTGGCGGCGCGTTGGAACGGCCGGCGCATCCCCCGGGCCGATGCCGTCTGGGCGGGCGTGGTGGTGGCCGCCTTGGCCGTCTTCACCGTGGTGGGGGACACCGGCAAAGGCTCCGTCACCGACGCGGTGGGGCCGTGGCTTTGGCCGGGCGCGGTCTGCGCCGCGCTCTGCGCCGCGCTGCTGGTGGGCGGCCTGGTGGCGGGCGGGGCCTGGAAGGCGCTTTGGTTCGGCTGCCTGGCCGGGGTGGTCTACGGCGTCATCGCGCCGGTCACCGAGCTGGTGGTGGAGCATTTGGGGCAGGTCGGGCTGGGCGGGCTGTTTGCCTCGTGGCCCCTCTACGCCCTGGCGGCGCTGCTGCTGGCGGGCACCGCCTGGCAGCAGTCCGCCTTCCACGCCGGCGACTTGGGGGCCTCGCTGCCCGCCACCCAGGTGCTGGAGCCGCTGGTGGGGGTGGGGCTGGGGGTGTGGGCCCTGGGCGCCCGGCTGCACACCAGCGGCTGGGGCTGGGTGGCGTTGGCGGCGGCCGCGCTGGCCATGGCGGCCGGCACGGTGGCCCTGGCCCGCAGCGCGGCGCGGACCTAGCCGGGCTCAGCCGGCCCGCCCGGCCGTGTAGCGCAGCGGGTTGGGCCGGCAGGCGGCCTCGGTGGCGATGCGGATGCCGGGCGCGATCCGCCCCTCGGCCCGCAGGCGGAACAGCTCCGGCACAATGCGGTCGCGCAGGGCGTACGGGTCGATCGTGTTGAGGTAGATCTTGGTCGAGCCCTCGAAGCCGGCCAGGGTCGAGATGCGCCATTTCAGCATGATCCGCCACGGCATGGCCAATTTGGTGTCGACCGGCCGGGTGTGCCACTCCTCGTTGGTGGGGATGGCCGGCCCGGTGGCGGCGTGCATGGCGTGCAGCAGGTCCGACATCCCGGCCAGCTCCTCGCCGGTGTGGTGCCAGGGGTCCGGCGCCTCGGATTTGGAGAACACCTCGACGGTGGGGTAGCGGTGGCCGAAGCCGGCGAAGGCCAGCGCCTGCTGGTTCTCGGCGATCACCAGGTTTTTGTAGGCGGCGTAGTTGGCGGCCCGCTCGTTGAACACCTCCGGGTCGCGGCGCAAGGAGTCGACCGCCAGCTCGTAGCCGACCCCGTGCTCGTCGATCGCCACCAGCTGCTTGTGCAGGTGGTCAAAGGAGGCGCCGGCCGGTTTGAGCCAGTTTTGGAACACCGCGACATAGCGCGCGTAGCGGTTCTGCTGGTAGAGGTCGCGCATCGCCGCGACTGTGAAAGCGATGAAGCGGCGGTGCTCGCCGGGTGTCAAAGTGCCCGAGCCGGCCAGCTGGGAATCCTGCGCCGCGCCCTCCTGGAAGTGGCGCCGGGCCACGATGACATCGTGGGTGGAGCCGAAGAAGGCCCCGGTGGCGGCCAGCAGCCCGTCCCAGCTGGCCGGCAGCGGCTGGCCCGAGGCCGCCTGCTTGGCCCGCAGGATGCCTTCGACGTGGGCCCGCCCGCCCGGGGCGGCCAAGTAGTCGCGGGCCTGGGCGGTGATCTCGGCGGGCAGCTCGTAGCCGTAGTTGGCGTGCCAGTAGTCGAAGGAGAGGATCTCGAACAGGTTGGGGATGCGCCGGAACTGCGCCACCGTGGCGGACAAGTCCGCCGCCGGCGTCCAGCGCCGCAGCTGCCCGTCCGCCTCCAGGCGGGCTTTTTCCGGCGGCGTGTCGAGGTAGCGCCGCTCGCAGAAGGCGCAGTGCGCCCCCGCCTGGGACGCCTCGATCGGCTGGGGCGGCGGGGCGGGCGCCAGCAGCGGCCGGTTGCCGCGCCGGGGCACGGTCCACACCTCGGTGCCGCTGAACGGGTTGATCTGTTTGACCGTGCCGTCGGCCAAAGTGTCGAGGTATTCGGGGTCGCGCATCCAGGGGGCCACCCCCCTACGCTAACGCCTCCGCCGGGCGGGCGGGCGGCCGGCCAAGCCAGTGGACGGTGAAGCCGGCCCCGGCCCAGGCGGCGCCGTCGAGCACGCCGCGGGCGTCGACAATGGCGCGGGCCGGCGTCCAGGCGGCCACCTCGGCCGGGTCGAGCCGGGCGTACTCCTCCCACTCGGTCAGCAGGGCGACCAGTTGGGCGCCGCTGACGGCCTGGCGCACGCTGCCGGCGTAGGCCAGGCCCGGGTGGCAGGACCGGGCCGCCTCGACCGCCCGGGGATCGGTCGCTGTCACCACCGCGCCGGCCGCGGCCAAAGCCTCGGCCGCGATCAGCGACTGGCTGCCGCGGACGTCATCGGACAAAGGCTTGAAGGACAAGCCGAGCACGGCCACGGGCCGGCCCCGCAGGCTGCCGCCCAGGGCGGCGCGGGCCAAGGCGACCAGGCGCCCCGGCCGGGCCTGGTTGATGCGGTCGGCTTGGGCCAGCAGGGCGGCGGTGTCCGCCGCCCCCAACTCGGCGGCGCGGGCGGCCAGGGCGCGCAGATCCTTCGGCAGGCAGCCGCCGCCGAAGCCCAGCCCGGGGTTCAAGAAGCGCCGCCCGATGCGCTCGTCCAAGCGCAGCGCGGCCGCCACCTGGCCGATGTCCGCCCCGGCCGCGTCCGCCAGGTCGGAGATGGCGTTGATGAAGCTGAGGCGCAGCGCCAGGTAGGAGTTGGCGGCGGTTTTGACCAGCTCGGCCGACTCGTAGGACATCGCCAGGCGGGGCGCGCCGCCGTCCAGCATCGGCCGATAGACGCTGTCCAGCAGCTCGGCGCCGGGGCTGGCGGGCGGGTGGGCCAGCCCGTAGACAATCCGGTCCGGCCGCAAGGTGTCCTCCAGGCCGCGCCCCTCGCGCAGGAACTCCGGGTTCCACACCAGCTCGGCGCCGCGCCCACCCAGCCGGCGGGCCAGCGCCCGGGCGGTGCCCACCGGCACCGTGGACTTGCCCACCACCACGTCGCCGGGGGCCAGCTGGGGCCCCAAGGCGGCGGCGGCCTGGTCCAAGGCCGTCAGGTCGGCCGCCAACCCGCCCGCCGCCTGCGGTGTGCCGACGCAAAGGAAATGCATCTTGGCGCCGGCCGCCGCGCCCGGCTCGGCGCTGAAGGCGAGCCGCCCGGCGGCCAGGCCCTGGCGCAGCAAATCATCCAAACCCGGCTCGTAGAACGGGGCCTCGCCGCCGGCCAGCAGCGCCACCTGGGCCCGGTCGGTGTCGACTCCGACCACGCTGTGCCCCAGCGCGGCCAAGGCGGCCGCGTGCACGGCGCCCAGGTAGCCGCAACCAATCACCGAAAGGAGCATCCGTCAACCTTACTGGGCGAAGTAGAGTTAGCGGCGTGACTTCAACGCCGCCGCCGGCCCCCGGGGTCAGCGTCTTCCTGGCGGTCCGCGACGAGGCCGGCCACCTGGCCGAGGTGGTCGAGCGGATCTTCGCCCAAGACTATCCCGGCCCGCTCGAGGTGGTGATGGCCGTCGGCCCCTCGGCTGACGCCACCGCCGCCCAAGCCCTCCAGCTGCAAGGCCGGTTCGAGGCTCTGACGGTGGTGGCCAACCCGTCCGGGCGCACCCCGGTGGGCCTCAACTTGGCCTGGCGGGCCTGCCGCCACGACTACCTGGTGCGCGTCGACGGCCACTCGCTGCTGCCGCCCGGCTACCTCAAGCGGGTGGTCGAGCTGCTGGAGCAGACCGGCGCGGCCAACGTCGGCGGCATGATGGCGCCGCAAGGCGAGGCGCCGTTCCAACAGGCGGTGGCCCGGGCGATGTCCTCGCCGTGGGGGATCGGGGCGGCCTCGTTCCACACCGGCGGCCAGGGCGGCCCCGCCAAGACCGTCTACCTGGGCAGCTACCGGCGGGCGGCCTTGGAGGCGGTGGGCGGCTTCAACGAGGCTTTCAGCCGGGCCCAGGACTGGGAGCTGAACCACCGCCTGATCGCGGCCGGCCAGCTGGTGTGGTTCGACCCGGGTTTGGCCGTGGTCTACCGCCCCAGGAGCACCTGGCCGGCCCTGGCGCGGCAGTTCTACCACACCGGGCGTTGGCGCTGGCACGTCATCAAGCGCTACCCCTCGACCGCCTCGGCGCGCTACCTGGCGCCGCCGGCGGCCACTTTGGCGGTCGGCTTGGGCCTGGTTTGCGGGCTGGCGGGGCTTGGCCGGCGCAGCGGCCGGCTGGCCGGGGCCTTGGCCGTGCCGGGCCTGTACGCGGCCGGGGTGGCCTTGGCGGCGCGCAGCGCGGCGGGCGGGCTGGACCGGCGGGCGCGCCGGCTGCTGCCCGGCGTCATCGCCACCATGCACCTGGCTTGGGGGGCCGGGTTCCTGCGGGCTTTGCCGGACCGCTGGTCCGGTTAGGCGGCCCGCGGCGCTATTCTGTGGTGGGCGCGCCGGGCAGAGGCGGCGGCGTTTTGACAGGAAGGACCGATTTGGCCAACAGCACCCCAGGGCGGGCCCCAGCGCGCGACGAGCTGCATGTTTACGTGGCCGGGCGCCACGGGCTGCCAAACCTTCCCCGCTACGCCCGCGACCTGGTGGCGCGCTGGCCGTTCGCGGCCGAGTTCTCGCGCTCCTCGATCCGCTCAGCCCACACCGACACCGTGTTCGGCCAGCTTTGGCTGATCATCAACCCGACCTTGCTGGCGGTGGTGTATTTCATTTTGGTGGTGATCCTGACCGGCCAAAAGGTGTCCGATGGCGGCCCCACCCTGGTGCGGATCTGCTGCGGGCTGTTCTTGTTCACCTTGTTCCAATCGGCGGCCGCCACCGGCGCGGGCTCGGTCACCGGCGGCGGCGCGCTGATCTCGCGCATGGCCTTCCCCCGGCTGCTGATGCCGCTGGCGGCGGTGCGCACCTCCTTCTACCGCTTCTTGCCCACCTTGCCGGTCTTCCTGCTGCTCAAACTGCTCCTCTCGGACAGCCCCTGGGGCTGGGAGATGCTGGTCAGCGTTTACTTCCTGGGTTTGATGATTGTGTTCTCGGCCGGGGTGGCGGCGCTGATGGGCGCCTTGCAGGTCTACTTCCGCGACGCCGCCAGCTTCCTGCCGTATTTTTTGCGCATCTGGATGTATCTCTCGCCGGTGCTGTGGGCCCCGGACCGCTTCCTGCCCGGCGGCCGGCAGGCCGACTTGTACCACCTGATGCTGGCCAACCCGATGTTCTCGATCTGCGGCGGCTGGGCGGAGGCGCTGATGGAGTCGCAGGTGGCCTCCCCGGCCCTGTTCTTGACCGGTCTGGCCTGGGCGCTGGGGGCGTTGGTGGCCGGCTCGCTGTTCTTCATCGCCAGGGAGCGTGATTTCGCTGTCCGCATCTAAGGGGGCCAAAGCCAAGCCGATCCAGCGCCATCTGCCGCCCGCGGTGGCCGTCCAGGACATGTCCATCACCTACCGCACCACCTTTGAGAAGGTGCCCACCCTGCGCAGCGCCATCGCCCGCCTGGGGCGCGGCGAGCGGGCCGTGCGGGAGGTCCACGCCCTGCGCAACTTGTCTTTCGAGGTGCCGGTGGGCACCTCGCTGGGCATCATCGGGGCCAACGGGGCCGGCAAGTCGACCCTGATGCGGGCCATCGCCGGGGTGCTGGCGCCGTCCAGCGGGCGGATCGAGGTGCGCGGGCGGATCTCGTCGCTGCTGGCCTTGGGGGTTGGCTTCAACTCCAAGCTGACCGGCCGGGAGAACGTGGTCCTGGGCGGTTTGGCGCAGGGCATGACCCGGGCCCAGGTGGCCGAGCGGGCCGAGCTGATCGCCGCCTTCGCCGACATCGGCGAATTCATGGACATGCCGCTGACGACTTACTCCTCTGGCATGCTGGCCCGGCTGGCGTTTTCCGTCGGCGTCCACATGGACCCGGACATTTTGATGATCGACGAGGCTTTGTCGGCCGGGGACGCCCAGTTCCGGGTCAAAGCGGCCGCCAAAATGGACCAGCTGATGGAGTCCGCCCGGGCCATGTTCCTGGTGTCCCACTCGCTGGGCACCATCCAGGAGATGTGCAACGACTGCATTTGGCTGCACAAGGGCAAGCTGATGCTGCACGGCGACCCAGAGGCTTGCGTCGCCGCCTACACCAAGTTCCTCAAGGTGGGGGAGAACGCCTTCACCATGGAGGACATGTAACCGGCAGGAGAGAGCGCTATGACGAGACTGGCCGTCCGCGGGGCCGGGACGCTGCGGGGCGCCGCGCCGCCGGCCCCGGCCGAGGCCGTGCCGCTGGTGCTGCTGCACGCCTACCCGCTGTCCTCGGCCATGTGGGGGCCGCTGGCCGCCGAGTTGCCCGATCTGCCCATCTTGGCGGTCGACCTGCCGGGGGCGGGCTCGAGCCCCACCGTCGAGCCGGTCACCATCGAGGCGGCCGCCCAGGCGGTGGCCGCCACCCTGCGCGAGCTGGGGGTGGGCCGCGCCATCGTGGGCGGCTGCTCGATGGGCGGCTATGTCGCCATGAGCCTGCTGCGCAGCGCCCCGGAGCTGCTGGCCGGCTTGGCTTTGATGCACACCAAGGCGGGCGCCGACACCGCCGAGGCCCGCTCCCAGCGCCTGGCCGTGGCCCGCGAGGTGGCGGACACCGGCTCGGTCGCCGCCTTGCGCCCGATGGCGCGCAGCTTGGTCTCGGCCGCCTCGGCGGCGGCCCAGGCGGGCCTGGTGCGGCGCTTGGAGCGCTGGATCGAGGAGTCCAACCCGGCCGGGGCCGCTTGGGCCCAGCGGGCGATGGCCGCGCGGCGCGATTCGAGCCTGGTGCTGGCCGCCTCCGGCCTGCCCAGCTTGGTGGTGGCCGGCGAGGTGGACCCGTTCGCCACCGTGGCCGAGGCCGAGGCGATGGCGGACGCCATCGGGCCGACCGCCCAACTGGTGGTGATGGCCGATGTCGCCCACCTCGGGCCGTTGGAGGCGCCCAACCCGCTGTCCCGCCTGATCAGGGAGTTCTACCGGCGGGCGCTGGGCTGAGCCGGGCTTAGGAGCCCAGGTTGCGCGCCACCAGGCGGCGCAGGCGGGCCAGGTAGTTGTCGAGGGCTTGGCGTTGGACCTGGAGCTTGTCGATAGTCAGCTGGGTGACGCGGCGGTGCTCGGCCGCCCGGGCGATGGCCTGGTCCATGATTTGGCGGGCCTCGGCGTGGGCGGCCGCCAGGACCGAGTCGGCCTCCTCTTTGGCGCCGGCCGTCAGCACCTCGACGTACTGGTCGGCGTGGGCCATGATCTGGCTAGCCTGCTCCTGGGCCTCGAGCAGGCGCTGGGTGGCGGCGGCGCGCTGGGCGGTGGGCCCGGCCAGGACCCGCTCGGCTTCTTTGACCGAGCGCTCGCGGTCCTCGTTCATGCGGGCCAAATTGGTTTGGGTGCGCCGGGCGATGTCCCGCTCGGCCCGCTCGGTCTCCTCGCGGGCGCGCGCCACCAACCGGTCGGCCTCGGCCCGGGCCTCGCCCAGGACCAGGGCCGAAGCCTCCCGCGCCTGCTGCATCTCTTGCTCGGCTTCGGCGCGGGCCTGCTCCATCAGGTCTTTGGCCTCGGCGTCCGCCTCCACCTTCATGGCGGTGGACTCTTGGTGGGCCTCGGTCCTGATCTGCCCCGACTCGATGCGGGCGTGGGTGGTCAAGGTGGCGGCGTCGCGCTCGGCCTCGTCCCGGGTGGTGGTGGCGTAGGCCATCGCCTCCGAGCGCCGGGTGGCGGCCTCGGCGTCCGCCTCCTCGCGGATCGAGCGGGAGTAGGCCTCGGCCTCGGCCCGCAGCACGCGGGAGTCGGCTTGGGCCTTGGCCCGGGTTTGGCCGGCCTCCTCGGCGGCCCTGCCGCGGGCCGCCATGGCGTAGCGCTCGGCTTCGGTGAACAGGCGGTCGACCAAGCCCCGCGCCTCGGCCATGGTGGCCTCGGCGTCGGCGTCGCCGGCCGCCCGCACCTGGTCTGTCTCGGCCCGGGCGGTGGCTTTGAGCTCGTCCATCTCGGCTTGGACGCGGCCTTGGCGGGCCGCGGCCTCGGCGGCCGCCTCAGCCACCAGCTGCTCCACCTTGGTGGCGGCCGTGCCGCGCAGCTCGCCGGTTTCCAGGCGGGCCGCATCCAGCAGCTGTCCCGCCTCGCGGGCCGCCACCGCCCGCATCGTCTCAACTTCGCGTTCGGCGCTTTGGAGCAAGGCGGTCGACTCCCGCACCACCAGCTGGCGGCGCTCCAAGGCGGCCTTGTTGGCCGAGTCGCGCAGCTCGCCGGCCCGGCGCTGGGCCCCGGCGACGGCCTCGCGGGCCCGCCGCTGGCCCTCTAGGGAGGTGACCTCGGCTTGGCGGGCGGTGGCCGCGCGCAGCTGCTCGATGTCCTCCCGCGCCAAGCGCAGCAAGGTGGTGTGGGAGTGCTCGGCCTGGGCGCGGTCGCGCGCGGCGCGCTGGCGGGCCTCGGACGAGGTCTGCTCGGCCTGCTCGCCGATGGCGTCCAGGCGCGCCGCCACCTCGGCCTGAAGGCGCTGGGCGAACTCCTCTACCTGGTCCTGGCGGCGCCCCGCCTGGCGCCAGGACTGGTCCGCCAGCTGGGCGCGCACCTGGTCCAGCTCCTGGGCCAGCGTTTGGCCGCGCGCCACCAGGGCGAAGGCGCGCTCGCGGGTCTCCGCCAGCGCGGCCTCCAACTGGGCGGCGCGCGGATCCCCGCTCGCAACAGGATTGCTCACCGCGCCCCTATTCAGGCGGTCTGGTCCTGGTCGCCGCTCCCGGTCGCTTCGACCTCCAAGAACAACTCGGCCTGCTCGGCGCCGCCGTCGTAGGTTCTCGGATCGTAGGCCTGGGCGTCGAGGGCCGGCGGGGTGTAGGGCGCCGCCAGCGCCGGGGCTGGCTCGGCCGAATCAAGCACGCCTTCGATGTTCGGCAGCGGTGTCGCCCCCAGCAGCCCGCGCAGCTCCTCCAGGTAGCCGGTGATCGACTCGCGCTGGCGGTTGAGGTCGTCGACTTGGCGTTGGACCGAGATGCGCTCCCGCTCGGCCTCCTCGACCGCCTCGCTGAGCGTGCGCTCGGCGAAGCTGCGGGCGTCTTGAAGCACCCTGTCGGCGTTGCGCCGGGCGTTGGCCAGCAGGTCGGAGGCCTGCTGGTCGGCGTCGTGGCGCAGCTTCTCAGCCCTGGCCAGGGCCTGGGCGACGCGCTCCTCGGCCTCCTCGGCGCGGGCGTTGGCCTCGGCGATGAGGCGGTCGGCTTTGGCTTTGGAGGACTCGAAGCGCTCGGCGTTGGCGGCCTCGGCGGCCTCGATGCGCTGGGCGATCTCGATCTCCGACTCGGCTTTCCACTCCTCGGCCCGCTCGGTCAGGGCGGCCGCCTGCTTCTTGGCCTCGGCCAGCAGGGTGGAGGCCTCCCGCTCGGAGCGGGTGGTGAGCTCCTCGGCCCGCGAACGGGCCTCCTCGTAAACCTCCGAGGCGGCCCGCTCCGACTCGGCCCGGGTCTGGCTGGCGTAGCGGTCGGACGATTCCTTGAGCTCGATGGCCTCGCGGTTGGTCGAGGACAGCAGGTCGGTGGCCTCCCGCTCGGCCGAGTTGCGCAGCTCGTGGGCCGCCAACTCGGCGGCCGAGCGCGTGGTGTGCTCGAATTGCTCGGCGTCCGCCCTGGTCTGCTGGGCGTAGTGCTCGGCCTCGGAGCGGATCTGCAAAGCGTACTGCTCGGCGTCCGAGCGCAGCTGCTGGGCGTACTGGTCGGCGTTGGAGCGCACCTGCTGGGAGTACTGGTCCGCCGCCGACCGGCGCTCGGAAGCCTCGTTCTCGGCCGTCGACTTCAGCTCCTGGGCCTCCATTTGGGCGCCGGCGCGGGTCTGGGCGGCGTACTCTTCGGCATCGGCCCGCAGTTGGGAGGTCTCCTGGTCGGTGGCCAGGCGCAGGGCGGCCGTCTCCTGGTCCGCGGCCGAGCGCAGCTGGGTGGCGTAGCGCTCGGCGTCCTCCCGCTGGGAGGCGACCTCGACGGCCACGTTGGAGCGCAGCTCGGCGGCCTCGCGCTCGGCTGAGACGCGCAGCTCGGTGGTCTCGCGGTCCACCGAGGCGGTCAGGGCGGCGATCTCGCGCTCCAGGGCGGCGCGCCGCTCGGCCTCCTCCGAGGCGATGCCGCCCATCACCCGGGCGGCCTCGCGCTCGGCCGAGCCGACCATCTCCTCGGCCCGGCGCGAGGCGTTGGTCAGCTCGGACTCGGCCTCGGCCTGGGCCGCCGCCAAAGCCTCCTCCGCCTCGCGGCGGGCGGTGGCCAGCATCTCGGCCACCTCGTTCTCGGCTTGGGCCTTGAGCTGGTCTGTCTCCAGCTTGGTGCGGGCCAGCAAGGCCGAGGACTGCGACCGGGCCTGGTTGAGCACGTCCATCGACTGCTCCTCGGCGGATCGCATCAATTGCTCGATCCGCGCGCCCAGCCCGGAATAGCTTGGCCGCTCGGCTTCTCTTAGTTGGCGGTGCGCCTCGTTTAGCTCGGCGTTGAGCGCGTTGACCTTGGCATCGAGCTCCTCAACCTGGCTCTGCGCCTGGCCGAGGTTTTGCTCGAGGGTGGCCAACTGCCGGTCAACCGCCTGACGGTCGTACCCGCGCACGGCGCTGGGGAACCCATAGTCAGACACTGAAAACCTCCATGGATGCGGCGCCCGGGGAGCGCCAGTCGGAAAACACGCAGCGACCCCAGCCTAGTGGACCAGGCGCCGCCGTGGAAACATTCCTTGGCAACCATTCTCGCGGTGCGGGCTATTAGGCATTGGGAGGGGCGGCGAGCCAGCCGTTATGGTAGGAGATTGCATTGCATCTGACCGCGAGGCGAGGGAACTGAGGCAAGTGTTGAGACGTTGGCTGGCAGCTGGTGCCATCGGGGTGGGGGTGGCGCTGGCGGCGCTGGCGGTTTGCTCCGCCACCGCTTGGCGCCCGGCAGACCGCGTGACCGCCCGGCTTGAGGCCGCCGCCGGCACCCAAGTGCTGGTCACAGCCCCAGGCGTGCTGGAGGCGCAGGCGGATTCGGTGACCGTGGAGGTGCGCTCCAAGATCCCCGTGGTGGTGGCGGTGGGCCGCGAGACGGACGTGGCGGCGTGGGTCGGGGACTCGCCGGCCGAGCGGATCACCGGCTTCACCTCGCGCCAGGTTTTCAAGGTCACCGAGTCCGGCTCCGACGAGCCGGCGCCGGTTGCGGCCGACTCTGATCTTTGGGTGGTGGCGCGCCAATTCGACCCGGATTCGGACCGCAACGAGTTCAATTGGGACAAACGTCCCGAAGGGCGCTGGTCGCTGGTGGTGGCCCCGGCGCAGGCCGAGGCCGCCGAGGGCGGGGCGGCGCCGGACTTGCGCGGCACCACTTTGGCTTTGACCTGGCCGCAGGTGGTGCGCACGCCGCTGCTGTGGCCGGGGGTGGCGCTGGGCGCTTTGACCGCCCTGGCGGGCGCGCTCCTGCTGGCCCGGGCGGCGCGGGCGGGCGGGCGGGCGCCAGCGGCCGAGCCGGCCGGCCCGGCCAAGGCCTTGGAGGCGCCGCCGGACCTGGAGCCAGAGCCGGCCGAGCCGCCCAAACTCGACTTGGGCTTCGCCACCCCGAACCGCAACTGGGAGCGCCTGGCCGCCCCGCAGCTGCATTACCCGGTCTCGGAGGTGGTGGCCGATGAGCCCGCCCCGGCGCCGCCGGCCGCCCCGGCCCCAGGCCGGGCGGGCGGGGGGATCGGGCACCTGATCCCCCATGCCAGCCGCCCGGCCCCGCCGGCCCCGCCGGCCCCGCCGGCCCCGGTCGCCATCAGCCCGGCGGGCAAGATCGCCGCCCTGCGCCTGACCCAGACCGGCGCCGCCAGCCAGGCGGCCGCCACCATCGCGGCCGCGGTGGCCGCGGCCGGCGGCTCCGGCTCGGCGGCGGGGCTGACCCGGCGCCAGATCCGCGAGGCCGAGCGGGCCGCCCAAGCCGCCCTGCGCGCCCAAATGGAGCGCAGCGGCGCCAGCCCGGTTTGGCCGGCCGGCGGGGCCGGGGCCGTCCCCCGGGTCGAGCTGCAAGGCGGCGGGGAGGCGGACCGATGAGCCCGGTCAAACGTTGCTGGGCGGCCGGCGCGGCCGCCTTGGCTCTGGGCTTGGCGGCCTGCCAGCCGGCCGTGCCGCTGGCCCAACCGCTGCCCAAGCCGGCCGAGCCGCCGGCCGTGGTCGAAGCCGGGCAGATCCAGCGCATCTTGGCCGACCTCGGGCTCCGCCTCGAGGCGGGCCAGGCGGCGCTGAGCGCCGAGGCCATGGAGCCCCGCCTCGGCGGCGCCGCCTTGGCCATGGTCGAGGCCCAGTTCAAAGCCAAAGCCGCCGACGAGTCGATGGAGATCCCCTTCGCCCTGGGGACGCGGTTCGTCGACGGCCAGATCGTCACCCGGCAAGACTCCTGGCCGCGCTCGTTTGTGGCCGTGACCGAGCCGGAGGCGCCCGAGGCGCCCTACCTCTACCAGCTCGAGCAAGCCGACGCGCGCAGCCCGTACAAGCTGGTGGCCTGGGCCAAGATGCTCTCCGGGGCCGATCTGCCGGCCACCGCCCCGGCCGAGGTCGGCAGCGCCTGGGTGGCCCCGACGGCGGCCGGTTTGGCCCTGGCGCCGCAAGCCGCCGTCGAGGCCTACGCCCAGGCCAAAGACGCCGCCGAGGGCGAGGCGGCCGCCCTGTTCGACACCGCCCCGCAAGACGGCCGCGACCCAGACCCGGCCCGGGCCCGCTGGCTGACCACCGTCGAAGCCCTCCAAGGCGGCATCGCGGCCTTCGACGGGACCTCGACGGCGGTCTCCGAGATGGTCGAGGGGTCGGTTTTCGCACTCGCCACAGCCGATTCCGGCGCCTTGGTGTTTGGCCAGGTCAGGTCGGTTTTCGAGGCCGCCTTCACGACCCCTGGGGGCGAGCGGGGCGGCAGCGTGGACCTGGGCCAGCAGTATTACCTCGGCCTGGGCGCGGCCACCTTGAACGCGACCAAGTCCGTCATGGTCGACTTCCTTCAGACCGTGGTCCTGGCGGTCCCGCCGGAGGGCTCGAAAGACCCCATCCGCGTGATCGCGGTGGCCGACACCCCGATAGCAGCAGCAGTGGAGTGACAACTATGACCGAGCGTTTCGCCGATTCCAAACTGCCCGACCCGTCCCAGGCGAGCGGCGGGGGGCCGCCCGGCGCCGGCTACGCCATCGCAGTCGACGGCGAGGCCGAGTTCAAAGCCCTAGTTGAGCGATCGGCCCAGGTGCCGGTGGTGGTGGACCTGTGGGCCAGCTGGTGCGAGCCGTGCAAGCGCCTGAGCCCCATCTTGGACAAGGTGGCGGCCAGCCTGGGCGGGCGGCTGCTGCTGGCCAAGATCGACGTCGACAAAAACCAGCGCATCGCGGCCGCCTTCGGGGCCCAGTCCGTGCCCACCGTGGTGGCGCTGATCCGGGGCCAAGCGGTGCCGCTGTTCCAAGGCGCGCTGGGCGAGGCCGAGGTGCGGCAGTTCTTCGACGAGCTGCTCAAAGCCGCCGCCGCGGCCGGGGTCTCCGGCCTGGCCGGCGCCGCCCAGCCGGCCGCCCCGCCCCTGCCGCCGGCCCACCAGGAGGGCTACGACGCCATCGAGCGCGGCGACCTGGCGGCCGCCAAGCTGGCCTTCGGCAAAGCCCTGGCCGAGGCGCCGGGCGACCCGTTGGCCAAAGCCGCCCTGGCCCAAGTCGAGCTGATGGAGCGGATCGACCAGGCCGGCCAGCCGGAGGGGCCGCTGGCCCAGGCCCTGGCCGCGGCCGACCGGGAAGTCGCCGCCGGGGCCAGCGCCCAAGCCTTCAACCGGCTGCTGGCCGCCATGGCGGGCGCCGCCCCCGAAGCCAAAGAGACCCTGCGCCTGCGCCTGCTGTCCTTGTTCGAGGTGGCCGGGCCGGACGACCCGGCGGTCGCCCAAGCCCGCCGCCGCCTGGCCGGCCTGCTGTTCTAGGTCAGGCCTCGGGCTCGAACCAGACCGCCCCCAGCGGCGGCACCCGGATCGAAGCCGAGAACGGCCGGCCGTGCCACTCCAGCGCCTCGGCCTCGATGGCGCCCAGGTTGCCCACCCCCGAGCCGCCGAACTGGGCCGCGTCGGTGTTCAAGATCTCGCGCCAGCGCCCGCCGGCGGGCAGCGCCAGCCGGTAGCCCTCGTGCGGCGTGCCGGCGAAGTTGACCACGCAGGCCAGGCGCTGCCCGGCGCGGGAGTGGCGCAGGTAGGCCAAAACGTTGCGGTCGGCATCGTCCGCGTCGATCCACTCGAAGGTGGCCGGGTCGGAATCCTGGTCCCACAAGGCGGGGCGGGCGCGGTAAAGCTGGTTCAGCTCGCGCACCAAGGCCGCCAGGCCCTCGTGGTCGGCTTGGTCCAGCAGCCACCAGTCGAGCGACCACTGCTCCGACCACTCGCCCTCCTGGCCCAGCTCGGAGCCCATGAACAAGAGCTGCTTGCCGGGATGGGACCACATGTAGGCGTAAAGCGCGCGCAGGCCCGCCAGCTTCTGCCAGCGGTCGCCGGGCATCTTGGCGTACAAGGAGCCCTTGCCGTGGACCACCTCGTCGTGGGACAGCGGCAGGATGTAGTTCTCGGAGAAGGCGTAGACCATGGAGAAGGTGATCTCGCCGTGGTGCCAGCGGCGGTTGACCGGGTCCTCGGCCAGGTAGCGCAGGGTGTCGTTCATCCAGCCCATGTTCCACTTCAAACCGAAGCCGAGCCCGCCGCCGCTGGTCGGGGCGGTCACCCCGGGCCAGGCGGTGGACTCCTCGGCGATCATCAACACCCCCGGGTAGCGCTTGTAGGCGGTGGCGGTGGTCTCCTGGAGGAAGGAGATCGCCTCCAGGTTCTCCCGGCCGCCGTAGGCGTTGGGGGCCCACTCGCCATCCTTGCGCGAGTAGTCGAGGTAGAGCATCGAGGCCACCGCGTCGACCCTGAGGCCGTCGGCGTGGAACTCCTCAAACCAGTAGCAGGCGTTGGCGACCAGGAAGTTGCGCACCTCGGTGCGCCCAAAGTTGAACACCAAGGTGCCCCAGTCGGGGTGCTCGCCTTTGCGCGGGTCCGGGTACTCGTAGAGGGCCGAGCCGTCGAAGCGGGCCAAGGCGAAGGCGTCCTTGGGGAAGTGGGCCGGCACCCAGTCCAAGATCACGCCGATGCCGGCCTGGTGCAGTTTGTCCACCAGGTAGCGGAAATCGTCCGGCGAGCCGTAGCGGGCGGTCGGCGCGTAGTAGCCGGTCACCTGGTAGCCCCAGGAGGGGGTGTAGGGGTGCTCGGCCACCGGCATGAACTCGACGTGGGTGAAGCCCATGGCGGCGACGTACTGCGCCAACTCGCCGGCCAGCTCGCGGTAGCCCAGGCCCTCTTGCCAGGAGCCCAAGTGGAGCTCGTAGATGCTCATGGGGCCCTCGTGCGGGTTGGCGGCGGCGCGGCGCTCCAGCCAGGCCTGGTCGCCCCACTGGTAGGCCGACTCCTCCACGATCGAGGCGGTGGCCGGCGGCTTTTCCGCCGCCCGCGCCATCGGGTCCGCCTTTTGCACCCAATAGCCCTCGCGGGTTTGGATCTCGTATTTGTATTTGGCGCCCGGCTCGACCCCGGGCACAAACACCTCCCACACCCCGCTGGCCCCCAGCGAGCGCATGGCGGTGGCCCCGGAGGTCCAGGAGTTGAAATCGCCCACCACCCGGACGGCTTGGGCGTCCGGCGCCCAGACGGCGAACGAGACCCCCGCCACCTCGCCCAGCACCGAGGGGTAGCGCCTGACGCGGGCGCCCAGCGCGCGCCACAGCTCCTCGTGGCGCCCCTCGCCAATCAATTGCAGGTCCAACTCGCCCAAGGTCGGCATGAAGCGGTACGGGTCGTCGCTCAAGGAGGTGACCTCGCCGTAGGTGACCTCGAGGCGGTAATCGGGCACCTGGCCGGTCTCGAGCACCGCCAGCCAGATGCCGTCCTGCTCGTGGATGGCGGGCGTCTTGCCCTGCGCGGTCACCACCGCCACGGCGTCCGCCAGCGGCCGCAGGGTGCGGATGGTGACGCCGCCGCCGGCCGGGTGGGGTCCAAGCACCGAGTGCGGGTCGTAGTACATGCCGTGGGCCACAGCCCACAAAACCGAAGGGTCGACGGGCGCGGGAATTGTCATGGACTAACTCTGCCATTAACGGCCGGGGCTATTTGCAGGCGTCGGACCCAGGCGGCGCGCCGCCGCGCTAACCTGGTGGGGCAGAAAGGATGATTGTGGCCGATCCGAATTCACTCCCTGGGCCCACCGCCGCGCCTGGTATCGCGGTCGAACCCGCCCTGCCGACCGCCCCGCTGGCGCCGAGCGACCCGCGCTTCCCCGCCCCCGAGCAGGCTTTGGCGCGCCAAATCGCGGCCCAGCGCGAGACCGAGCCGCTGGTCGGCGTCCAGGTGGGGGCCCAGCTGTTCTACGACAAGCTGGTCCAAATACTCCAGACCGACCCCCACGGGGTGCGGGCGGAGCTGCTGGTGGGGGTGCCCGCCCTGCTGGCGGGCTTCGCCTGCCAGGCCGCCACCTGGCAGTCGCTGGTGGTGGGCTTGGGCTACCCGGCGACTTCGGTTTTTGTCCTGGCCGGCACCCAGGACGGCGCCGAGTACCCCTTCTCCGAGCCGATGAACCGGCTGCTGTTGGAGGACCAGTACTCGGTTTGGGCTTTGATCGCCGGCGCCGCCCGCCAGCTCACCGACCAGCCGCTGCCCGATGTCGCCGCCACCGTGGCGCACGTCGCCGAGAGCATCGGCAGCCCGGCTTTCGGCGTGCCCCGGCTGCCGCCGCCGCACACCTTGGGCAACGACAACGCGCTTGACGTGCTGCGGGCCATGTGGCCCCACTTCTTGCCGCTGCTGGGTTTGACCTGCGCCATCCCCGAGGAGTGGCCGGTGCTGTTCGGCATCGCCACCCAGCGCGCCATCGCCGCCGTCAAAGGCGTGGTGGAGCCGATCGCGGCCGCCACCATCGCCCTGGAGTGCGCCTTGCCGATGGCCCACCTGCCGATGCGCCGCCTGGGCTGAGGCGCTGAGGCGCTCAGGCGAGCGGGCGGATGTGGAGCAGGTGGCCGGGCGCGGTGCGCGGGTCGAGCCGGACAAAGGCGTGCGCCGCCCAAGTGTAGGTCTGGCCGGACAGCAAGTCGTGGGCTTGGCAGGCGGGCGCGCCGTCGCTGCCGGGGTGGGCCAGGCCCAAGGCGGCCAGGTCCAGGTAGACCCACGATTCGCGCGCGTTGAAGGGGTCCAGGTTTAGCACCACCAGCACCGTGTCCTCGCGCCCGTCCGGCGCCTCGGCGCCGGCCAGGCGGCGCGAGTAGGCCACCGTGTGGTCGTCGGAGGTGGCGTGGACGGCCACGTTGCGCAACTGCCGCAGGGCCGGGTGCTGCCGGCGGGCCTGGTTCAAGCCGGTCAGCAGGCGCGCCATCGACCGGGCGGCGGGGGTGTCGAAGTCGCGCGCCTTGTACTCGTATTTCTCGTTGTCCAGCTGCTCCTCGCTGCCGGGGCGGGCGGTGTGCTCGGCCAACTCGTAACCGGAGTAGATGCCCCAGGTGGGGGCGTAGGTGGCGGCCAGGATGGCGCGGATCTTGAAGGCGTTGGCGCCGCCTTGCTGCATGTAGGGCGTCAGGATGTCGTGGGTGGTGGGCCAGATGGCGGGCCGCATGAACGAGCCCTGCTCGGAGGCGATCTCCAGCAGGTAGGCCAAGACCTCCGCCTTGGAGTTGCGCCAGGCGAAGTAGGTGTAGGACTGGTGGAAGCCGGCCAGCGCCAGGGCCATCATCATGGGCGGGCGGGTGAAGGCCTCGGCCAAGAAGACCACCTCCGGCGCCTCGGCCGCCAGCTGCGCCAGCAGCCGCTGCCAGAACGGCAGCGGCTTGGTGTGGGGGTTGTCGACCCGGAAAATAGTCACGCCATGGGCGATCCACAGCCTGACCACGCGCAGGATCTCCTGGTAGATGCCCTCCGGGTCGGTGTCGAAGTCCAACGGGTAGATGTCCTGGTACTTCTTCGGCGGGTTCTCGGCATAGGCGATCGAGCCGTCCGCCCGGCGCCGGAACCACTCCGGGTGCCGGGCCACCCAGGGGTGGTCCGGCGAGCATTGCAACGCCAGGTCCAGCGCCACCTCCATGCCCGCCTCCCGGGCCCGCGCCACCAGGTGGTCGAAGTCGTCGAAGCCGCCCAGATCCGGGTGGATCGAATCGTGCCCGCCGGCCGGCGAGCCGATGGCGTAGGGCGAGCCCGGGTCGCCCGGGCGGGCCGCCAGGGAGTTGTTGCGCCCCTTGCGGAAGGTCAGGCCGATGGGGTGGACCGGCGTCAGGTAGAGCACGTCGAACCCCATCGCCGCCACCCGCCCGATGTCCTCGGCGCAGGTCCGCAAAGTCCCCGAGACCCAGCCCTGCCGCTGGTCGAAGCGCGCCCCGGCCGAGCGCGGGAACAACTCGTACCAAGAGCCGACCAGCGCCCGCTGGCGCTGGACCACCAGCGGGTAGGCGGCCGAGCGGGTGGTCAGATCGCGCAGCGGCTCGGCCGCCAGCCAATCGGCCGCCGGGCCTTGCAGGGCGGCCGCCAACCGCCCGGCCGGGCTGGCGGATTGGTCGCGCAGGGTTAGGGCCAGCGCCCGCAAGGCGGCCCGGGCCGCCTTCGGCTGGCCCACCCGCCGCCCGGCGCGCTCCGCCAGGGCCGCGCCCTCGGCCAAGACCAGTTCGACATCTTGGCCGGCCGGGATTTTGACGCGGGCGGCCGCCGCCCAGCTTTGCCACGGGTCGGACCAGGCCTCGATGCGGAAAGACCAGGCCCCCGGCGCGTCCGGGACCAGGCGGCCCTGCCAGCGGGCCAGGCCGTGGTTGGACTCGGCCAGCCGGGCGCGGCAGTGGACCGCCCCGCCCGGCGAGATCAGCACGGCGGCCGCCCCGACGGCATCGTGCCCGTCGCGGAAGATGGTCGCCTCGACGGGCACGGCCTCCCCGACCACGGCTTTGGCGGGCCAGCGCCCGCCCTCGGCGACGGGGGAGACCCCCATGATGGGGATGCGGCCAAAGCCGGCGCGGCTGGTCATCCTTCTACCGTACAGTTCGCGCGGCTGGGCGGCGCCCGGTAGGCTCGCGCAGATGAGACTGATCCGAAGATTCACCGTCCGCACCGTCCTGCCCCCGGCCATCGAGGCCCTGGACGCGCTGGCCACCAACCTGCGCTGGTCGTGGCACGCCCCGACGCGAGACCTGTTCGAGTCGATCGCGCCGGAGGTTTGGAGCGAGGTCCGCGGCGACCCGGTGGCCCTGCTCGGCGCGCTCGAGCCGGAGCGGCTGCGCGAGTTGGCCGAGGACGGGGCTTTTGTCGAGCGGGTGCGGGCCGCGGCCGGCGATTTGGCCCGCTACCTCGACGAGCCGCGCTGGTACCAGGGGCTGGGCCCGCGGGCGCCGCGCTCGATCGCCTACTTCTCACCCGAGTTCGGCATCACCGCGGTGCTGCCGCAATATTCCGGCGGGCTCGGCATCTTGGCCGGCGACCACCTCAAATCCGCCTCCGACCTGGGCGTGCCGATTGTCGGGGTGGGGCTGTTCTACCAGGCGGGCTACTTCAAGCAGTCGCTCACCCGGGACGGCTGGCAGGCTGAGACCTACCCGCTGCTGGACCCGGACGGCCTGCCCCTGTCGCTGCTGCGCGAGGCCGATGGCGCGCCCACCACCGTCTGCCTGGCCCGGCCGGACGGCGGGCAGCTGGGGGCGTGGGTGTGGCGGGCGCAAGTCGGCCGCGTGCCGCTGCTGCTGCTCGACTCCGACATCCCGGCCAACGACGACGCCGCCCGCTCGGTCACCGACCGGCTCTATGGCGGCGGCGGCGAGCACCGGCTGCTGCAAGAGCTGCTGCTGGGCATGGGCGGGGTCAAAGCCCTGCGGGCCTACTCCCGCATCACCGGCGCGCCGGCCCCGGAGGTGTTCCACACCAATGAGGGCCACGCGGGCTTCTTGGGCGTGGAGCGGATCAAGGAGCTGGTCGGGCAGGGCCTGAGCTTCGCCGAGGGCGTCGAGGCGGTGCGCGGCTCGACCGTCTTCACCACCCACACGCCGGTGCCGGCCGGCATCGACCGCTTCGAGGCGGCGCTGGTGGCGAAGTACTTCCCCGGCCCCGAGCAGGCCGAGGTGCTGGCCCTGGGGGCCGAGACCTACGCCGGCGGCGATCCGGCCGTGTTCAACATGGCGGTGATGGGTTTGCGCCTGGCCGGGCGGGCCAACGGCGTCTCGGTGCTGCACGGGCAGGTCTCCCGGGCCATGTTCCAAGGCCTGTGGCCCGGATTCGACCAGGACGAGGTCCCGATCGGCTCGGTCACCAACGGCGTCCACTCGCCCACCTGGCTCGACCGCGCCTACCTGGAGCTGGAGTCTTTGCGCATCTCCGAGGGGCCGGAGGCGCAAGGCTCCGAGGGCTGGCTCGACCCGGACCTGGTCTCGGATGAGACCCTGTGGGGCTTGCGCCGCCAGTCCCGCGCCCGCCTGGTGGCCGACGCCCGGCGCCGGCTGCGCGCCTCCTACCTGGCCCGCGGCTCCTCGCCGGCCGAATTGGGCTGGATCGACCAGGTGCTCAGCCCGGATGTCTTGACCATCGGCTTCGCCCGCCGCGTGCCCACCTACAAGCGCCTGACCTTGATGCTGCGCGACCCGGAGCGGCTGCGCGCCCTGCTGGTCGAGGCGGACCACCCGGTCCAAATCGTCATCGCCGGCAAATCCCACCCGGCCGACGAGCAGGGCAAATCCCTCATCCAGGAGCTGGTCCGGTTCAGCGACGACCCAGCGGTGCGGGGCAAGATCGTCTTCCTGCCGAACTACGACATGGACATGGCCGAGACCCTCTTCCCCGGCTGCGACGTCTGGCTGAACAACCCGCTGCGCCCGTTGGAGGCCTGCGGCACCTCCGGGATGAAAGCCGCCATCAACGGCGCCCTCAACTTGTCCATCTTGGACGGCTGGTGGGACGAGTGGTTCGACGGCCAAAACGGCTGGGCCATCCCCACCGCCGACGGCGTCAGCGAGCCGGGCCGGCGGGACAACATCGAGGCCCAGGCGCTCTACGACTTGATCCAGTTCCAAGTCGCGCCCCGCTTCTACGCCCGCGACGGCCGCGGCCTGCCGGTCACCTGGCTCGAGATGGTGCGCCACACCCTGGCCACCTTGGCCCCGAAGGTGCAGGCCACCCGCATGGTGGCGGAATACGTCAGCCGCCTCTACGCCCCGGCGGCGGACTTGGGGCGCCGCTTGGACGCCGGCGCCTGGCAGGGGGCCAAGGCCCTGGCCGCCTGGAAGGCGAAGGTGCGGGCGGCTTGGCCGCAGGTGCGGGTCGACCACGTCGAATCGGGCGGGGTGGGGGATGTGGCCCATGTCGGCGACGTGGTCACGGTCACGGCCTACGTCTCGCTGGGGGCTTTGAGCCCGGCCGATGTCGACGTCCAGGTGGTCTACGGGCGGGCCACCGAGGGGGACGATTTGCGGCCCGGCTACAAGGCCGACTCGCTCGCCCCCTTGGCGCCGCCCGATGCCGCCCGCCAAGCCTTCAGCGGCGACATCCAGCTCGGCCGCTCCGGCGCTTTTGGCTACACCGTCAGGATTGTGCCCAAACACCCGCTCCTGGTCACCGCCGCCGACCTCGGCTTGATCGCCACCGCCTGACTCAACTGGGGGCCGACAGGTACAGGCGCAGGGAGAGCAGGTGGGAGGGCACTGTCTCGCCGCCTTGGGCTAGCAGCGGGCCCTCCAGCCCGCCGGACAAGGCCCGGTCGCCGGGCTCAGACCAGGCCGAGTCCCACATCAGCTCCCAGGCGGCGCCCGCCTTGGCCGGCGCCAGGACGCAGTCGGCGCTGTCAAGGGCGCCGTTGATCACCACCAGGGCGTCGCGGGCGGCCAGCGACGGGCTGTGGCGCAGCATTTGGACCTGCCGGAAGGACGGCTCGTTCCAACAGTGGGAGTCGGCCGGGGCGCCGGTGAAGGTGTACCAGCCCAAGTCCGGCAGGCCGTCGGCGCTGGTGGCGCCGCTCAAATAGCGCCCGGGCCGCAGCGCCGGGTGGCTGCGCCGCAGCTGGAAGAGGTAGCGGAAGGTTTCCAGCAGCTCGCGCTGCCAGTGGGCCCACTCCCAATCGAGCCAGGAGATCGGGCCGTCTTGGCAGTAGGCGTTGTTGTTGCCCCACTGGGTGCGCCCGAACTCGTCGCCGGCGCAGTACATCGGCACGCCGGCCGAGAAGGCCAAGGTGGCGGCCAGGTTGCGGATCGAGCGCAGCCTAAGGGAGGTGATGGCGTCCAGGCCCAGGCTGACGCCTTCGACGCCCAAGTCGGCATCGTCGGTGATGAGGCCTTCGACGCCGTGGTTCCACGACCGGTTGTCGTCGGAGCCGTCGCGGTTGGACTCGCCGTTGGCCTGGTTGTGCTTGTAGTCGAAGGCCACCAGATCGCGCAGGGTGAAGCCGTCGTGGGCGGTGACAAAGTTGACCGAGCCGGCCGGGCCGTGGTTGCCGAAGGGGTCGTGGGAGGCGAACAAGTCGGCGCTGCCGGAAAACCGCGTCGCCAGGTCGCGGGCCGAGGGGGCGGGCCGGGCGGCCGAGAGCTCTTTTGGCCCGCTCAGCCAAAAGGCGCGCACATCGCCCCTGAAGGCGTCGTTCCAGGCCGCGATCGGCACCGGGAAGGAGCCGGTCTGCCAGCCGCCGGGGCCCAGGTCCCACGGCTCGGCGATGTGCTTGCGCTGCCTGAGCACCGGGTCGGCGCGCAGCGCCACCAAAAACGGGTGCTCGGAGTCGAAGCCGTCGTAGCCGCGGGCCAAGGTCACCGCCAAGTCGTAGCGGAAGCCGTCGACCTGGTATTCGGTGGACCAGTGGCGCAGCGAGTCCAAAGCCATCCCGACGGCGGTCAGGCGCCTGAAGTCGAGCGTGTTGCCGGTCCCGGTGACGTCCGCGTAGCGGGCGGGCGCCGAGCCGTCGTGGAGGTACCAGGCCAGGTTGTCCAGGCCGCGCCAGCACACCGTGGGGCCGCCCAGCCCGACTTCGCAAGTGTGGTTGTAGACCACGTCCAAGATGACTTCTATGCCGGCCTGGTGGAGCAGGCGGATCATGCCTTTGACCTCGCGGGCCACCGCCTCGGGCCCGGCCTGGCGGGCGGCGCGGGTGGCGTAGCGCGGGTTGGGCGCGAAGAAGGACAGCGTGGAGTAGCCCCAGTAGTTGGCTTTGCCTTGCTGCGCCAGGTGCGGCTCGGACATCGAGGCGTGGATCGGCAGCAGCTCCAAGGTGGTCACGCCCAAGGCCTCGAGGTATTCGATGGTGGCCGGGTGGGCCAGGCCGGCGTAGGTGCCGCGCAGCTCGGCCGGCACCGCGGAGCGCAGCATGGTCAGCCCCCGGACGTGGCCCTCCATGATCACCATCTGCTCCCACGGCACCCCCGGCGGGGCCGAGCCGGACCAGTCGAAGGCCTCGTCGGTGACCACCGAGTAGGCCATGTAGGGGGCCGAGTCCCTTGGGTCCATCTCCCACGGCCGGCTGGTGGGGCCCAGGTTGGAGTCGACCCGGTGGGAGTGCAGCGCCGGGGAGAGCACCGGCGAGCCGTCCAGGCCCCGCCCATACGGGTCGAGCAGCAGCTTGTTGGGGTTGAATAACAGGCCTTGGGCCGGGTTCCAGGGCCCAAACACGCGCAGCCCGTAGCGCTGGCCGGCCCGCACGCCGGGGATGTGGCCGTGGTAGACGCCGTTGACGGGGCCGTGCAGGGCGTAGCGCCGCTCGGTTTGCCGGGCGCTGCGCGGGGCGTCGATGAGGCACAGTTGGACGCCGTCGGCGCGCGGCGCGGTGACGCAGACGTCGATCCCGCCGGGCGTCAGGCGCACGCCGGGCAGGTTGGTTTCAGGGAAGCGGAGCGGCTCCGCCCTCATTGGCGTGTCGGGGTTCACCCCACCAGCTTGCCCCACAGCGCCCGGCGGTGCCAATCTGGTGCATTAGAGTGGTTGGCAACTACTGGAACCATCTTCCCCTCCAGGAGAGTGACATGCCGCGCATAGTCTCGTTTGCCGCAATCGCCGCCATGGCGGTTTTGGGGTTGGCCCCACCGGCCGGCGCCGACCCGCCGCCGCTGGCCGACTCGCTTGGCGCGGCCAGCCCAGACCAGGTGGCCCAGGCGGTGGCCGGGGCTTTGGAGGAGCTGGCGCAGCCGGCCGCGGCGCTTGACCCGCTGGGCGAGCAGCCGCCCGAGGCGGTCGCGCCGGTGGCCCAGGAGGTGGGCCAAGCCGCCGTGCTGGAGGCGGGCCCCGCGGGCGCGGCCGAGCTCTTTCTGCCCAGCGCCACCGGCGCGGTGGCGGCCTTTGTGACCGCCCCGCTGGGCGCGCGGGAATTCTCGGTGGCCGGCGTCACCTGGCAGGGCGGCCCCGCCCCGGGGCGGGTCTTGGCCCGGGCCTACCAGGCGGGGGAGTGGACCGATTGGTACGACCTGGAGGCCGATGGCGGCCCCGACCCGGGCAGCGCCGAGGGCGGCGGGGCGGCCGGGGCTTCCGGCCCGCTGGTGGCGGCCGGGGCGACCGGCCTCCAAATCCAGGTGCTGTCCCAGGCGGGCCAGGCGCTGCCGCAGGCCATCGGGGCGGCCGTGGTGCCGCTGGCCGCCGTCGAGGCGGCGGGGCCGGCCGGCGGTTTGGCGGCGGCGGCGGCCGGGCCCGCCATCCAGCCGCGCTCGGCTTGGGGGGCGGCCCCAGCCGACTACTCGGGCAACACGCCCAAGGGCCAGCCGGAGCTGGCGGCCCAGCTCAAGGGCGCCATCATCCACCACCAGGCCGGCTCCAACACCTACACCCAGGCCCAGGTGCCGGGCATCATCCGGTCGATCCAAAGCTGGCACATGGGCAACAACGGCTGGAACGACATCGGCTACAACTTCCTGGTGGACAAGTTCGGCGGCATTTGGGAGGGGCGGCAGGGCGGCGTCACCCTGAACGTGGTCGGCGCCCACGCCACCAATTTCAACACCGGCTCGACCGGCGTCTGCCTGCTGGGGGACTTGGACAAGGTCGAGCCCACAGCCGAGGCCCTGCAAGCCGCCGGCCAGGTGGTGGCGTGGCGCTTGTCGCTGGCCGGGATCACCAACCTGAAAGGCTCCACCGTCTACCCGAACGACCCGAAGCAGGCCACCCAGCCGGTGGTGGCCGGCCACCGCGACGTGCAGGCCACCACCTGCCCGGGGCGCTACCTGTACGCCAAGCTCGACCAGCTGCGCAACCACGAGGCGGCCGCGCCCGAGCCGGCGCCCGCCGCCGAGTTGAAGGTTTGGACCACGGTCTCGCCGGATCTGACCGGCGACGGGCGCGGCGACATCGTGGTGATCGACGGCGCCGGGCGGCTCTGGGTCTACCCCATGGCCTCGGCCGCCGCCCTGGGCCCGCGCCGCCAAATCGGCAACGGCTGGCAGGGTTGGAGCGTGGTCGGGCCGGGGGACTGGAACAAGGACGGCTACGCCGACCTGATGGGGGTGGCGCCGAACGGCGACCTGTACCTCTACCCGGGCCCCGGCTTCAGCCGCAAAACCCAAGTCGGCAACGGCTGGACCGGCTACACGGTGCGGCCCTCGGGGGATATCGACGGCGACGGCAACGCCGATGTGCTGGCCATCGACGACCAAACCCAGCTGCTTTACCTTTACCGCGGCAACGGCCAGGGCGGCTGGGTCAAAGGCGGGCGCAAACAGGTCGGCAACGGCTGGGCCGGCTACGACTTGCACGCCGCGGGCCGGGTCAACCCGGACAAGCTGGCGGACATCTTCTCCATCGACGCGGCCGGCTACCTCTACACCTATCTGGCCAAGCCGGGCGGCGGCTTCAAAGCCAAGGTCCGCTCCGGCAACGGCTGGAACGGCTTCACCTTGCACGCCGGGTCCGATATGACGGGGGACGGTTTGGCGGACCTGGTCGGCTTGGACCAGGCCACCGGCTCGCTCTACGTCTACCGGGGCTTGGGCGACTCCCGCTTCGCCATGAAACGCGAGCTGGCCCAAAACTGGTAGCTGGGCCCAACTCCGGGCGAGTGGGATGATGGCTGGGATGGAACGGCAGATTTACCTTGACTACGCGGCCGGCGCGCCGCTGCGCCCGGCCGCTTTGGCGGCCTACAGCGAGGCGGACGCGCCGGCCAACCCCCACGCCGCGCACCGGCCGGGCCGGCGGGCGCGGCGCGTCTTGGACCAGGCCCGCGAGGCGGTGGCCGCGGCCTGCGGGGCGGCCAGCGCCGAGGTTGTCTTCACCGCGGGCGGCACCGAGGCGGACGGCATCGCCCTGCACGGGCTCTACCACGCCCGCCAGGCCGCCCGCCCCCGCCCCTATGTGGTGGTCGGGGCGACCGAGCACGCCGCCGTCAGCCACAACGCCGAGCTGCTGGCCCAGCGGGCCGGCGCGCGGGTCGTCGAGCTGGGGGTCGACCGCGACGGCATCGTGTCGCTGTCCCAGCTGGCGGAGCACCTGGCGGCCCGCGGCGAACAGACCGCCCTGGTCTCGGTGATGGCGGCCAACAACGAGACCGGCGCCATCCAGCCGGTCGACGCGGTGGTGGAGTTGGCGGCCGCGGCCGGGGTGCCGGCCCACTCGGACTGGGCCCAGGCGGGTGGCCGGCTGGTGCTCGACTTCGCCGCCAGCGGGTTGGCGGCGGCCAGCCTCTCGGCCCACAAACTGGGCGGGCCGGTGGGGGCGGGGGCGCTGCTGGTGGGCCGGGGGGTCCAGATCGCGCCCGCCTTGGGCGGCGGCGGCCAAGAGCGCGGTTTGCGCTCCGGCACGGCGGACGCCCGCGGAGCGGCGGGCTTCGCGGCCGCCTTGGCGGATGGCGGCGGGGCGGGCCCGGCGCAGCTGGAGGCGATGCTGGAACCGCTCGACGCCCTGGTCGAAGACCACCCCGGGTTGACCAGCCTGACCCCGCCCTGGGCCCACCTGCCGGGCCTGCGCTGCCTGGCTGTGGCCGGCGCCAGCGGCGAGGCCCTGGTCTACCTGCTGGACCAGGCCGGTTTGGCCGTCTCGGCGGGCGCGGCTTGCGCCCAGGGCGCGCCCGGGCCCTCGCGGGCGCTGCTGGCGATGGGCTTGGATGACGCGGCCGCGGCCTCGGCGCTGCGCGTCTCATTGGGCCACGCCTCCCAGGCAGATGATGTGGCGGCGCTGGTGGCGGCCCTGCCGCGGGCGATCGAGCGGGCCCAGGCGGCGGCCGGGACCGCGCCCGGGCGCCATCGGGCGCGCCACGCCCGCCCCGGCCCGGCCGGCGGGTTGGCGTGAGGCTGCTGGCGGCGCTTTCCGGCGGGGTGGACAGCGCGGTGGCGGCGGCCCGGGCCCAAGCGGCCGGCCACGAGGTGGTGGCGGTGCACATGGCGTTGTCCCGCCGGCCGGCCGCCACCCGGTCTGGCGCGCGCGGCTGCTGCTCGATCGAGGACGCCTCCGACGCCCGGCGCGCCGCCGACCGCTTGGGCTTGGACTTCTACGTTTGGGACCTGTCGGAGGAGTTCGAGCAGCTGGTGGTGGCGGATTTTGTCGAGGGCTACGCCCAGG
The DNA here is from genome assembly GCA_031279575.1 of Bifidobacteriaceae bacterium. The sequence continues at coordinate 39,844 of JAITIG010000129.1, forward strand.
GCCGCACCCCCAACCCCTGCATCCGCTGCAACGAGCTGGTCAAGTTCCAGGTGCTGGTGCGCCGCGCCCTGGCGCTGGGCTTCGACAAGGTGGCCACCGGCCACTACGCCCGCCTGGAGGTTGGCCCGTCCGGCCAGGTGGCGCTGCGCCGGGCCCGCGACGCGGCCAAGGACCAGTCTTATGTTTTGGCCTCGGCCGGGCCGCAGGCCCTGGGCCGCTGCGTTTTCCCCTTGGGCGAGGCGGCGTCCAAGGCGGCGGTGCGGGCCGAGGCGGCGGCCTTGGGTTTGAGCCTGGCCGCCAAACGGGACTCCTACGACCTCTGCTTCATTGCCGATGGCGACACCCAGGGCTACCTGCGCGCCCGGCTCGGCCGCCAGCCGGGGGTGATCCTCGACCAGGCGGGCGCGGTGGTGGGCCGCCACCAGGGCGCCTACCAGTTCACAGTTGGCCAGCGCCGCGGGCTGGGCTTGGGCCGCCCCGCCGCCGACGGCCGCCCCCGCTATGTCACCGGCCTCGACGTGGCCGGGGGGGTGGTGCGGGTGGGCCCGGCCCGCCTGCTGGAGGTGGACCGCTTGGCGGCGGGCGAGCCGGTCTGGCTGGACGCCGCCGCCGCCG
>JAITIG010000159.1 GCA_031279575.1 Bifidobacteriaceae bacterium
GGCGGCATCGGGGGGCGGGCCGGCGGCCCCGGGGGGCGGGACGGCGGCATCGGCGGGCTGGGCGGCTGGCGGGACGGCGGCCCCGGCGGGCTGGACGGCGGCCCCGGGGGGCGGGACGGCGGCCCCGGGGGGCGGGACGGCGGCATCGGCGGGCTGGACGGCGGCATCGGCGGGCTGGACGGCGGGACGGGCGACATCGGCAGGACGGGCGGCGGGGCGGGCGGCATCGGCGGGGCGGGCGGCATCGGCGGGACGGGCGACGGGGAGACTTGGCGGCGCGAACGGCGGGTCGGCCTGATCACCGCCGCGGCCGGGCTGGTGGGCGCCATCGCGGTCTTCGCGCTGATCATGCCCGCCTTCAACGGAAGCGGCTGGAACTATTGGGGCAAACTGGACCGGGACGGCGGGTGGCTCGGGCTGGCCGCGAGCCTGTTCTATCCGATCGCCAAGATCAAGACCCTGGCCCTGCTCAGCGCGCTGGTGATGGGGTTCGGCTGGCTGTCGCGGTGGTCCCTGCTGGCGGCGCCGACGCTGGCCTGGCGCCTGGCCTCGACCGACCCGGCCCATTGGGGCACCACCTGGCACTACTCGATGATCCTGATGCCGATCGCGTTCCTGGCCGCCGTCGACGCGCTGTCCCGCTGGCGGGCGTCCGAGGTGCGCTGGCGGCGGCGAACCGTGCCGGCAGTGGTCGCGGCCAGCGCCGTCTTCGCGGTGGCGGCGTGCTGGTGGTTCCCGCTCGGCGGCCTAGTCAAACCCGCCACCTATCAGACCTCGGCGCGGGCCGATCAAGCCGCGCGGGTCCTGGCGGCCATCCCGGAGGGCGCCTCGGTGGCGACGGACCGGGGGCTGATAACCCGCCTGGCCACGGATCACACGGTCTACTGGATCGGAGACTACGCCGATCAGGTCGAGCCGGACTTCGTGCTGCTGGACCCGCTCAGCGGTTGGAGCGCCGACCCAGGCGACGCCGAAGACTTCGCCGAGGCCGTCTACGGCGGCCGCTACGCGCTGGTCGACGGGATCGGGCTCCCCGGCGACGGCACCGCCTACCGGCTGGCGCGTCGCGTGGGGTGACCCGGCTGGCGCGCCGCGTGGGGTGACCCGGCTGGCGCGCCGCGTTGGGTGACCCGGCTGGCGCGTCGCGTTGGGTGACCCGGCTGGCGCGCCGGCCTCACCGCGCCGGCCTCACCGCGTCGCCGGGCGCTCCATGGAGCGCAGACCGGCGGCGAGACTCTTGGCCCAGGCGCGGGCGCGGATCAACTCGCCGTCCTCGAGCGGTCCGGCGTAGTCGGAGACGAAGAAGGTCGCGCCCCGCCGGGCGTAGTCGAAGCCGGCCCGGCCCATCAGCCTGGCGGCGGTCTTGGCCGCCGATGACGGCATGAACACGGTCTTCAGGGCCGTGTCCACGGTCACCACCTTCAAGTCTTTGACCGGGCTGAGGCCCGCGATCCATTCGCGCAGCCCGCCGCCGGGCATCGCGCCGCGGGCCAGGGCCCGCCGCCGGGTCCAGCCGCGCGGCAGCGAATAGTCGTGGGTCGGCGCCGCCAAGATCAGCAACTCGGTTCCCTCAGGGACGCCGCTCGGCGCGTCGGCCACGCCCAGAGCCGTCACCGACATGCCGCCGGCGTCAGACAACGCCTGACCGATCACGTCCGCCAGGGCGGCGGTGTTGCCGAAGTAAGACTCCGTGATGATCAAAGCCGTCATGCGTTCCTCCCAAGGACCGAGCCAAAGCCTGTCAAAGCCCGTCAAGGGCAAGTAAACCGATAGCCGCCGCCGGCGGCCCCCGAGCCCGCCCGCGTCTCATCTGTTGGAAGCGCCCCCGGCCGTCAGGCCCCGGGAGGCAAGGCGTATGGTGGTCCGGTGCGGGTGTTGCTGGCCGGCGGCTCAGGGATGATAGGGCGGGCTCTGCGCCGGCGCCTGACCGCCCGGGGCCACGCGGTCCGGGCCCTGGTCCGCCGCCCGGCCGCGGGACCGGACGAACACGCCTGGGACGCCACCGTCGGGTCGGTTCCGCCGGGCGCGCTCGCCTGGTCCGATGCCGTCGTCTCACTCAACGGGGCGCCTCTCGCCCGGCTTCCCTGGACCAAGGCTTACCGCCGTCAAATCATGGACTCGCGCGTGGACGCGACCGCGGCCCTGGCCGCCGCGATCTTGGATTCGGACAGCCCGCCGAGGGTCTGGGCCTCAGGCAGCGCCACCGGCATCCACGGGGAAGGCTTCCTGGCGGCGGTGACCCGCGCCTGGGAGGCCGCCGCCCTGCCCGCAGCCGCCGCGACCAGATTGGTTCGCCTGCGCACCGGCATGGTCCTGGCCCCGGGCGAGGGCGCCTTGCGCCCCCTGACGTTGGCCACCAAAGCCGGCCTGGGGATGCGGATCGGCGGCGGCGACCAATTCTGGCCTTGGATTTCGCTGCGCGACGAGGCGCGCGCCATCATTTTCACGCTCGAGGACGAGTCATTGGCCGGGCCGGCCGACCTGGTTGGGCCAACCTTGGCCACCGCCGAGCAGATCACCCGCGCCCTGGCCCAAGCGCTGCGCCGCCCCCACATTTTGGCGGCGCCGGCCGCGCTCCTGCGCGCCGCCCTCGGGGCGGCGGCTGAAGAAATGCTGTTGGCCTCGCAGCCGATCCGCCCGCAGGCGCTGCAAGCTCACGGCTTCGAGTTCCGCGACCAAACAGCGGCCGCGGCCGTGGCCGCCGCCCATTTGTCAGGGCAAGCAGAACACGGCGCCTGACCCAATGTTCCGTGTGTCAAGGAAAAGGCGCGACAGGGAAGACGGCGTGCGGGTGAGGTCAGTCGGCGTCTCCGGCGGCCGCCTTCTTGACGGCATCGCCGGCTTTCTTGAAGGCATCGCCGGCCTTCTTGGCCACATCGGTGACGGCCTTGACGGCGTGACCAGCGACTTCGCCGACCGCGTGGGCGGCGTCCCCGGCGGCGTCGGCAATGTCCTCGTCCGGGGCGTCGCCGGCGGCGTCGAAGTCCTCCCAGTCTTCCTCCGCCCACGGGTCGGTGACCGGGCGCGTCTGGCGCCACAGCCAATAGCCGACCCCGGCGGCGGCGGCCCCGGCCAGACTCCAGCCGATGATCTTGCCGGCGCGGCGGCGCTTGCGGGCGGCCTTGGCCGCGACGTCGGCCTGGCCGGCGGCGGCGCGGGCGGCGGCGTCCACGGCCGCGACTATGGCTGGGAGCGCCCGCTCCACAATCATGTCGCGGGCGTCATCGACCCTCGGGGCCAGGGCGCGGGCCGCTTCCTCGACCTTCGGAGCGGCCGCCGTGATGCCTTTGCGCCAGGCGGTCTCAACCCGTGGGGACGCCCACTCCCAGGCCGCCTCGAGCTTCGGATTAGCCTTCAGGGCGATCACCTCGGCGACATATGCGGCCGCAGATTTGGCGGATTCGGCCAGGTCAGCGGCTTTCAGGGCGAACGGCGAGGCGTTCGGACCGGGCCTGGAGCTGACACTGCTGGAGCACAACTTGACCATGGGACTCTCCTTTCGTTCTTCCCATGCTAGGGCCATTGGCGATGGCGCGGCGAGGGCGGCGTTGACATGTCCGCGGGCGCGGGCATGGGAGGATGGCCAGATGCAAGCGATTCTTCACACCTCTGAGGGTGACATCAAGTTCGATCTGTTCCCGGACACGGCCCCTGAGACCGTGGCCAATTTCACCGGCCTGGCCCAGGGCTCGAAGCCTTGGCGCGACCCGGCCACAGGCGCGGACGGCCAGGGGCCGTTCTATGACGGCGTGGTCTTTCACCGGGTCATCGACGGTTTCATGATCCAGACCGGGGACCGGTTGGGCACCGGCACCGGCGGCCCGGGCTACAGCTTCGACGACGAGATTGTCCCCGCCCGCGTCTTCTCCGAGCCGTACCTGGTGGCCATGGCCAACGCCGGGCGGCGCGCCGGTCGCGGCACCAACGGCTCGCAGTTTTTCATCACCGTGGCGCCCACGCCGCACCTGAACACGGGCCACACCATCTTTGGCCGCGTCGGCGACGAGGCCTCGCGCCGGGTGGTCGACGCCATCGCCGCGACCCCGGTCGACGGGAACGACCGGCCGCTCACGCCGGTGACGATCGATTCGGTCACCATTTTGCCGTGAACGATGCCGTCGGGCCGGGTTTCGCAGCCCAGCCCGCCCCCCGCTGCCACCGCCACCCGGACCAGCCCGCCTGGGTGCGTTGCCAGCGCTGCGACCGGCCGGTCTGCCTGGCCTGCCAGGTGCCGGCGGCGGTCGGCGTGCAGTGCCCGGATTGCGTGAGGCAGGCGCGGCGGCAGTTGCCGGTGGCCAGGTCGGCTCTGGGCGCGCCGATCTCAGGCGGGGCGCCGGTGGTGACCATCACCATGATCGGCTTGTGCGTGGTCGTGTTCGTGGCCCAGCAGGTTGTTGGCGGTGTCACATCTGACCTGATCTTGGCGCCGGGCGCGGCCTGGCGCCAGCCGTGGCGGATGGTGACCGCGGCCTTCCTGCACGCGGGCGTGCTCCACCTGGCGTTCAACATGTACGCGCTGTGGGTGGTCGGCAGCTTCATGGAGCAACTGCTGGGACGCTCCCGCCTGGCGGCGCTCTACCTTGGTTCGGCGCTGGGCGGGCACGTCTTGGTGCTGGCCTACTTCAGGGTCTTCGAGTTCAACTGGGAGGGCGCCCTCACCGGCACATTGGGGGCGTCCGGGGCGGTCTTCGGGTTGTTCGCGGCCGCCCTGGTGGCCGGACGCAGGCTGGGCAGCAACATCAACGGGATTGTGGGGGTGGTGGTGTTGAACCTGGTGCTGAGTTTCACCCTGCCGGGCATCTCCTGGCAGGGGCACGTCGGCGGTCTGATCGCCGGAGGGGCGATGGCCCTGGCCTATGTGCACGCGCCGCCGGCGTGGCGGCGCCGAGTGGCCTGGCTGGCGCCCGCCGCCGTGGCGGCGTTGACCGCGCTGGTGATGGTGGTCACTGTTTCGCCGCTGACCTGGGGATAGGGCGCCGGTCAGGGCCTGGGCCGCGGCCGGGTCGGGGTCTGGGCCGTGCCTGAGTCCGGCGGCCGACCCGGCGGCCGAGTTTTCCAGAGCCGGCCTGTGGACAAGGAGGGTCGAAGTGTGGATAAACCTCATCGCGGCAGCCTGATGGGGCCGCAAACTGTGGATAACTGCCGCGGTCCCGGAATTACAACGCTGTAGTTTTCCCCAGGCTTATCCCCACCTGGGGAAGGGGCGCTGGCCGGGCCCGGTCAAGCCGAACCGGCGGTCAACGCCAACCGGCGGTCATCCCGAAACCGCCCAGGATCAGTCCGAACCCGACCGCCAGGTTCCAGGCGTTGAGCTGAGGGATCGGCCAGGCGCCCTGGCTGAGGTAGTAAACCACCACCCAGACCAAGCCCAGCAGCATGACGGCCACCATCACCGGCGCCCACCAAGCCGGGGACGGCTTGGGCGCTTTGGAGACCGGCGGGGCGACAAAGGTCTGCTTCTTCTTGCGGCGCGACCGCGATTCAGGCACCTGGTTTCTCCCTATCGTCTGGCCCGGCCGGCGCGGCGCCGTTTGGCGCACAAACTGGGCGGGGGTAGCGAATATCTTGATACAGGGTACTCAACGCGACCAGTGAAAGGGCAACTCGATATGCGAGCGCTGCGCCGGGCGGCCCGCCGGGGGCGGCGGCCCGCCCTGTCGGTGGGGCTGGTGGTGGTGCTGGCGGGTTGGCTCTTTGCCTGGAACGCCGGCGCCAGCCAGGACTCCGACCTCAGGGACGCGCCGGGCCTGCGCGGCCTGGTGACGGCGCGCGACCGCCAGGTCGAGGACTTGCAAGCGCGCCGGGCGGAATTGGCCGCCGAGGTCGAAGCCCTGCTCGGCGCGGGCGGGCCGGCGGCGGTCGAGGCGGACTCGGCGCTGGCCGGCGCCGCAGGCGCGACGCCGGTCAAGGGGCCGGGGCTGACTGTCACCCTGGGGGACGCCGAGGCCCCGGACGAGGTCCTGACCGGCACGGTCGCGCCCAGGGCTGATCTGCTGGTGCACCAACAAGACATCGACGCGGTCATCAACGCGCTCTGGGCCGGCGGCGCCGAGGCGGTGGCGGTCCAGGGGCACCGGATCGGCTCGGTCACGCCTGTCAAATGCGTCGGCAACGTCATCCTGGTGGGCGGGCGGGTCTACTCGCCGCCGTATCAAATCGCGGCCATCGGCCCCGCCGCCGACTTGCGCCGCCAGCTCGACAACGCCCCCGTGGTGCGCGCTTACCGCGAACGGGCTGGCCGACTGGGCCTGACTTGGGGCACAGTTGATTCGGACGAGTTGACACTTCCAGGTGACACGGCGGCGTCATCGGCGCTACGGTACGCCAAGGCACTTGACTGAGCGGCTCCGGCCGGGGACAGGAACCAGACCATGACAACCTCGCGCGACGACCCGAATGCGGGCGAGCTGACTTTGCGGCCGTCCTGGCGGCCGGTCGATCGCCCGCCCGCGCCTGTCGGCGCGCAGCAGCCGCCATCGGTCAGCCCGCCGCCGGCCGTCGGTTCGCCCGCCAGCGCGCCGCTGGTCGGCGCCCCGCCGGGCTCCCCAGTCGCCAGAACCGAAACCGGACCGGCCCGCGCCCAAGGCGGCCCGGCGGCATCGGGCGGCCAGACGGCATCGGACGGCCAGACGGCGCCGACACCGAAACCAACATCGAAACCAACATCGGCGCCGGCGCCGACACTGGCGCCGACGCCGAAAGCGGCCCCGGCGGCATCGGGCGGCGAAAGGCGTCAGCGTTCCGAGCGGCGGCGCAAACGCCACGGCGCGGCGATCGTGGGCGGGATCGGCGAACTGCTCATCACCGTGGGCCTGCTGCTCGGCCTGTACGTGGTCTGGGAGCTGGTCTGGACGGACGTGGAGGCCAACGCCGTCGCCAAAGAGGTCCTCAAAGAGGTCGTGGCCGCCCCCGAATGGATCGAGCCCGCCCCGGTCGAAGGGTCGGAATTCGCGCCACGCCACGACCCCGACACCGACGAACCCCCAACCGAACCGGTCGACGTGCCAGGCTTCGGCGAAGTCTGGGCGACGATGCACGTGCCCCGCTGGGGCCTTGAGTACAACGTGCCGATCGTCGAGGGGATCGACCGCGTCAAAATCTTGAACAAGGGCCTGATCGGCCATTATGAGGGCACACAGCGGCCCGGCGAGGTCGGCAACTTCGCCACGTCGGCGCACCGCACCACCTACGGCAAGCCCTACAACCGGGTGGCCGAACTGATCGACGGCGACTCTCTGATCGTTGAGACCGAGCGCTATTACTACGTCTACAAGGTTTACGGCCGAGAAATCGTCTACCCGCGCGATGTGCGCGTCATCTGGCCGGTCCCGAACGAGGCGGACGCGGTCCCCACCAAGCGCATCATCACATTGACGACTTGCCACCCGATGTTCTCGGCGGCGCAGCGCTATGTGATCTGGGGCGAGTTGGAGTACTGGGCGGACAAGACCGAGGGCCCGCTCGAAGAATTGGTCGCGGAAGGGTAGGGGTCGAAATGTACGGATGGTTATGGCGCAACACGCCCGGCCCCTGGTGGGTCAAGACCTTGCTGTTCGCGGCCGTGGCGGCGGCGATCGTGGCGATCTGCTTCACCACGTTCTTCCCCTGGCTCTCGCCGCTGCTGCCGTTCAACCACGTCACGGTGGGCGACGCCGACTCCCAAGGGCCGGCCCGCGTTGTCGGTCCGCTTGGGAACACGCTCGTCACCTCGCCCGATGCCGTCTGGCCCAGTTAGGCGCGCGGCGCCGGCCGGCCCGCTGGACGCCCTGGCGTCCGCGCTGCCGGCCGGGGGCGGGTCAGGCGGCGTTGGGGCGCTGGCCGCCGCGGCGGCGGGCGACGGCCAGCAGCCACAACCCGGCCGCGATTAGGGCAAGCGCTCCCAGGCCGAGGGCGACATGGCCGGCCGGGCCGGTCAGCGCCAGCGGGCCAGCCGGGCCGGACTCGTCGTCGCCGGAGTCCGACTCGTTGTCGGAGCCGTTGTCGCCGGTCTCGCCGCCGTCGGGCTGCTCGCCCTCAGGCTCGTCCTCGCCCTCGGCCTGGTCCTCATCTTCGCCGTTTTCGGGAGCGGCCGGGGCGATGTCGATGAGGTAGGTGATGGTGGCTTCTTGGCCAACTTCGTCGCGGACGGTGACGGCGAATTCGACCTCCCCGGCGAACCCGGGTTCGGGGGTGTAGCGGAGCAGCCCGGCGGCGCCGTCAGGAGCGACAAGGCCGTGGGCGGGCGGCGAGATCTGGCCGATGGCCAGGGTGCCGGCGCCAGGGGCGGCGGCGGCCGCGACCGGGTCGACCACGGCGTGATCCTGGTCTGAGGCCAGCGACAGCCGGATTTCAGCAGAGGCCGGCCGGGCCAGGACCACAGCGGTGTAGGACGCGACAGCGGTCTGGCCGAGGTCGTCGGTGTAGGTGACCTCGAACGGGTAGCGGCCCGCCGGGGCGTCCTCGGCGTGGTAGATGACGGAGCCCAACTCGGCCCGCCCAGCCGCCGGCGGGGATGTGATCTCGCGGGACGCGATCTCCCCGGCCGTGGTGACGGATTCCTCGAAGGTCGTGGTCCCGCCGCTGGCGACCGGCACTTCGCGCCCGGAGGCGACCAGCGGCGGCGCCTGGATGACAACAGTCAAGGCGACCCGCCCGGTTTGCCCCACGGAGTCCTCGAAGACTGCCCAGAACTCGTGCGTGCCGGCTGCGGCCGCCCCGGCCTCGATCGCCACGGCGCCGTCCAGGCCAACCGTGACGGATGATCCGGCCGGGGCGCCTTCAGCCCAGGCGGCCTGGATCGGCGCGGCGGCGGTCACCGTCAGCTCCCAGCGGCCGGCGCCCCCGAGCGGCAGTTTGACGGTTCCGCCGCCAACAGCCAAAGGCGCGTCGACCACCGAAACGGCGAACACGGCATCGACCACCTGGCCCAAGTCGTCAGCGAACTGCACGGCGAACTGGTAGGGATCGGCCGCGGCGTCCAACCCGGCGGTGGAGATGGCGACCCGGGTCTTGGCTCCCGCCCCGGTCACCGACACCCGCGCGGCCATCTCCGGCGAGCCGGTCACCGTGGAGTCGGCCAGCGACCCGCCGAAGCTCTGGTCGGCGGCCGGGCGCGGCTCGAAGACCGCCTCCTGGCCCACGCCAACCGTCTGCGAACCGGATTCGGCGGTCGGCGGGGCCTGGATGTTGACGGCGAACTCGGCGATGGCGGACTGCCCGGCGCTGTCGGTGTAGCGGACCTCGAAGGGGTAGGACCCGGGCGCCAGGCCGGCCGCGTCGAACTGGACCCGCCCGTCAAAGGCGGGGGTGATGACGGCCTGGGACATCCACGCCTCGGAGGTCGCCACCTCGGCTTTGACTATGCTGACCGCGGCCGCTTGGTCGGCGCTGGCCACCCCGGCCAGGTCGGCGGTCCCGCCGGCGGGGATGACGGCGGTCGCCCCGGAGGCTTGCGGCGCGGCGGGCGCCACCCACACGGCCAAGACCGTGAAGCTGTAGTCAAGCGTCAGGCATTGGTCGAGGTCGTCGCAGACGGTGACCTGGAACGGGGCCACGCCCTGCCAGCCCGCCTCGGGCGTGTACTTGAGCGCGGCGCCTTCCAGTTCCAAGCTCCCGTGTTCGGGCGAGGTGAACGATGCCGCCGTCAAGGCCTGGAGGTTTGCCCCGGTGACGTCGTCGGCCGGCGCCAGCCGCCCAATTTCGCGGTCGTCGGCCAGGTCGACGTTCCGGCCAGCCCCGCTGGGCGGCGCTTGGACGGTGACGGTGAATTCGACCGGCTCGGTTTGTTGCCCGATGCCGTCCGTGTAGGTGACGCTGAACCGGTGCGCTCCAGCGGCCAGACCGCCAGCCTTGAACACGACCCGGCCGGAGGTGTCGGCGCTGACGTCGGCGCCGGCTGGGGCGCCCGAGACCAAAGCGGACTTGATCCCCGCCCCGGAGGTCACGGCCAGCTCGAACTCGGCCGTCCCGCCGACGGCGATCCTGGCCGAGGTCTGCCCGGTCACCAGCGGCTTGTCCACCACGGTGACGGTGTAGTCGGCGTCCGCCCAACGCTGGTTGGAGTCGGTGTAGCGGACCGCGAACTGGTAGGCCCCGGCGGGCAGTTCCCGCGCCTCGAAGGCGACCGTCCCGTCCAAA
>JAITIG010000226.1 GCA_031279575.1 Bifidobacteriaceae bacterium
GGATCGGCGGCGGGGGCGGGCAGTTGCCAGGCGGCATCGGGCGCGGCCAACCCAACGGCGGTCGGGTCGGGTCGGCCACCGGCGGGATAGGCGGCGGGGGCCGGCAGTTGCCAGGCGGCATCGGGCACGGCCAACCCAGCGGCGGTCGGCCCGGCCCGGCCACCGGCGGGATCGGCGGCGGGGGCGGGCAGTTGCCAGGCGGCATCGGGCGCGGCCAACCCAACGGCGGTCGGGTCGGGGCGGCCACCGGCGGGATCGGCGGCGGGGGCGGCGAGTTGCCAGGCGGCATCAGGCGCGGCTGGCTCGGCGGCGGCCGGCGCGGGCCGGCCACCTGCGGGATTGGCGGCGGGGGCGGGCAGTTGCCGGGCGGCATCGGGCGCGGCTGGCTCGGGGGCGGCCGGCGCGGGCCGGCCACCGGCGGGATCGGCGGCGGGGGCGGGCAGTTGCCAGGGGGTGTCGGGGGCGACTGCGGCGGGGGGGTCCTCCCAGGGGGCGGGGCGCCAGAAAACCAAGGTGCGCTCGCCGCGCTCGGCGGTGTCGGCGGTGACCTCGGCCACCTGGGCCGGGTCGGCCCCGACCAGGCGGGCCAGCGTGGCGGCGGGTTGGCTGAGCGTGGCCGAGGCGGCCAAAAAGACCGGCTCGGCGCCGTAGTGGCGCGCCAGGCGGGCCAGCCGGCGCATCACCCAGGCCACATGGGCGCCCATCACACCGCGGTAGGCGTGCAGCTCGTCGATGACGACATAGGCCAGCCCGCGCAGCAGGCCAGCCCAGCGGGCGTGGCCCGGCAGCAGCGAGAAGTGCAGAAAATCCGGGTTGGTGAGCAGAATATCAGCGTGGGACTGGAGCCAGCGGCGGGCCTCGGCCGGGGTGTCGCCATCGCAGGTGGCGGCCTGGAGGCCGGTGGCGCCCGAGGCCCGGAACAAGGCGCTCAAGCCGGCCAGCTGATCGGCGGCCAGCGCCTTGGTCGGGGCGAGGTACAAGGCCGCGGGGCGCGCCCGCAATTCGGTGATCCGGCCCAGCGTGTAGGGCGCGTCCAAGGCGGTCAAAACCGGCGCCCACAACGCCGCCGACTTGCCCGAGCCGGTGGCCGTCGCCACCACAGTGTGCCCCCGGCGCGCCGCCTCCATCGCCTGGACTTGATGCGTCCAGGGCTCTTGCACACCTAACGCCTGGTAGCCCTCCCGCACCCAATCCGGCACCCAGCTAGGCCAAGGCGAGCGCAGGCCCGGGCGCGGCGGCGCCACGTCGATGCGCGTGATGCTGCGCGCCCGCTCAGCCTCGTCGCCCAAGGCGGCCAGCAGCCGGTTCACACACCCATGGTGGCCCCCCACCCGCCGCCCGCGCCACCCTGTTCGCCACCAGCTCCGTTGGCGTCGAGGCGGGGCGGCATCGGCGCGGGTCAGGGGGTGGAGGCGACCGGCTCGGTTGGCGCCTTCGGGGGCCTGGGACGCGTCCCCGGCTCAGCCCGCCTCCCACGCGTCCAGGCGGCTGGCGAAGTTGGACAGCGCCTGGCGCAGCTCGCCGGCGTTCAGGGCGATCGCCGCCCAGGCGAACAGCGGGCTGGCCGCGGCCGAGACATACCACTTGCCGTCGGCGCCTTTCAAAGCGGTGTACGCCATCAGGCCCTCCAACTCCGGCAGCTCCGTGACCTGGTCCAACCCAAGGGCTGCCAGCCACCGCCCGATGCCGTCCTGGCAAGTTTCCGCCTCCGCGCCCACCTCGCCGTAGGCGACGCAGTTGCCGCCGGCCCGCGCCACGCTGGTCCGGCCCAGCAGCGTCAACTGGCTGGCAACATGCCCCTGGCTGGTCACGGCGATCCCGCCCGAGGCCTCGATCGGGATGCCGATCACCCAGGTGGCCCCCTCGAAGCTGACCGACTGGCGGTCGGGTTGGCGCAGCTTCGCCGCGTAGTCGAGGCCATCGCCAACGAGCCCCAACTCCCACTCGGGCCCGGCGGCATCGCGCACCAGGGTGAAGGTGGCCGCCCCGGCGATCTCAGCTGTCAGCTGGTCCACTGTGACGGTGGCGTAGCGGCCGGCCGCCTTGAACTCGGTGCCCTCGGCCTGGGTGATGCGCAAACCGGCCAATGGGTTTTGCGCCGGCTCGCCGTTGCTGTGGAGCGCGGGGCCGTAGACCGCCAGCAGGCGGGACTCGGCCAGCGGCAAGGCCTTGGCCACCTGGCGCAAGTCGCCGGCGGCGGCGGCGTCATCGAGGGCCGCCGCCAGCAGGCCGATGGCGTCCTCGGGGCTGCCCGCGCCGGTCATCTGGTCAGCGGGGATGGTCTGGCCCAGGTCCTGGTTGGCGCCCCCGGCGGCCTCGAAGGCGTACTGGGCCAGAGTCATGCTGGGCGAGGTGTACCACCTGCCCTCCTCTTTCACCGTGACCGCGAACAAACCCGGCAAGTGGGCGGATTTGGCCAGGTCAGCCACGCTTTTGGTGATTGGCAAGGCGTTGTCGAGGCGGGTTTGGAGCTCGGCCCGGGTGGTGGCGGCGCCGATGCCGAGCAGGGCCCGCGCCTTGCCTGGGTCCGCACTCTGGTCGATGCCGTCGCAGATGGCCCCGGCCAGGGCGGCGGTGTCCGCGTCGATGGTGACTTGGCCGGCTGTGACGGCTTCGCGGACCACGCCTTCAGCCAGGGTCTGGGAGGCGAACTCGAGGTCGGCGAACTCGATCTGAAGGGCTCTTTGCAGTTGCGCGAAGGCTTTGAGGGAGGCCGGGTTGGGTTTGGGCGCGGGGAGCGTCTCCGCGATCTGGTCGATCCAGGGTTGGGCGGTTGCCCGCTCTGATGGCGCCAGGCGGCTGATGGCTTTGGGGAAGTCCAGCCCGGCCAGGTCATCCAGCAGGGCCGTGACCGCCGCCTGCGGGCTGGCCGCCCCGCCGCCGCCGCCGCTCAGCGCCGTCAAAGTCCAAATCCCGGCGGTGGCCACAACCAAGGCCGCCGCCGCGACCGCCCCCACCAAAACCCCCCGCCGCCGCCGGCCCGCCCGCCGCAAAGGGCGCCCGGCCCCGGGCGGCGCACGGGCCGGCCCCCCCCCCGCCGCCCCCGCCGGCCCCGGCCCACCCCGCGCCCCCCTGGGCCACCCCGCCGCCGCCGCCCCCGC
>JAITIG010000012.1 GCA_031279575.1 Bifidobacteriaceae bacterium
GCGCTGGGGCCGGACGTGATGGCGGACGGGTTCGACGCCGGGGCGGCCGCCCAAAGGGTGCGGGCGCAGGGGCGGCGCGGCATCGGCGCGACCTTGCTGGACCAGCGGGTGGTGGCCGGGATCGGCACCATCTACATGGCGGAGTCCCTCTTCGCTTGGGGGGTGCGGCCGGACCGCCCGGCGGACCAGGTGCCGGATTTGGAGGGCCTGCTGCTGCGCGCCCGGGAGTTGCTGTGGCGCTCGGCTGAGGCCCGCACCCCGACGGCGACCGGGCTGACGGCCAAGAACCGGACCACTTTGGTCCACGGGCGCGAACACCAGCCGTGCCGCCGCTGCGGCGCCGTCATCGCGGTGATGCGGGTGGGCCAGCCGCCGCTGGACCGCCCCGCCTTCTACTGCCCCGCCTGCCAGCCCGGCTGACCTGCCAGCCCGGCTGACTTGCCAGCCCGGCTAGCGGACGCTTGCTAGGTCTTCCCCGAAGAGCTCGTCAAAAGTGTCTGGGATCCAATTGGCCCGGTGGGTCTCGAGCCGGTCCGACACCTCCCGCAAGGTGGTCCACAACGGCAGTTCAAGCGCATCGCAAATCGACTGCAACAGCTCGGAGCTGGCCTCCTTCTGGCCGCGCTCAACCTCGCTGAGGTAGCCGAGCGAGACTCTGGCCGCCGCCGAAACCTCGCGCAAGGTGCGGTTTTGGCGCAAGCGGTTGGCGCGCAAAACGTGGCCCAACTCATTGCGCAGCAGCGCCACGTTCTTGCCCGCCTTGCGCAACGGCTCGGCCGGGCGCTCGGCGCGGACTGGGATCTCTTTGTCTGGTATACGGTACCGTTTGGCGGCGCCGGACCTGTTGTCCGAGGTCGCAATGGGTTTAGTGTGGCTGTTCATCTCCTGGTAAACACCAATCGCGCGGCCTATATTCCAGAGGTCTGCCGGATGGTGGCCTCAGCCAGCTCGAGCGCGCGGGTCACCACTTGGGTGCGCACCTCGGCGCGGTTGCCCTGCAGGCGCAGGGCCCGGATGGCCGGCTCGTCCTTGGCCCAGGAGACCGCCACGAAGGCCGTCCCGGGCTCGGCGCCGTCCGCCGGGTCGGGGCCGGCCACGCCGGTGGTGGCGATGCCGACGTCCGCGCCCATCAGTTTGCGCACGCCGAGGGCCATCTGCCCGGCGATGGTGGCGTTGATGGCGCCCCGCTCGGCCAGCAGCGCGCCGTCGACTCCCAGCACCTCCCGCTTGACGTCGTTGTTGTAGGCCACCACCGCGCCGCGCAGCACCTCCGAGGCCCGGGGCACGTCCACGATCACCGCGCTGACCAGTCCCCCGGTCAGCGACTCGGCTGTCGCCACCGTCAGGTGGTGCTCGCGCAGCAGTTTGACCAGCGAAATCGCTCGCCCCTCGTTGTCCAAACCGCCAATGTTCCGAAATGGCATGTCACTTGTCCCCCTCGTCTCCCTTGGGCGCCCCCCACCCTATACGCCGCTTCAATTCTTCCAGCCGGGCTTGGGCTTGGGCCGCCGCCAGATCGGCCACCCGGTCCGATGCCGTGCCGCCGCCCCCAGCCCCGGCCCCGGCGGCGCTGGTCTTGGCGCCGGCAATCGGCTGGGTTGGGCGCGCGCCAAAGGCCGGCCGCCCGGCCGGCCTGGGAGTTGGGGCGGGGGCGCTGGGCGCGGGGCCACCTGGTGCGAGGGCACTTGGCGCGGGGGCGCGCGGTGCGGAGGCGCTTGGCGCGGGGGCGCTTGGGGCGGGGGCGCTTGGGGCGGCCGGCTGGGCGCTGGCGCCGCTGCCGGCCCCGGCGGCACTGGCCCCGGCGGCGGGCTGGGCGGGGCGCGCGCCAAGAGGCGGCCGGGCGGCCGGCCTGGGAGTCGGCGCGGGGGCGCTTGGGGCGGCCGGCTGGGCGCTGGCGCCGCTGCCAGCCCCGGCGGCACTGGCCCCGGCGGCGGGCTGGGCGGGGCGCGCGCCGAGAGGCGGCCGGGCGCCTGGCCGGGGAGTTGGGGCGGGGGCGCTTGGGGCGGCCGGCCTGGGAGTTGGGGCGGGCGGCCGAGCCGGGGCGGCCGAGGTCGGCTCGTCTTGGCCGACTTCGGCGGCGCGCATCACGGTGCGAAGCTGCGCCCATTCGGGCACCTGGCGCACTGGGGCCGGCCTGGCCGAAGGCGCCGGCTTGGCCGGCGCGGCGGGCCGCGCCGGGCCGGGCTCGGGCCAGCCTTCGACCGGCCGATTGGGCTTGACCGCTTCGCTGGCCGGCACTGGCGGCCGGGCCGGCTTGGCCGCGCTTTGGGGCGCCTTGGCCGCGCCGGCCGGGGCGCCGGGCGCGGGCGCCCAGGCGACCCGGGGCGCGGGCCTGCCCCCAGCCGCGGGAGCGGCGGCGGGGGCGGATTTGGCCGCGGCAGCAGTGGCGGGCGTGGGCCTGGCTGCGGGGGCCGGTTTGGCCGCGGCAGCGGTGGCTGGGGCCGCCTTGGCCGGGGCAGCGGCGGCTGGGCCGGGCTTGGTTGCGGCAGCGGCGGCGGGGGCGGGCTTGGTTGCGGCCGCGGCGGCGGGGGCGGGCTTGGTTGCGGCAGCAGTCGCCTCAGCCGCTCCGGTCGCCTTAGTCGCAGCGGGCGGCTTGGCTGCGGCGGGCGCCTTGGCCGCGGCGGCAGCCTCCGGCGCGCCGGCCCGCTCTGCGGCCGCGGTTGCCTTAGCCGGGGCGGTTGCCGGCGCGGGGGCGGCGGCCTTCGCCCGCCGCGCAATGCCCGCCGCCTGGACCGCGTAATCCACGCCGGTGGCCACGGTGATCGCCACCGCCACCACCATCAGCAGCACAGCCACGGTGTAAAGCAGACGAGACTCGTAAATCCAGGCCGGAGGCAGGAAGTAACCGGTGATGGCGGCGATCTGGGTGACGGTCTTGGCCTTGCCGCCCTTGGACGCGGCGATCACCTCGTAGCGGATGACCGCCATGCGGATAAGCGTCACACCCAGTTCGCGGCCCAGGATCACCCCCGTCACCCACCAGGACAACTCGTGGGTCAGGGAAAGGCAGACCAAAGCGGTGCCAACCAGGGCCTTGTCGGCGATCGGATCAGCCACCTTGCCGAAATCCGTCACCAAACCGCGGCTGCGGGCCAGGTAGCCGTCGGCTTTGTCGGTCAGGGCGGCCACCAGAAACACAGCGGTCGCAGCCAAACGCCAGGCCACAGACTGCGCCTCGGCTTGGAAAAAGAACACGGCCATCACCGGGACCATGGCGATGCGCACCATGGTCAGCACATTGGCAATGTTGAGCAGCGGCGGCGCTGGCTTCACCGCTGACCCGACGCCGGAGGAAGCGGGGGGCTCGCCTGTCATCCAACAGAGTTTAGCCGCCGCGACCAGCGCCTTGCGACTTGCCAGCCGGCGCATCGACCGATCCTGGCGCATTGCCCCCTAACGCGCGTTTCACCCCGCTTGGCAGATGGCCTCCCGGCGGGGGTCAGGGGGTGGGCGGGCGCAGCATGACGATGCCGCCGTGGCGGCCGGCCTGGCGGCGCTGGCGCCAGGAGAACAGGCGCTGGGACTCGGCTGTGCATTCGGCCCAGCCTGCCGCTATCTCCACCCCCGCCCGCGCCAACTGGGCGCGCACCGAGGCGGCCAAGTCCAACCGGGCCGTCCCGTCTGCGGCCACGGTGGCCGCGTGACCCGCCTCGGCGGCGCGTTTGGCCAGGTCAGGGCTGACCTGGTAGCAGTCGGCGCAGATTGAGGGCCCCAACGCCGCCCGCAGGCGCAGCGCGCCGCGCGCCCGCAGGTTGGCCAGGGCGGCGGGCACCACCCCGGCCAGCAGCCCCCGCCACCCGGCGTGGACCGCCGCCACCAGGCCCGCCGCGCCATCCGCCAGCAGCACCGGCACGCAGTCCGCCACCCGCACCACCAGGCCGATGCCGCCGGCCGCGCTGGCCAGCGCGTCGCAGGTTGGCCACTGGCCCGCCCCGCTGGGCGCGGCCGGGCGCCCGGCCGCCCCAACATCCCCGGCCGGGCGGCCGGCCGCGGGGTCCACCTGGGCCGGCCGGTCCGCCCACCGGGCGGCGGAGATGGAGTCAAACCAAGTCAAAGCTGTGCCGTGGACCTGGGTGGCAATAACCAAAGGAGCGCCCCAAACCGCCTCCAAGGCCGCCCGGCCCGCAGGCGTGGCCAAGTCGAAGGCGCTGTCTGAGAAAGCCGCCCGCACCCCGGGCCCAAGGTCGACGCTGCGCAGGGCGGTGTCAGTCCTCGTTCAACCAGGCCGGGACTTCGATCTCGTCCTTCGGCTTGGCGGGCTTCTGGCCGAACTGGGAACGCCGGGTGCTCTCAAACAACGGCTCCAGCGGCACCTGCGAAGTCGGGGCGTCCGAGTCCGCCGTCGGGGACAGCGGCCCCGCGCCGAACACGCCGCCACCGCCCGCCAGCCGGCCGCCGGGGCGGAACGGGGAGGCGCTGGCGGGGGTCACGGCATCGGGCAAAACCAAAGGCCGGTGGGTGACCGGCGGGCGCTCGGCAGGCGGCGGGGCAGCCGCGGCCGGCGGGGCCGGGGGGGCCGGGGGGGCCGCCGGGACAGCCGGGGCCGGCGGGGCGGCGGGGGCGGGCGGCGCGGGCGGGGCGGCGGGCGCCGACTCCTGCTTGACGCCCAACTCGCCGGTGTACGGGCTGTTGTCCGGCGCGTCGAAACCCGCCGCGATCACCGTCACGCGCACCTCGTCGCCCAAGGCGTCGTTCAAAGTCAGGCCGTAGATGATGTTGGCCTCCTCGTGGACGGCCTCCTTGACCAGGGACGCGCCGCGCGCCATCTCCTCCAAGCCGACGTCGCTGGCGCTCTTGAACGCCAGCAGCACGCCGTGCGCGCCGTCGATCGAGGCCTCGAGCAGCGGCGAGGAGATCGCCATCTCGACCGCCCGGACCGTGCGGTCCTCGCCGCGGGCGGCGCCAATACCCATCAGGGCGCTGCCCGCCCCGCGCATCACCGAGTCCACATCCGCGAAGTCGACGTTGATCACGCCCGCCTCGGTGATCAACTCGGTGATGCCCTGCACGCCGGACACCAAACCCTGGTCGGCGGCGCGGAAAGCCTCCAACAAGGAGATGCCCGGGTCGGAGATCTTCATCAGGCGCTCGTTGGGGATCACAATCAGCGTGTCCACCTCCTCGCGCAGCCGGTCGATCCCAGCCACCGCCTGGGCCTCGCGCCGCCGGCCCTCAAAAGCGAACGGCCTGGTCACCACGCCCACGGTGAGGGCGCCCAGCTCCCGCGCGATGCGCGCCACCACCGGCGCGCCGCCGGTGCCGGTGCCGCCGCCCTCCCCGGCCGCGACAAACACCATGTCCGAGCCGTCCAACACCTCGCGGATCTCATCCGAGTGGTCCTCGGCGGCGCGCCTGCCCACCTCCGGGTCCGCGCCGGCGCCCAGGCCGCGGGTGTTGTCCCGCCCGATGTCCAACTTGACGTCCGCATCCGAAAGGAGCAAAGCCTGGGCGTCGGTGTTGATGGCGATGAACTCGACGCCCATCAGCCCCGCCTCTTTCATGCGGTTGACGGCGTTGACGCCGCCGCCGCCGATGCCAACCACCTTGATGACCGCAAGGTTGATCTGTGGTGCCGCCACGGGGTCCTCCGATTGCTGCTAGGCCTGGATATTCAGGTACGACGCTAGGCCGCTTGGCCGCCGCAGACAATAACCTGGCGCCGCGTGTCGCAGACAGCGCCGCAACAAGTTGCCCCCGGCCGGCCGCGGGCGGGCGGCAGCGGCGAGCGGGCGGCGCCGGCGCGCGGGCGGCAGCGGGCGGCATCGGGCGGCAGCGGGCGGCAGCGGGCGCGAGGGGTTGGGCTAGCGGCGCCAGACGTGTGACAATCGTGGGATGAAACCCCCCCGCGACGCCCGTTGGACCGTACTGAGGCGGCCGGGGCCCGGCGCGCTGCGCAACCTGGCGGACACCCTGCGGCAAGAATCGTGGGGCGCGGGCCTGCTGCTGGCGGGCGCGCTGGTGGCGCTGGTCTGGGCCAACTCGCCTTGGGGGGAGTCCTACCGGGCGCTGGCCGCGACACCCGCCGGGCCCAGCTGGGGGCACCTGGACCTGACCGCCGCCGAATGGGCCAAAGACGGGCTCCTGACGGTGTTCTTCTTCACCGTGGGCCTGGAGCTGAAACGGGAGATGGTGGTGGGGCAGTTGCGGCGCTTCAGCACGGCGGTGGTGCCGGTGGTGGCGGCCGTCGGCGGGATGGCGGCGCCGGCGCTGGTCTACGCGGCCGTCAACGCCGCCCAGCCGGGCGGGTCGATGCAGTGCTGGGCCATACCGGTGGCCACCGACATCGCCTTCGCGGTGGCGGTGCTGGGGGCCTTCGGGCGGGGGCTGCCAACCGCGCTGCGGGCCTTCCTGCTGACCCTGGCCGTGGCGGACGATCTGCTGGGGATCATTGTGATCGCGGTCTTCTACTCGGACGGGATCAACCTGTGGTGGCTGGCCGGCGCGGGCGCGGCCGTGGCCGTGTACGCCGCCTTGGTGCGGCTGCGCCGCCCGTCCGGGCCGGCGCTGTTCCTGCTCGGTTTGGCGGCCTGGTACTGCATGCACCGCTGCGGCGTCCACGCCACCATCGCGGGCGTGCTGCTCGGGTTCGCCACGCCCGCCCTGCCCACCAAGCGGCGCCGGCCGGGCGAGCGGGTGGCCCGGGCCGAGCGCTACGAGCACCTTTGGCGGCCGGTCTCGGCGGGGCTGGCGGTGCCGCTGTTCGCGCTGTTCGCGGCCGGGGTGGAGCTCAACCCGGCGGCCTTGGCCCAGGCCGCTTCGGACCCGGCGGCGCAGGGCGTGTTCGCGGGGCTGGTGGTGGGCAAGCCGGTCGGGATCTTCTTGACCACCTGGGCGCTGGTCAAGTTCAGCCGGGCGGCTTTGGACGCGGCCATCCGCTGGGCCGACCTGCTGGCCGTGGCGGCTGTCGGCGGGATCGGCTTCACCGTCTCGCTGCTGATCGGGGAACTGGCCTTCCCCGGGGGCTCGGCGCACGAGGCCGCCGTCAAAGCCGGGATCTTGTTCGGCTCGCTGGGCGCGGCGGTGCTGGGCGCGATCCTGCTCCAGACGGGCGCCCGCTGGCACCGGCGGCACGCCTCCCTGGCCTACACCGAGGAGGCGGCCGTCGATGAGGCCGATCTGGACCTGACCCGCCCGGACGAGGACTGACCCGCGGCCGGGGCGGCGCGCCAGCGGGGGGCTAGGCGCTGGGGCGCTGCGCGGGGGGGGCCGCCTCGAGCGGGCCCAGCAGGGCGGCCAAGGCGGCGGCCGCAGCCGACCGGCCGCCGGGGGCCAGGGGCGCCCAAAGCTCGGCCTCGCGGCGGACCAGGTCGGCGATGGCGGCGTCGACGCGGGCCTGGCCGGCCCTGGTCAAACGCACCCGGGTGACCCGGCGGTCCTCCCGGTCCTCGCGGCGTTGGACCAGGCGGGCGGCTTGGAGCCGGTCAATCCGGTTGGTCATGGTGCCGCTTGAGACCAGCATCTGGGCGGACATCTGCCCGGGCGTCAACTCGTGGGGCGGGCCGGCCCGGCGCAACTCCGCCAGCACGTCGAACTCCCAGCCTTGCAGGTGGTGGCGGGCAAAGGCGGCGGCGCGGATGTGGTCTAGGTATTTGGCCAGGCGGGTGACGCGGCTGAAGACCTCCAGCGGGCTGACATCGAGGTCGGGGCGCAGCCGCCGCCAGCTGTCGACCACCTGGGCGGTGGCATCGGCGGGCGCGGCGGGCGGCTTGGAATTGCTGGGCGAATCAGGCACGCGTTACAGGCTAGCCTGATATGTCTCGACATCGAGGGTATTTAGTCGGGGCTCGCGCTCCATGCCGCGCAGCCCGTTCCAGCCCAGGTTGGTCAGGTGGGCGGCCACGGTGCGTTTGTCCGGCTGCCTCGCCTCCAACCACCACTGCCCGGTGAAGGCGATCATCCCGACCAGCATCTGGGCGTACAAAGTGGCCGTCTCCGGGTCCAGCGAGTGGGCCTCGAATTGGACTCTGAGCAGCTCCTCGACGTTCTTGGCGACATCGCCCAGCATGGAGTTGAACGGCCCGGTGGCCTGCGCCACGGGCGAGTCGCGGACCAAGATGCGGAAGCCGTCCTCGGCTTCCTCGATGTAGTCGAGCAGGGCCAGCGCGGTCCGCTCGACAATCCGCTTGGGGTGGTCTTCCACGCTCAGGGCCGCGCCCAACCGCTCCGAGAGCTCCTTGACCTCGCGGTCCACCACCACCGCGTAGATCCCCTCCTTGCCGCCGAAGTGCTCGTAGACCACCGGCTTGGAGACTTCCGCGCGGGCCGCGATCTCCTCCACGGAGGTGGGTTGGAAGCCCTTCTCGGCGAACACGCTGCGGGCCACCACCACTAGCTGCTCTCGGCGCTGGTTCCCTGTCATGCGGGGACGCGCCGCCTGCCCACTGCGACGAACCATCCCCCAATTCTGCCCTATCCCGCCCCTCGGCGACCGGCCGGGCGGGCGGCCGGGCGGGCCGCTGGCTCCGCCCCCAGGACTCGAACCTAGACTAAGGGCCCCAAAAACCCCTGTGCTGCCGATTACACCAAGGCGGAAAAACCGGTCTCTAGTGTGCCAGGTTCGCCGCCGCGGCCCAAGTCAGGGCCCGCCGGCGGCCGAGCGGCGCCGGCGGCGCCAGCGGCCGGCGGCCAGACTAAGCTGTACGGGTAAACCCCGCCGAAACCGGATGTTTTGGAGAGCGCATACATGACCAAGCCCGCCGTGATCGTACTGGCCGCTGGCGAAGGCACCCGCATGAAGTCCGCCACTCCCAAGGTCTTGCACCGCGTGGCGGGGCTGACTTTGCTGGGCCACGCGCTCAGGGCGGCGCAGGCGCTGGAGCCCGCCGCCATCGCCGTGGTGGTGCGCCACGGCCGCGACTTGGTGGCGGCGGAGGCGGCCCGGCTCCACCCCGGCGCGGTGATCGCAGACCAAGACGAGATCCCCGGCACCGGGCGGGCGGTCCAGTGCGCCCTGGCCGCGCTGGCGGCCGCGCCGCCGCCCGGCCAAAGCGCCGGCCAAATCCCCCAGCAGATCGTGGTCATCCCCGGCGACACCCCCGGCCTTGACGGCGGCATCTTGGCCGGCCTGCTCCAAGCCCACCAAACCCAAGGCAACGCCGTCACCGTGCTAACCGCCGTCCTGGACCAGCCGCACGGCTACGGGCGCATCGTGCGCGACGCCAGCGGCCAGGTGGCGCGGATCGTGGAGCAAAAGGACGCCAGCGACTCCGAGCGCCAAATCAAGGAGGTCAACTCCTCGGTCTACGTCTTCGCCGGCGCCACCTTGGGGGCGGCCCTGGCCCACCTCGACCGGGACAACGCCCAAGGCGAGCTTTACCTGACCGATGTGGTGGCCCGCGCCCGCGCCGCCAAAACCCCAGTCAGGGCGCTGATCTGCCAGGACGCCTCCGCGGTGGAGGGCGTCAACGACCGCGTCCAGCTGGCCCGGGCAGCCGCCGCGATCAACGCCCGCCTGGTCGAGGCCGCCATGCTGGCCGGGGTCACGGTGGCGGACCCGGCCACCACCTGGATCGACGCCGAGGTCCAGTTGGAGCCGGATGCGACCGTGCTGCCCGGCACCCAGTTGGCGGGCGCCACGGTGGTGGCGCGAGGCGCGGTGGTGGGCCCGTTCACCACCTTGACCGACACCGTGGTTGGGCCGGGCGCCACAGTCGACCGCAGTGTCGCCACCGGCGCGGTGATCGGCGCGGGGGCCAAAGTCGGCCCGTTCACCCACCTGCGGCCCGGCACGCGCCTGGGCGCCGAGGTCAAGGCCGGCTCGTTCACCGAGTTGAAGGCGGCGCGGGTGGGCGAGGGCGCCAAGGTGCCGCACCTGGCCTACGTCGGCGACGCGACCATCGGCGCGGCCGCCAATGTGGGCGCGGGCACGATTTTCGCCAATTACGATGGCGTCGCCAAGTCCGCCTGCGAGATCGGCCCGGCCGTGCGGATCGGGTCCAACAATGTGATTGTGGCGCCGGTGGCGATGGGCGCCGGGGCCTATTCCGGCGCGGGCGCCATCGTGCGCCAGGATGTGCCGCCGGGCGCGCTGGCCGTCAGCGCCCCGCCCCAGCGCCTGATCGAGGGCTGGACCTTGCGCAAGCGCCCCGGCTCCGACAGCGCCCAGGCGGCCGCGGCGGCTTTGGCGGGCAGCGCCGCCCCCGCGCCCGATGCCGCCGCGCCGCCCACCCCAGCGCCCGATGCCGCCGCGCCGCCCACCCCAGCGCCCGCTGCCGCCGCGCCGCCCACCCCAGCGCCCGATGCCGCCGCGCCGCCCGCCCCCGCGCCCGCTGCCGCCGCGCCGCCAGCGCCGCCCGCGCCGCCCGCCCCAGCTTGCGTCCCCCCAGCCGAACCCGCGCCATCGGGCGCCTCGCCGATAGAAGGGCCACTACCTTGACCAGCGGAATCATCAACCATGACACAGAGAAGCGGATGGTGCTGGTGTCCGGCCGGGCCCACCCCGAACTGGCTGAGGCGGTGGCGCGCGAGCTCAACTGCGAACTGGTGCCGACCTCTGCCTACGACTTCGCCAACGGCGAGATCTACGTCCGCTTTTCCGAGTCGGTGCGCGGCACCTTCGCCTTCTGCCTGCAATCGCACACCTCGCCCATCAACCAGTGGATCATGGAGCACTTGATCATGTGCGACGCCCTGAAACGGGCCTCGGCCAAGACCATCACCGCGATCGCCCCGTTCTACGGCTACGCCCGGCAGGACAAGAAGCACCGCGGCCGGGAGCCGATCTCGGCCCGGCTGATGGCGGACCTTTTCGCCACCGCCGGCGCCGACCGGCTGATGTCGGTGGACTTGCACACCGCCCAGATCCAGGGTTTTTTCAACGGCCCGGTGGACCACTTGTGGTCCTTGCCGATCCTGGCCAATTACGTCCGCACCCGGGTGGACCGCTCCAAGTTGACCATCGTCTCGCCGGACGCCGGCCGGGTGCGCTTGGCGGACCAGTGGTCGGACCGCTTGGGCGCGCCGCTGGCGATCATCCACAAGCGGCGCGACGCCATGGTGCCCAACCAAAGCCGGGTACACGAGCTGGTGGGCGAGGTCGAGGGCCGCACCTGCGTGATTGTGGACGACATGATCGACACCGCCGGGACAATCGTGGAGGCGGCGGCGGCGCTGGAGAAGAACGGCGCCAAGCAGGTCTTGGCGGCCTCGACCCACCCGGTTTTGTCGGGGCCGGCCGTGGAGCGGTTGACGCGCTCGAACATCTCCGAGGTGGTGGTGACGGACACCTTGCCGATCGAGGAGGACAAGCGCTTCGACAAGCTGACGGTGCTGTCGATCGCGCCGCTGATCGCCCGCGCCATCCGCGAGGTGTTCGATGACGGCTCGGTCACCTCCCTGTTCGACGGCAACTCCTAACCACCCCGCCCGCGTTTGCGGCCGGGATCGGTGGATCGAGGCTAAGGCTGTAGGATGGCCGGGTTGCCCAGGCGAGGGAACCTGCGGGGATCCGTGATCGACGCGAGACGGCATCGCGCAGATGCGCGCTCGGCCCGGGCTTGTAACGGAGCCTAGGCCCTGGGGAGGGCGCGGATCGCCCGCCCCGAAGGGCCCCGACCAAAAGCAAGGAGCCCAGCAATGGCTGAAATCATCATCAAGGCCCAACCGCGCGACGAGTTTGGCAAGGGCGCCGCCCGCCGCACCCGCCGGGCCGGCCTGGTCCCCGCCGTGATGCAGTCCCACAAGGAGGCGCCCATCCACATCGCGCTGCCCAGCCACGACACCTTCCTGGCGCTGCGGCACGCCAACGCCGTCTTGACCATCGAGTTGGACGGCGCGCAAGTCCTAACTGTGGCCCGCGAAGTCCAGCGCAACCCGGTGACAGATGTGCTGGAGCACGTCGACCTGCAGATCGTCAAGGCGGGCGAGAAGATTGAGGCCACCGTCCGCCTGCACATCGAAGGCGAGCCCAACTCCGGCATCGCCCTGCTTGACTTGCAGGAGCTGGCGGTGCGGGCGGAGGCCACCGCCGTCCCCGAGGTGATCTCGATTTCCGTCGAGGGCTTGAACGATGGCGACTCCATCCGGGTCGGCAGCCTGGTCCTGCCCGCCGGCGTCGAAGCGCTCGAAGACCCGGAGACGGCGCTTGTCACGGTGACGGCGCCGCGCGCCGAGGAGGCGCCGGAGGGGGCAGAGACAGGCGGGGATGAGGCCGCCGAGGCGGAGTGATCCGGCGTACCTTGGCTGACTGTGAGTGAGGTTTGGCTGGTGGTCGGGCTCGGCAACCCCGGGCCCGGCTACGCGCGCAACCGCCACAACTTGGGCTTCATGGCGGCCGACGCGCTGGCGGCCAGGGCCGGGGCGGTCTTCGCCTGGCGCGCCGGGCGGCGCGCTTTGGCGGCGGCCGCGCGGATCGGCTGGGGGCCGGGCGGGGCGCCGGGGCCGCGCGCGGTCCTGGCCAAGCCGCAGTTGTTCATGAACCTGTCCGGCGGCCCCACCGCCGAGCTGATGGATTATTTCAAGGTCGGCTTGGACCATTTGGTGGTGGTCCACGACGACCTTGATCTGCCCCCCTGGGAGGTCCGCCTCAAGCGCGGCGGCGGCGAGGGCGGCCACAACGGGCTGCGCGATATCTCGCAGGCGCTCGGTTCGAAGGATTACCTGCGCGTGCGCTTGGGGTTGGGCCGCCCGCCGCGCGGCGCGGACGCGGTCTCCTATGTGCTGCGCGATTTCCCCGCCTCCCAGCGCCCCGAGGTGGAGTTGCTGGCCAACCGCGCTGCCGATGCCGTTGAGCACGTCATCTTGCACGGCCTGGAGTCCGCCCAGCTCGCCTTCCACACCCGCCCCAAACCGCCCGCCGATGCCGCCGATGCCGCCGATGCCGCCGGGCGCGGCCCAGGAGCGGGGGGTGGCGCTGGCGCCGCCGGCCCGCCGCCAACCGATGCCGCCGGCACCTCCGGCGGTGTGGGCGCGGGGCGTGGCGCTGGCGCCGCCGGCCCGCCGCCGACCGATGCCGGCGGCGCGGGGCGGGAAGAGGGCGTCCCGCCGGGCGGGGGCGGTGGCGCGTGAGCCTGTCGCATCTGCCGGCCCTGCTGGCCCAGGACCCTGGGATGGCGGCGGTCTTGGAGCGGGTGCGGGCCCGGGCGCGCCTCGGCCAGGGCCAAACCGACCAGCTTGACATCACCGCGGTCGAGGGGGTGCGCCCGGCCTTGGCGGCAGCTATGGCGCAGGCCCAGGCGGCCGCCCTGGACCAGGCCGGGCCAGCCGGCGGGCCGCATCCGCCGGTGGTGGCGATCACCGCCTCGACCAGCGCGGCCGAGGATTTGGCCGCCGCCGCCAGCGCCTTCCTGCCAGCCGACGCCATCGCCGTGCTGCCGGCCTGGGAAACCCTGCCGCATGAGCGGCTCTCGCCCCGGGCGGACACCCTGGGCAGGCGCACCGCCGTCTTCCGCCGTTTGGCCCACCCGGACCCGGCCGGCCCCCGCGGCCCAATCGAGCTGCTGATCACGCCGCTGCGCTCGGTGTTGCAGCCGGTGGTGCGGGGCCTGGGCGAGGTGGAGCCTGTCAGCCTGCGGGCAGGCCAGCAGGCCGATCTGCCCCAGGTGGCGGCCCGCCTGGCGGAGTTGGCCTACAACCGGGTCGACATGGTGACCCGGCGCGGCGAGTTCGCCCAGCGCGGCGGCATTCTGGATGTGTTCCCGCCCACCGAGGACCACCCGGTCAGGGTCGACTTCTGGGGCGATGAGGTCGAGGAGTGCCGCTACTTCGCGGTCCTAGACCAGCGTTCGGCCGATTTGGCCGAGGGCGGCCTGTGGGCCCCGCCGTGCCGCGAGCTGCTGGTCACCGACGCGGTCAAAGCCCGCGCCCAGGCCCTGGCGCCGCGCCTGCCCGGGGTGGCGGACATGCTGGAGGCAATCGCCCAGGGGCGCCAGGTCGAGGGTATGGAATCGCTCACCCCGGTGCTGGCCGAGGGCTTGGTCCCGGCCCTCCAAATGGTGCCGCGGGGCGCCTTGATCTTGTTCTTGGACCCGGAGCGGCTGCGCCGGCGGGCCGAGGACCTGATCGCCACCGCCCAAGAGTTCCTTCAGGCCGCTTGGGAGGCGGCCGCGGCCGGGGCCGGCTCGCCGGTGGATTTGGCGGCCGGCTCGTTCTTGACCTTGGCCCAGCTGCGCGGCGAGGCCACCCGCCTGGGCTGCGGCTGGTGGACCGCCGGCGCCTTCGCCCTGCCCGATTCCGCCCCCCTAGACGAGGCCGAGCCGGCCGATGCCGCGCCGGGACCCCCGGGAGCGCCGGTGGCGGCCGGCCCGGTTGCGGCGGCTGGGGCCGATGCCGCGCTGAGCGCCGGGGCGGCGGCAGCGGGCGCCCAGGCGGGCGCGGCGGCTGGGGCGGCAGGCGGGCTGGAGGCCGGGGCGGCGCCATCGGGCGCCCCGGCGGGGGAGGCGGTCCGGATCGCG
The DNA here is from genome assembly GCA_031279575.1 of Bifidobacteriaceae bacterium. Next base: position 14,391 of record JAITIG010000012.1, read on the forward strand.
CTGGGGGCGCGGGACTTGGAGAACTACCACGGGCAAACCTCCCGGGCGGTGCGGCAGCTGAAAAACTGGGCCCGGGAAGGCTGGCGGGTGGTGCTGACCACCGAGGGCGCCGGGCCGGCCAAACGCCTGGCGGAGCGGCTGGGCGGCGAGGGCGTGCCGGCCCGGGCGGTGGCGGACCTAGACCAAGCCAACGCCGCCGCGCCCGGAGTGGTGCTGGTGACCACCGCCTCGGGGCGCGGCTTTAGAATGCCGGGCCTGAAACTGGCCCTGGTCTCAGAACGCGACCTGACCGGGCGCGGCGGCGCCACCACGCGCGACATGCGGCGCATGCCCTCGCGGCGCAAAGCCTCGGTCGACCCGCTGCAGCTAAAGGCCGGCGACCTGGTGGTCCACGAGCAGCACGGGGTGGGCCGGTTTGTCGAACTGACCAGCCGGACCATCGGCGCCGGCGAGACCGCCGCCACCCGCGAGTACCTGGTGATCGAATACGCGCCCTCCAAACGCGGCCAGCCAGGCGACCGCCTCTACGCCCCAACCGACTCGCTGGACCAGATCACGCGCTACGTGGGCGGGGAGAGCCCGGCCCTGTCCAAACTGGGCGGCTCGGATTGGGCCAAAACCAAATCCCGGGCCCGGCGCGCCGTGGGCCAGCTGGCCCACGAGCTGGTGCGGCTGTACGCGGCCCGGATGGCGACCAAGGGCTTCGCCGTCGGGCCGGACACCCCCTGGCAGCGCGAGTTGGAGGACGCCTTCGCCTACGTTGAGACCCCGGACCAGCTCACCACCATCGACGAGGTCAAGGCCGACATGCGCGCCCCAGCCCCGATGGACCGCCTGATCTGCGGCGATGTCGGCTACGGCAAAACGGAGGTGGCGGTCAGGGCGGCCTTCAAAGCCGTCCAGGAAGGCAAGCAGGTGGCGGTCCTGGCGCCCACAACACTGCTGGTCAGGCAGCATTTTGACACCTTTTCCGACCGTTACGCGCCCTTCCCGGTCGAGGTGCGGGCGCTGTCCCGCTTCCAATCGGCCAAGCAGGCCCGCGCCACACGGGAGGAACTGGCGGCCGGCCGGGTCGATGTGGTGATCGGCACGCACGCGCTGCTGACCGGCGGCATCCGGTTCAAAGACCTGGGCCTGGTGGTGGTCGACGAGGAGCAGCGCTTCGGCGTGGAGCACAAGGAGACGCTCAAGGCGCAGGCGCCCGCGGTGGACGTGCTGTCGATGTCCGCCACGCCCATCCCGCGCACCTTGGAGATGGCGGTCAGCGGCATCAGGGAGATGTCCACCCTGACCACCCCGCCGGAGGAGCGCCACCCGGTGCTGACCTATGTCGGCCCGGCCACCCCCGGCCAGACCGCGGCCGCCATCCGGCGCGAGCTGCTGCGCGAGGGGCAGGTGTTTTACGTCCACAACCGGGTCCAGACAATTGGCCGGGCGGCCGCCCAGGTGGCGGAACTGGTGCCGGAGGCGCGCGTCGCCATCGCCCATGGCAAGATGCATGAAAAGCAGCTTGAACAGGTCATGATCGATTTCTGGGAAAAGAAGTTCGATATCCTGGTTTGCACCACAATTGTGGAGACCGGCCTGGATATCGCCAACGCCAACACTTTGATTGTGGACGGGGCCGACAAGTTCGGCTTGTCGCAGCTCCACCAGCTGCGCGGGCGGGTCGGCCGGGGCAAGGAGCGCGCCTACGCCTACTTCTTCTACCCCCGCGGCAAAACCCTGACCGAGACCGCCCACGACCGGCTGTCAACCATCGCCACCCAGTCGGAGCTGGGCGCGGGCATGCAGGTGGCGTTGAAAGACCTGGAGATCAGGGGGGCCGGCAACCTGCTGGGCGGAGAGCAGTCCGGGCACATCGCCGGGGTCGGCTTCGACCTCTACTTGCGCATGATCGCCGAGGCGGTCTCGCAGGCCAAGGGCGCGCCCGTCCAGGCCCTGGCCGAGGTCCAAGTGGAACTGCCGGTCAACGCCCACATCCCGCAGTCCTACGTCGAGGGCGACAGGCTGCGCCTGGAGGCGTACACCAAGCTTTACGCCGCCGCCTCGCAGGCGGATCTGCAGGCTGTGGCAGATGAGCTGACCGACCGCTACGGCCCCATCCCGGCCGAGGTGGCGGCCTTGTTCGAGGTCGCCAGCCTGCGCTTGGAGGCCCGCGCGGCGGGTTTGACCCAAATTGCGGTCCAGGGCCACCGCATCCGGCTGTTCCCCATCGAGGTGACCGATTGGCAGCGGGTCTGGTTGGACCAGTTGGCCAAGGGCGCGATTGTCAAGCCGGCCACCCGCGCCCTGCTGGCGCCCATCCCCCGCGGCCAGCGTTTGACCGATGCCGCCATGACCGGGGTGGACTTGGTCCGCTGGCTGCGCACCCTGGTGGCCAAGCTGGCCCCCGCCCCCCCAACCCCGCCCCAGTGACCCCCGCCGGGGGCGCCTGCCGGGGCGGGGGTTCTTTGGATGTTGGCGGGGCCGGGGCCGCGTAAGATTGGTCCGGGGAATTTGGGCCCGGGGCCGCAGGCGCCTGGGTCCGCCCCGCCAAAGCGCTCTGCCAGCAGCCTGCCCAGACGCGCCCCAACAGGCTCGCGGCAGCCCCAAGGAAGGAACCGAAGTGGCCCTCAAGCAGCAGTTCAGGCGCATCGCCCTGGCCAGCGTGGCCGCCCTCGCGGTGGCCGCGCCGGCCGCTTGCCAGGCGCAGCCCGGGGTGGCTTTGCGCGTTGGCGAGGTGGTTTACACCGAGCAGGACGTCACGCGCATGCAGGCCAACCTCAACCGCGTTTTGGAGATCGCGCAGGTCGACGCGGCCTACACGGCCGTCGAGGTGGTTCAGATGCTGGTCCAAGCGGAGCGTTTCCGCGAACTGCTGACCGGCTTGGACGACGCCGCTTGGGCGGAGGCGGCCCAACCGCCCAGCGTTGAGTCCTTCAACGAGCAGATCGGCCAAATGGGGTTTGACTCGGCGGTGGCCGATGAGATCAAGAACCTGAACCTGAGCCCAACCGAGCGCGACCTGCTCCTGGGGACCAGTTACAACGCCGTGGTCAACGCCATCGACCAGGGCCTGGTCACCACCGAGGAGGCTTCCCAGCTGCCGGCCGGCGCCGAGCTCAACCCCCGCTACGGCGCGGTTGACCAGGACAGCGGCCTGTGGGAGGAGCCGTCCTACCCGTGGGCCGTGCCCACCTATGAACCCGAGGCCGACAGCTCAGATGGCGCCGCCGAGCAGGACGCCGGCCAGTGACGGCGCCAGCCCGCCCCACCCCGCAACCCGCCGGTTGGACGATGCCGCGCCTTGGCGCCAGCGACCAGGCCCGCCCCTCCGGCCCGGCCGCGCCCGCCCCAGCCCACACCCCGGCCCCGGCCCCCGCCCCGGGGGGCGTGGACCGGCTGGTGGCGACGATGTCCCGGCTGCGCGCGCCGGGCGGCTGCCCCTGGGACGCCCAGCAAAGCCACCGCTCGCTGGTCCTCCACCTGCTGGAGGAGGCCTACGAGGCGGCCGAGGCGATCGAGTTGGCGGACCGCGCGGCCCTGCGCGAAGAGTTGGGCGATGTCTTGCTGCAGGTGGTGTTCCACGCCAGCATCGCGGCCGAGCACCCGTCTGACCCGTTTGACCTCGAAGACCTGGCCAACGGCGTGGCGGACAAGCTGATCCGGCGCCACCCGGATGTCTTCGCGGCCCAGCCGGCGCCGGACCTGACCGCCGAGGAGTCCTACCGCCGCTGGGACCAGATCAAAACCGCGGAGAAGTCCCGCGCCTCCGCTTTGGACGGCATACCGGCCGCCCAATCGGCCCTGGCCCGGGCCCAGAAGGTGTTTGGCCGGGCGCGCCGGGCCGGCCTGGAGCCCCAGTTGGGGGCCGGGGAGGGCCTGGGCGCGCGCCTGGCGGCGCTGGCAAAGGAGGCGGACGCGGCCGGCCTGGATGCGGAGCAAGAGCTGCGGGCGGCCACCAGGCGCGTGGAGGCGCAGGTCAGAGCTTTGGAGTCAGTAGAGAAAGTGAAAACAGGGGCGCACCGCCCCGGGCCGGCGCCCATTGCCGCGCCGGCCAGCAACGAAAGGGAAGCAGAATGCTGATTGGGGTGCCAAAAGAATCGGCTGCGGGCGAGCGGCGGGTGGCCGCCTCCCCGAAGTCGGTGGCGCAGTTGGTCAAGCTCGGTTACGGGGTGGCCGTCGAGGCGGGCGCGGGCGCGCTGGCCTCGTTCCCGGACGAGCTCTACGCCGAGGCGGGGGCGGAGGTGGTGCCCCGGGAGGCGGCCTGGGGCGCGGACATCGTGACCAAGATCGAGGCCCCCACCGACCAGGAGATCAAGCTGCTGCGCCCTGGCGCCGTGCTGGTGTCCCTGGTCGCGGCGCCCCGCAGCCCGGAGTTGCTGCGCAAGCTGGCGGCGGCCAAGGCGACGGTCCTGGCGATGGACTCGGTGCCGCGGATCTCCCGGGCCCAGGCCCTGGATGTGATCTCCTCGATGGCGAACATCGCCGGCTACCGGGCGGTGATCGAGGCGGCGCACGAGTTCGGCTCGTTCTTCACCGGCCAGGTCACCGCCGCCGGCAAGGTGCCCCCGGCCAAGGTGTTTGTCTCCGGGGCGGGTGTGGCCGGGTTGGCGGCCATCGGCGCGGCCAGGGCTTTGGGCGCCATCGTGCGGGCGACAGACATCCGGGCGGAGGTGGCCGAGCAGGTCGAGTCGATGGGCGCCGAGTTTGTCGGGGTGGAGGCGGAGGCGCAGAAGTCCTCCGACGGCTACGCCAAGGAGGCCTCAGCCGATTACGCCGCCGCCGCCGAGCGGATGTACGCCGAGCAGGTCAAAGACGTCGACATTGTGGTGACCACAGCCCTGATCCCGGGCCGGCCGGCCCCCCGGCTGCTGACGGAGGCGATGGTCGCCTCGATGAAGCCGGGCTCGGTCATAGTCGATATGGCGGCCGCCAACGGCGGCAATGTGGCCGGCTCGAAGCCGGACCAGCTCGTGGTCAGCGCCAACGGCGTCAAGATAATCGGCTACACCGACCTGGCGGGGCGGCTGCCAACCCAGGCCTCGAACCTGTTCGCGCAGAATATTGTCAACTTCTTCAAACTGGTCACCCCCGCCAAGGACGGCGAGTTGGCGCTGGACCAGCAAGACGTGGTGGTGCGCGGCATGACGGTGGTCCTGGACGGCGCGGTCACCTGGCCGCCGCCGCCGGTCAGCGTCTCGGCCGCCCCGGCCGCCCCGCCGCCGGCCCCGCCGCCCCCGCCGGAGAAGAAGAAACGCGACCCCCGGGTGACCTGGACCGTGCTGGGGGTGTGCGCGGCCGCCCTGCTGGCTTTGTTCTGGGTCTCCCCGGCGGGCCTGCTGGGGCATTTCATGGTCTTCATGTTGGCCGTGGTGGTGGGCTACTACGTCATCGGGAACGTCTCCCACTCGCTGCACACCCCGCTGATGAGCGTCACCAACGCGATCTCGGGGATTATCGTGGTCGGCTCCCTGGTGGGGCTGACCCAATCGCAGCATGAGGGCCGCACCGATCTGGCGATCCTGGTTTTGTCCTTGGCGGGCGTGCTGCTGGCCTCGATCAACGTGTTCGGCGGGTTCACTGTGACCCAGCGGATGCTCAAGATGTTCCGGAAAGGCTGATCCGACATGTCTGTGTCATTGCAGCAGGGCGCGTTCATAATCGCGGGGTTGTTGTTTATTTTGGCTTTGGCCGGGTTGTCGAAGCATGAGACGTCCAAGCGGGGCAATGTCCTCGGCTCGGTCGGCATGGGGATTGCCCTGGTGGTGACGGTGCTGGCGACTTTGATTGGCACCCAGGCCGATGCCGTGCCCGTCACCGACGCGCTGCCCGCCTGGGGTGTGGCCGCGGTGCTGGCGCCGCTTCTGATTGGGGCCGGCATCGGCGTGTTCAGGGCGCTGAGGGTGGAGATGACCGGCATGCCGGAGTTGATCGCCTTGTTCCACTCGTTTGTGGGTTTGGCGGCGGTGCTGGTCGGCTGGGTGTCCTACCTGGAGGGCGCGCCGGAGCAGAACGCGGGGCTGCATTACGGCGAGTTGTTTGTCGGGGTGTTCATCGGGGCGGTCACCTTCACCGGCTCGATCATCGCCTATCTGAAACTGTCCGCCAAGATGAAGTCGGCGCCGTTGGCGCTGCCGCGCCACAATTTGATCAACCTGGCCGCCATCATCGCCTTTGTGGCCTTGACGGTCTGGTTTGTGGTTTTGCCGGAAGGCGACCATGTGGGGGCGGGCGGCACGCTGGGCCTGGTGCTGCTTTCGGCTATGACGGCTATCGCGCTGCTGCTGGGCTTGCACCTGGTGGCGGCGATCGGCGGCGGCGACATGCCGGTGGTGGTCTCGATGCTGAACTCGTATTCCGGTTGGGCGGCCGCGGCGGCCGGCTTCACGCTCGGCAACGACCTGCTGATCATCACCGGCGCGCTGGTCGGCTCGTCTGGCGCGTACCTCTCCTTCATCATGTGCCGGGCCATGAACCGCTCCTTCATCTCGGTCATCATGGGCGGGTTCGGCTCTGACGGGGCGGTGGTCGGGGAGGCCAAGGATTACGGCGAGCACCGCGAGACCAACGCCGCCGATGTGGCGGATCTGCTGGTCAACTCGTCTTCGGTGGTGATCGCGCCCGGCTATGGCATGGCGGTGGCCCAAGCCCAGGGCGCGGTGGCGGACCTGACCCAGAAGCTGCGCGCCCGGGGCGTGGAGGTGCGCTTCGCCATCCACCCGGTGGCGGGCCGCCTGCCCGGGCACATGAATGTGCTGCTGGCCGAGGCCAAGGTGCCCTACGACATCGTCTTCGAGATGGATGAGATCAACGACGACTTCCCCGAGGTCGACGTGGTGCTGGTGATCGGGGCCAACGACACGGTCAACCCGGCCGCCTTGGACGACCCGTCCTCCCCCATCGCGGGCATGCCGGTGCTGCACGTCTGGGAGGCCGGCCAGGTGGTCGTCTTCAAACGGTCGATGGCGACGGGTTACGCCGGGGTGCAAAACCCGCTGTTCTTCAACGACAACTCCGCCATGCTGTTCGGGGACGCCAAGGTGCGGGTGGAGGACATCATCCACAACCTGCCGTGAGCCGGCGCCTCAGTGCGAGCGTTTCCAAAAGCCGGTGAACGTGATCCTGGACTTGGCCAGGCCGGCCTGGTGGAGGTGGCGGCGGGCGCCGGCGGCCAAGGCGGACTCGCCGGCCACAAAGGCGTAGGCGCCGGCCTGGGGGGCCGGCCCGGCGCGCAGGTGGGCTAGGGCTGTGGCGCCGGGGGCGGCATCGGGCGGCGCGGGGGTGATCCAGGTTTGGGCGATGCCTTCGGGGCCTTCCAGTTGCCCGATGTCGTCTGGCGAGGGCACCTCGATCAGCGCGCTGCCGACCGCGCTGGGCGCCAGGCTGCGCAGGATGCCGCGCACGGCGGGCAGGCCGGTCTGGTCTGCCACCAGCACCAGCCCGGCCGCGTCCGGCGGCGGGTCGAACAGCAGGCCCTGCTCTAGCAGCCCCAGCGGCGCGCCCGGCTGGGCGGTGGTGGCCCAGCGGGCGACCGCGCCGCCGGGTTGGCCGGCCTGGTCCCAGTGCAGCACCACGTCGATGTCGAGTTCGGCTTGGTCGCCCACCCGCCGGTAGCCGGCCACGGTGTAGTTGGAGCAGGTGGGGCGGCGGCCTTTGGGGATCATCAGGTATGAGCGGTACCAGGCGCGGCCTTTGACGCCGGGCAGGACCAGCGCGGCCTCGGGGCGGGGCGGCAGGAAGAGCCGGAACCATTGGTCGAAGCCGCGGTCGGGGAACTGGAGCAGTTCTGGCCCGGCCACGGTGACGCGTTGGAAGGATTCTGACAGGCGGGCCGAGCGCCTGACCTCGGCTGTGAACAGTTGGGGGTTGGACGGCATGAGCCGGAATTGCGAAGCCACCCCGCCAGTCTAAAGGATATTTAGGCAAGCCTAACCTCTGCCTGGCCCGGGCGGCGGTCAGAGCGCGGCCGCGCCAGCCGCCGGCTCGGGCGCGGGCGCGGTGGGCGCGGGCGCGGTGGGCGCGGGCGCGCCAGTCGCGGACTCGGGCGCGGCGGTCTCGGTCTCGGCGCCGGGCGCGGCGGTCTCGGGCGCGGACGCGGCGGGCGCGGTCTCAGGCGCGGCGGTGTCGGCGGCGGTCTCGGGCGCGGCGGTCTCGGGCGCGGGCGCGGCGGTGTCGGCATCGGCCTCGGGCGCGGCGGTCTCGGCGCCGGGCGCGGCGGTCTCGGGCGCGGACGCGGCGGGCGCGGTCTCAGGCGCGGCGGGCGCGGGCGCGGCGGGCGCGGTCTCAGGCGCGGCGGGCGCGGGCGCGCCAGTCGCGGACTCGGGCGCGCCGGTCTCGGTCTCGGCGCCGCGAGCGGCGGGCGCGGGCGCGGGCGCGGGCGCGGGGCCAGGCTGGGCGCCGGGGCGGTAGAGGGCGATCCCAGCCGCCGCCAGGGCGCGCCCCGCGCGCTCCAAATTCACGGCTTTGACCAGCAGATAATCGGTGTCGAAGGTAGACACCGCGAACACCGGCACGCCCGCCTCGGCCAGGGTGGCGGTCAGGTTGGCCAGCACGCCGACCAGCGTGAAGTCCAGTTGGCCGCGCACCCGCGCCAGCGCCCAGCCGTCGTCCCGTTTGAGGTGGGTTCGGGGCATGGCGGCGGTGGGGCACACCACCGAGACCTCCTCGGCCGTGGCGGCCACAAAAGCCGGCCGGGCCTGGGCGCTGCCCAGCAGCAAGGCGGCGTGCGCCGGAGTGGTCAGCTTGGCGACCGTAAACCGGCCGGGCAGCAACTCGAGCTCCAGCGCGCGCATGGACCAAGGGTACGCGCCCCCAACCGGCCGCGCCGCCGGGCGCGTCTGCCACAATGTTGTGCGTGTCTAAACTGAGGGCCTTCTCCGGCGTCCAGCCCACCGCCGACTCGCTCCACCTGGGGAACTACCTGGGCGCCTTGCGCCAATTCGTCGACCTGCAAGCCGGCTATGACTGCGTCTACTCGGTGGTGGACTTGCACGCCTTGACGGTGGGGCCGGACCCGGCCGAGTTGCGCCGCCGCGTCCGGGCCACCGCCGCCCAGTTCCTGGCCGCCGGGGTGGACCCGGACCGGTCGGTTTTGTTTGTCCAATCGGAGGTCCCGGAGCACGCCCAGCTGACCTGGCTGCTGAACTGCTTGACGGGCTTCGGCGAGGCCAGCCGCATGACCCAGTTCAAGGACAAGTCGGCCAAAGTCGGGGACAAAGGCGTGACCTTGGGCTTGTTCGACTACCCCGTGCTGATGGCGGCCGACATCTTGGTCTACGACGCCCACGTGGTGCCAGTCGGCGAGGACCAGCGCCAGCACCTCGAGCTGAGCCGCGACTTGGCCCAACGCCTCAACGCCAGGTTCGGGGACGGCGCCGCGGTGGTGCCGGAGGCGTTGATCCTGCCGGCCACCGCCAAAATCTACGACCTGCAAAACCCCACCGCCAAAATGTCCAAGACCGGCCACCCCTCGGGCGTGATCGAGCTGATGGACCCGCCCCAAACCATCGCCAAGCGCATCAAATCGGCTGTCACCGACTCGGGCGCGCAGATCTCCTGGGACCCGGCGGGCAAGCCGGGCGTGGCCAACCTGCTAGCCATCTTCTCCGCCTTGGCGCAGCGGCCGGTGGACCAGATTGTGGCCCAGTACGAGGGCAAAATGTACGGCCACCTCAAGGCCGACCTGGCTGAATTGGTGATCGAGACCCTGCGCCCGCTGCGTCAGCGCACCGCCGAATACCTGGCGGACCCGGCCCAGCTAGACGCGCTGCTGGCCCAGGGCCGGGCCAAGGCGGCCGCCATCGCCGGCGCTGTTTACGCCCGCATCGCCAGCCGCTTCGGCCTCAACCCCCCCGCCGGGCGCCCCCTGCCGCCGCCAGGCGCCCCAGCGTGAGCGCGGCCAGGGGCCTCAAGCCCAGCCCGCGGCCCGGGGCGCCGGCGGGCAGGGGCGCCAGCGTCACCGCTCAGCCGGGCGCCCCGCACAGCCGCGCGGCCAGGGGCCTCAAGCCCAGCCCGCAGCCCGGGGCGCCGACGGGCAGGGGCGCCGGCGTCACCGCTCAGCCGGGCGCCCCGCACAGCCGCGCAGCCGGGGGCCTCAAGCCCAGCCCGCAGCCCGGGGCGCCGGGGTGAGCCCGCTGCCGGGGTTCGGCGCCATCGTGCCGGCGGGCGGGGCCGGGAAACGGTTGTGGCCGGTCTCCCAAGCGCGGCGGCCCAAGTTCCTGCTCGACTTGACCGGCGCGGGGCGCAGTTTGATCCAGCAGACCTGGGACCGCCTGGTGCCGCTGGCGGGGGCCGAGGGCGTGGCGGTGGTGACCGGCGCGGCCCACGCCGCCGCCGTCCGCCGCCAACTGCCGGGGCTGGCGGCGCGCAACCTCATCACCGAGCCATGCCCGCGCGATTCGATGCCGGCCATCGCCTTGGCGGCCGCCATCGCGCACCAGCGGCAGGGCGATGCCGTGCTGGGCTCTTTCGCGGCCGATCACGTCATCGGCCACCAAGCGGCCTTCGAGCGGGCGGTGGAGGCGGCCTACCAGGCGGCGCGGGAGGATCTGATCGCGACCATCGGGGTGGCGCCGGCCGGGCCCTCGACCGCTTACGGCTACATCAAAGCCGGCCCGCCGCTGGGGTTGGCGGCCGCGCCTGAGGCCCGCTTGGTCGAGGCCTTCAAGGAGAAACCGGATTTGAGCACCGCGGCCGGCTACCTCCAGGCGGGCTACCGCTGGAACGCCGGCATGTTCGTGTTCCGGGCCGGCCTGCTGCTGGAGCGCCTGCACGCGCTGCAGCCCGCCTTGGCCCAGGGGATCGAGGCGCTGGCCCGCGCCTGGGACACGCCCCAGCGGGGCGAGGTGGCGGCGCGGGTGTGGCCCACGCTGCCCCGGGTGGCGATCGACCACGCCATCGCCGAGCCGGTGGCGGCCCAGGGGGGGCTGGCCACAGTGCCCGGCGACTTCCCCTGGAGCGACTTGGGGGATTTCGACTCTTTGGCCGCCCTGGCGCCCGATGGCGGGCTGCGCCTGGCGGGCGGCCCCGCCCCGGTCCTGGTCGACTCGCCGGGGGCCCTGGTGGTCAACCAGACCCGGCAACAAGTCGCGCTGCTGGGCCTGCCTGACGCGGTGGTGGCGCTGTCAGACGGGGTGGTCTTGGTGACCACGCGGGCCAATGCCCAGCGCGTCAAGCAGCTCGCGGACCAACTAGACCGCGCCTGACCCCCGGGCAGACTCGGGCCGCAGCGGCGGGGGCCGGGCCCAGGGCGCGGCGGGGGGCAGGGGTCGGCGCGGCCACCTGGGTTGTAGGGTTTAGGGCGTGTCCACTCCTCCGGCCGCGGCTTTGCCGCCCGCGGCGGCGCGCGCCATCGGCCAGGCCGTCGAGCGGTTGCTGCCCGAGCTGATCGAGATCCGCCGCGACCTGCACCGCCACCCGGAGACGGCGCGCCAGGAGGTGCGCACCACGTCGGTGGTGCTGCGCCGGCTGGCCGAGGCCGGGTTGGACCCCAAGGCGTTCCCGCAATCCGGCTTGATGTGCGACCTCGGCCCCACTGTGGAGGAGGCCGGCTGGCCGCGGCTGGCGCTGCGGGCGGACCTGGACGCGCTGCCGATCCAGGACCGCACCGGCACGCCGTGGCGGTCGGTCAAGGAGGGCGCCGCCCACGCCTGCGGCCATGATGTCCACACCGCGGCCGTGCTGGGCGCCGGACTGGCGCTGGCGGGCTTGCACCGCCGAGGGGAGCTGCGCTCCCCGGTGCGCCTGCTGTTCCAACCGGCCGAGGAGGTCCAGCCCTCAGGCGCCCAGGACCTGATTCAACTGGGCGCCTTGGAGGGTGTCAACCGGATTGTGGCGCTGCACTGCGACCCGCGCTACCAGGTCGGCTCTATCGCCATCAAGACCGGCTCGATCACCTCCGCCGCGGATCTGATCACCGTCTACGCCTACGGCGACGGCGGCCACACCTCCCGCCCGCAGCTCACCCAGGACCTGGTGTTCGCGGTGGCCCAGCTGCTGACCCAGCTGCCGGCCATCCTCGACCGGCGGCTCGACCCGCGCGCGGTGGTGGGGTTGACCTGGGGCGCGGTCCACGCCGGCGAGGCGCCCAACGCGATCCCGTCCTCCGCGGTGATCAAGGGCACGCTGCGGGCCGGGGACGTCAGAACCTGGCACCAGGCGGCGGAGATCATCGCCGAGGCGGTGCCGCTGATCGCCGGGCAGTACGGCGTCCGGGTCGAGTTGGACCACCGGCGGGGGGTGCCGCCCGTGGTCAACGACCCGGCGGTGACCGGCCTGGTGTCAGGCGCCGCCCGCGCCGTGCTGGGCGGCAACCATGTGCTGGTGGCCGAGCAGTCGATGGGCGGCGAGGATTTCGCCTGGTATTTGCGCGAGGTCCCAGGCGCCCTGATGCGCCTGGGCGTGCGCACCCCCGGCGGCCCGGCCTTCGACCTCCACCAAGCCGAGTTCGAGCCCGACGAGGGCGCCATCGCCATCGGCGCGAAAGTCCTAGCCGCCACCGCCGCCAGCGCCTAGCCCGAAAGCGAACCGTCTCCGCAGGTCAGGGCGTTGCGCCGGGGCCGGGCCTGGTCAGCGGCCCGGGGCGGGGGCGGGCGTGTTGGGCCGGTGGTCAAACTGCCTGTAACGGGGGGTTTCGGCTCGTTATAGGCAGTTTGACCACGCGGCGGCCGGCGCCGCCAACCCGCCCGGGAGCATCGCCGCAGGTCAGGGCGCCGGCGGCGGGGGCGGGCCTGGCGAGCCGGTGGTCAAACTGCCTGTAACGGGGGGTTTCGGCTCGTTATAGGCAGTTTGACCACGCCCCGG
>JAITIG010000058.1 GCA_031279575.1 Bifidobacteriaceae bacterium
CAAACTGCCTATAACGAGGCAAAACCGCCCGTTACAGGCAGTTTGACCACCGGCCCGCCCCACCCGCCACAGGGGCCGGGGCTCTGACCAGGGACGATGCCGCCGACCGCGCGGCCGGCCCCCCCCCCCGGGTGGTCAAACTCCATTTTACGTGGCCAAACCGCCCGTTACAGGCAGTTTGACCACGGCCCCGCCGACCCCGCCACGGGGGCCGGCGCTCTGACCAGGGACTATGCCGCGGGGTGGGCCGCCGTTCCGGGCTACCCGGCCCAGGTGAGGCCCCCGGGGGCGGGGGTGCGGGCCGGGGGCTATGGGCGCGGGCGCGGCCTGCGCGGGCCGGGGGCGGGATCAACAGCCAAGCCCTTCTCGGCTTGGAACTGTGCGCGGCCCGCGCGCGCCGGGGGCGGGACAGGGTTCGCGGTCGGGGGGGTTTGCGGCCCGGGTCAGGGCGGCCGCAGCCAACGGGCCGGCCACCGCCAAGCCGGCCGCGGCCACCACCAGGCCGGAGTCGTTGACCAGCGAGCCGGCGGCCAACACCGCCGCCGCGCCCCAGGCCAGGGCGCGGCGCAGCGGCATCGCCTGCCAAGCCGGCGACCCCAGTCCGGCCAGCGCGCCCCGGCGGGCCAGCCACGCCACCCCCAGCCCCAGCAGCACCAGGGCCAGGCCCGGCCCGGCGCTGAGCCGCAGCCACATCGCCCCCTTGCGCGCCAGCACGTCAAACAGGCCGCCGCCCAGCACCGTGTCCGCGAAGGCGCCCAGGTGCGTCCAGCGGGCCGGCCCCCTGGAATAGTCCCAAACGATGGCGGCCGCTCCCGCCGCCAGCCCGGCCGCCGCCACCAGCAGCGCCCCGCCCCAAGACCAGCGGCGGTTGGCGGCCGCCAACCCCATCGCGGCGAACCCGATCGCGGCCGCCGCAGCCCCGCCCAAGTCCGCCCCCCAACCGGGGTAGCCCAACGCCAGCACCGTCACCAGCCCGCCGCCCGCCACCAGCGCCGCCGCCGCGCGGGCGTGGCCCCGCCGCCACGGCTCGGCCGCGCCGAGGGCGGTCGCCAGCAGCGCCCCGACCGCCAGCACCGCAAACGCCGCGTTGGGGTAGCCGAAGAAGCGCGCCCCCAGCAGTGTGGCGTAGCCCAGCGGCCCGTCGCGTGTCAAGAGCCCGCCCGCCAACGGCCCGGCCAGCATAATCGCCGCGCTGATCAGGCCCACCAGCATGGGGGCGCCCAGGGGCGAGCGCAGCGCGCGGCAGCGAACAACCCGCCGCGCCGCCACCGCTATGAGCACGATGCCGCCCGCTCCCACCCCAGCCGCGCCCAACCAGGCCAGCGGTGGCCAGGCGGCGCGCCACCAGGGCCAGGCGTTGGCCGCGAACCCGGCGGCCGGAAACGCCCCCGCCGCCAACGCCAGGCCTTCGAGCGCCGCGGCGCCTGCGCGGCGGCCCAGGGCCGGGGCGGGGCGGCGGCGGGCCAACGCCAGCAGGGGGGCGAGCATTCCCGCGGCGGCAAACAGCACAGTCGCCGTCCAGCCGAACTGGGCCCAGCGGCGGGCCGCCTGGGCGTGGCGGTCCGCCTCCCGCAGGCGCTCGGCGGCCCGCGCCGGGCTTGGCTCCACGCCGCAGCGCTCCCAGGGGTTGGCGGCCGGGGCGGCCTGCGCCCTGAGGCGCGCCTCCAGCACCCGGGTCAAGTCGAGACTTGAGACCAGCCCGGCGGTCCGGGTGGTGGAGGAGCGGATCAAGCCCACGGCGCCGCTGCCCGCGGAGCCGCTGGCCGCGCCGGCGGCGGGCGCGGCCCCGGGAGCGCTCGGATCCAGTTCCAAGACCACGCCTAAGGCTGGGTCCGGGTTGGACAGCGAGGCGATCAAGACGCTGGCGGCGCTGGCCGCCCCATCTGCGGAGCCGCGCCCCAAGGCGGCCAAAATAGCGCCGACGCGCCCATCCAACTGGGCCACCCGGGCTGCCCGGGCTGCCCGGCCGGCCGCGCCGGCGCTGGCTGCGGCCTCGCCTGGGCCTGGGGCGGCGCTGCCCGCGTCCACAATCACCGCGGCCGCGCCGTCCGCCAAGGCCTGGGCCACGGCATCGCCCCAGGCGGCGGCGGCAGCAGGGGCGGGGGCGGGCAGATAGGGCGAGTCCAAGCGCCCGCCATCGGCGGCCAGCGCCAAGGCCGCGCCCGGGCCAATGGCTTGGGCTTTGACCCCCGCCTCGGCCAGCCAGCGGCTGAGCGCGCCCAAGTCCGCCGCTGCCCGGCCGGCCCGCGCGGCGGCGGTCAGCTGGTCCCAGTTGGGGACGGCCGCGCCCGCCGGCTCGGCAAGCTCGGCGCATTGGCCCGGGTCGGTGCTCTGCGTGTCGCTCAAAGCCCCCGGGGCCACCTCGCCCGCGATGCCGCCCGCGCCGAGCGCCAACCAACCCTCAGCCGGGCAAGACCCAACCCGCACCGAGCGCGTCACCATCCCCGCCGCCGAGGCGCCTTGGCCAAGCGCCCGCCACAGCGCCGGAGTGGCCGCCTCCGACACGTCTTCCCAGGTCAACGCGCTAACCCCGATCAAGATCAGTGGGGCGGGGGCAGGTGGGGCCGGGGCCGCGGGCAAAGCCGGGGGGTTGGCCGCCGCCGGCCCGCCCGGGGCCAGCGCGGTCAAGGCCGCCGCCAGCAGCGCCGCCGCCGCGCCCGCGCGCCGCCCCCGCCGGCCCAGCCGCCCCCGCCCAACCGGCCGTCGCCGACCCCGGGCGCCAGCCGAACAGCCCCGCAGATCCACGCCTTTCACCCTACTTGCCGCCCGATGCCGCCCGCCGCCCGTCCGCCGCCCGCCCGCCGCCGCCCGCCCCAGCCGCCGCCGCGCCCGCGCGCCCGGTGGATCGAGGGTAAGCTGCCTGCTGGGCCGCGCCGGGGCCCAGCCAGCCGAAAACCACCTGGACAACCACCTGGGGGAGACTATGACCGCGCCCGCCACGCCGCTTCGCTACGCCTACCTGGGGCCCGCCGGGACGTTCACGGAGGACGCCTTGCTGCAGGTCGCCAGCCGCGAAACAGCCCAACTGCTGCCGCAAGCGGACGTCATCAGCGCCATCGACCAGGTGCGGGAGGGCGGCGCCGACAAAGCCGTGGTGGCGATTGAAAACTCGGTCGAGGGCGGCGTCACAGCCGTGCTCGACGCCTTGGCGGAAGGCGAGCCGCTGGTCATCACGCGGGAGATGCTGGTCCCGGTGTCCTTCACCCTGGCCGCCCTGCCCGGCCTGGCGTCCGATGCCGTGCGCCGGGTGGCCGCCCATCCGCACGCTTGGGCGCAGTGCCGGCAGTGGATCAAACGCCGGCTGCCGGGCGCCCAACACGTTCCAACCAGTTCCAACACGGCGGCGGCGGCCCTGATGGCGCGGGTGGCGGCGGGCAGCGCGGCGCGCGAGTTGATCGACTTCGACGCCGCCTTGGTGCCGCCCGCCGCTGTGGCCCATTACGGCTTGGCGGTGCTGGCCAGCGCGGTGGCGGACAACCCCAGCGCGGTTACCCGGTTTGTGCTGGTGGAGCGCCCGGGGCCGGTGCCGGAGCCGACCGGGGCGGACAAGACCACCCTGGTGGTGGCCCTGCCGGACGAGCGCGCGGGCGCCCTGCTGGAGCTGTTGGAGCAGTTCTCAACCCGCGGCATCAACCTGACCCGGATCGAATCGCGGCCCTCGGGGGACGCTTTGGGGCGCTACTTGTTCTCGATCGACGCGGAGGCGCATGTGGCGGAGCCGCGCATGGCTGAGGCCCTGGTGGGGTTGCACCGGTTCTCGCCCCGGCTGCGCTACCTGGGCTCCTACCCGAAGGCGGATTTTGTGCCAACCCGCCTCAGGCCGGGCACGGCGGCCGAGGACTACCGCTCGGCCCAAGGCTGGGTGGCGGCGCTGCAATCCGGCCAAGCGGTTTGACCCGCGCCCGGGCCGGCCGGGCCAACTGCCTGCCCGCCCGCCGCGCGGCGCCCGCGGGGCGCCGGTAGTCTGGGCGGGTTGTGTCGGCGCGTAGGACGCGGTGGAGGCGGAGAACGCGGTGGAGGCGGAGGACGCGGTGGAGGAGGTTGGGGCAATGCAGGCAAAACCCGGCGAGCCCGGTGGCGGCGGCGCGGCCGCGCCGGGCGTGGCGGAGATCGGCATCTTGGCGCGGCGGGAGATCGAGGCGGGCGTCATCGGGCCCATTTACAAGATTTTGGTGCGGGAGGTGGGGGCGGACAAAGCCCGCCAGATCATTGCCGAGGCGGTGGTCGCCGATGCCCGCCGGGCGGGCGCCGAGGCCTCGGCCGGGGTGGCGCCGGAGGGCCGGATGCGGCGTTTCATTGAGATCCAGGAGCGTTGGACGCGCGGCGGCGCCTTGGTGACGCAGCACACCGAGGAGTCTGAGACGGCTTTCGCCTACACCGTCAGCCATTGCGCCTACGCCGACATGTACCGGCGCCTGGGGTTGGCGGAGTTGGGGCCGGTGCTGTCCTGCCTGCGGGACGCCGCCTTCGCGGAGGGCTTCGACCCGCGGATGCGCCTGGACCGCCCCCAAACCATCATGCGCGGCGCCCCGTTGTGCCAGTTCCGCTACACCCTCGCCCCTAACTGACCCCAAGCGCCGCCCCCCAGGTGGACGATGCCGCCGGGCCACGCCCCGGAGCCTGGAACCCCCGCGCCCGCAGCGTCAGCCGTCGCGTCCGCCAGGGGCGGTGGCCCCGTATCTGCGGCTCGGGGCACCTGGCCCGGGTCGCGGCCATGCCGGGGCGCTGCTCAGTCGCGCAGCCGGTGGAGCCAGCAGCCGCCTTCGCGGCGCTGATCGGGATTGTGTTCTCAGATGTGGGGAATGCCGTCAACTACTGGGTCTTCCATTGACTCACCACGCCCCTTGGCGCCGGGCCGGGCCGGCTCCTTTCCGGGTCAGGCGACTTCGACTTGGGGGAGGTCGGCGAAGCGGGCGGCGGCATCGGCGGTCAGGATCAGCCGGCCGGTCTCGGCGGCGTGGGCGGCGATGATCAGGTCGTGGCTGCCCCGCGGCGGGCCTGCCGCGCCGGTCAGCGCCAACAGCCGGGCCTCGACAACGAACGGATCCGCCGATACGGTCAACACAGCGCGGTCCTAACGCGCGAGGGCCCCCGCGGCCCCAAGGTTGATGCGGGGCTACGGGGGCCCGACTGG
>JAITIG010000027.1 GCA_031279575.1 Bifidobacteriaceae bacterium
CCGCGCGCCCACCCCGTGTCGTGGGTGACGCTCGCGGTCACCACCGGCGCGATCCTGATGACCTCCATCGACGGCGGCATCCTGCCGGCCGTGCTGCCGGCCATCGTCGAAGAGTTCGGCCTGACCACCGCCCAGGCCGGCCTGGTCAACTCGGTATTCTTCGGCGCCTTGCTGGTCGGAGCCTTCGGCTTCGGCTGGATCTCGGACCGGATCGGCACCGGCTACAGGCGGACCTGGACCTGGAACATCGCCATGCTGCTCGCCATCGTGGGCGGGGTGGCGACCTTCGGGCTGTCCGGCGGCTTCACCGCCTTCCTGCTGTTGCGCATCCCGATGGGGTTGAGCCGCGGCGGCTCGGAGCCGATCAACGTCGCCCTGGTGGGCGAGTGGTGGCCCAAAGCGCACCGCGGCTTCGCTGTCGGCGTCCACCACACCGGATTCCCGCTGGGCCAGTTCCTGACCGGGGCGCTGATCGCCCTGGTGCTGGGGGCGGCCGGCTGGCGCGAGGCCTTCCTCCTGATCCCGCTGCTCGGCATTGTGATCGTTGTGGCCCAAGGCGTCATCGGCACGCGCCGCAACCAGCAGCGGGTCTACGACTGGATCGACGCCAACGGCCTGACCCGCCCCCTGCCAGAACTCTCGCCGCGCCTGCCCGGCGGCGTCATGGCGCCCCTCAAAGCCTGCCTCGCCAACGCCAACGTCCGCTGGTCGGTGCTGTTGATCTTCCTTTTCCTCTACGCCGAGTACGGCGCCTCCACCTTCCTGACCACGCAGTTCGTGGACGGCGGCATGGGGTTCGCCGAGGCCGCGCTGGTGGCGGGGGCCTCGGGCCTGACCGGTTGGATTGGACAGGTGGCCTGGGGCACCTGGTCTGACAGATTCGGCCGCAAACCCGCCCTGACTGTGCTGGTGGTCGGTTGGGCGGCCTCGCTGGTGGCGATGATATTCATCGTCGGCCCAGCCAGCGGCTGGGTGGTGCTGCTGGCCTGGGGCCTGTTCCGCAACGCGCCCTACCCCGTGGTCTACGCGCTGATCCTGGACTCGGTGCCGGGCGCGGCCGGCACCGGGATGGGCCTGCTGATCGGGATCTCCTCCGGCCTTTCGGGCGTGGTCTCCGCTGCCGCCTCCGGCTGGGTGATCGAGCATTTCGGCTTCACCGTCCACTACGTCATCCTGGCCGTGGTGGCGCTGGCCTGCCTGTGGCCGCTGGCCCGCATCGCCGAGACGGTGCGCCGCGCCGGCTCGCCCGCCCAAAAACCAAGCGAGGCGACCCGGTGAGTGGCGGCGACGGCATCGCGCTGGTGGGGTTGGACCGCGCGGAGGTGGCTTTCGACGGCTTCCGCACCTCGCCGGTGCTGGACCACCCGGAGTGCCTCGACTTCGACCCGGCGGACGGCTCGCTGTGGTGCGGCGGCGAGGCGGGCCAGGTGTTTCGGCTGGACTTGGCGACGGGCGGGATCGAGTTGCGGGATGCCAACCCGGGCGGTTTCACCTTGGGGTTGAAGTTCGGCCCGGACCGGGTGCTGTATTGGCTCGACGCCACCCGCCGGCAACTGCGCCGCCTGGATGTGGCGGCGGGCGGCCCGCCGCAGGTGGTGGTCGCCGGGCGGGTGGCGGAGCGCGAGCTGGCCTACCCGAACGCGCTTGACTTCGGCCCGGACGGCGCCTTGTACTTCTCCGATTCGGCGGATGGCCCGCACGGCGCGCCGGGAATTTACCGCGTCATGCCCGGTGGCGCCGCCTCGCTTTGGTGCCCCGGCCCGTTCCGGTTCGCCAACGGCGTGGCGGTGGCGCCGGACGCCAGCGCGCTGTATGTCGCCGAGTCGAATGGGCGGACGGTTGCCCGGGTGCCTATTTTGCCGGGCGGGGAGGCTGGGGAGGTGGGCCGGCCGTGGTCGCTGGGGCGGCGCGTGCCGGACGGTTTGGCTTTTGGCCCGGACGGCAGGCTGTACGTCTGCTGCTACTACCCGTCCCAGATTCTCCGTTTGGAGGACGATGCCGCCGTCACGGTCGTGTTCGAGGATCCTTTCGGGGGGATGCTGTCCAACCCCGCCAACTTGGTGTTTCGCGGCACGCAGGCTTATGTGGCGAACTTGGGGCGGTGGCACATCACCCGGATCGATTTGTCCAGCGTGCTCTGATGGCGCCCGCCCGCCTGCCCGCCCGCCCGCCCGCCTGCCCGCCGGCCGGGACGGCGGCGTTCTAGTCCCAGACGGCCACGGTGCGGCGGGTCGGGACGGCGTCCGGGTTGGAGGCGAATAGCTCCGGCGAGGCGGCGCGGACGCGCTCGATGTCGGCTAAGACGGCCCGCAGGTGGGCGCTGAGCAGGCGCCGGGCGGCTTTGCGGTCGCCGGCCAGGATGGCGGCGAGGATAGCGCGGTGCTCGGCGGCGAAGCGGGCGGCGGATTGGTCTTCCAGCCTCAGCCCCAGGCGCCGCGCCCGGTCGAGGTGGGCTTTGGCGGCCTGGACGGTGGACCAGGCCTTGCCGTGCCCGGAAAGCTCCAGCAAGCCCTCGTGGAAGGAGTCGTCCAAGGCGAAGAAGGCCTCGTCGGACAGCCCGGCGGCGGTTTGGGCCTGGAGGTTGTCTTGGAGTTGTTGGACAATGGCCGGGTCGGGTGCGGCCGGGATTTCGCCCAGCGCGGCCAACTCGACGGCCTGGCGCAAGAATTGGGCCTCGCGGACTTCCCGCAGGTCGACCCGCGAGACAAACGAGCCGATCCGGGGGAAGACCTGCACCAGCCCCTCCTCGCCCAGCAGGATGACGGCCTCGCGCACCGGTGTGCGGCTGACGCCGAGGTCTTGGGCCAGCTCGTTTTCCGACAGGGCCGCCCCGGGGGCGAGTTCCAGGTTGACGATCTGTCGCCGGAGGTGCTGGTAGGCGGCGTGTCTGCTGCCGCGGGCGGTCTTAGCTGGCGGTGCCACGGGTTCAGTCTAACCGGGGCGCCGGGGCTTGTGTGCAGCCAAATGACGAGGCCGCCGATCCGCTTGACATGATATGCGCTACTGATATACTAGCTATGCATGACAGAGAGCGAGGAGTTTTCGCATGAGCCGCATTGAAGCCGCTGAGGTTCTCCTGACCAGCCCGGGCCGGAACTTTGTGACGCTGCGCGTCACCACATCTGACGGCGCCACCGGGTTGGGCGACGCCACCTTGAACGGCCGCGAGCTGGCGGTGGCCCACTACCTGCGGGACCACGTCGCCCCGGCGCTGATCGGCCGCGACCCGGACCGCATCGAGGACACCTGGCAATACCTCTTCAAGGGAGCCTATTGGCGGCGCGGCCCGGTCACCATGACGGCCATCGCGGCGGTTGACACCGCCCTGTGGGACATCAAGGGCAAGACTGCCGGGCTGCCGCTCTACCAACTGCTGGGCGGGCGCTCGCGCGACGGCGTGATGGTCTACCCCCACGCTTCGGGCCAAACCGTGCCGGAAATGCTGGACGATGTCGCCCGCCACCTCGAGGCCGGCTTCTTGGCTGTGCGCGCCCAAGCCGGCCTGCCGGGCCTGGCCGGAGCCTACGGCGTCAAACACGGCGGCAGGTACGAGCCCGCGAACAGCGCCTTGCCTGAGGAGCAGGCCTGGTCCACTGAGGCCTACCTCGACTTCGCCCCCGGCTACCTGGCCCAGGTGCGCGAGCGCTTCGGCTTCGAGTTCCACCTCTTGCACGATGTCCACCACCGGCTGACCCCGGTCGAGGCGGCGCGGTTCGGCAAGGCCGTCGAACCGCTGCGCCTGTTCTGGATGGAGGACCCGACCCCGGCCGACAACCCCGCGTCATTTGAGCTGATCCGGCGCCACACCACCACCCCCCTGGCCGTGGGCGAGGCGCTCAGCTCGATCTGGGACCTGCGCCACCTGATCGAAAACCAGCTGGTCGACTACGTCCGGGCGACGGTGGTCCACGCCGGCGGGCTGACCCACCTGCGGCGCATCTTCGACCTGGCGGATCTGCACCAGGTGCGGTCCGGCTGCCACGGCGCCTCGGACCTGTCCCCGGTCTCGATGTCCGCCGCCGCCCACCTGGACACGGCGATCCCAAACTTCGGCATCCAGGAGTACATGGGCTATCCGCCCGAGGTGGCGGAGGTGTTCCATTGGGGCCTGCGCCTCGAGGCGGGCTACCTGCACGTCAGCGAGACCCCCGGCCTGGGGGTGGAGTACGATGCCGCCGCCGCCGCCCGCTTCGCGGAGTTCGAGCCCAAGCACCTGCCGGTGGCCCGCCGCCTCGACGGCACGGTCCACGATTGGTGATGGCCATGCGCAGCGCAAATCCCGCCCCCGCCCCCGCGTCCAAGCCGCCGCTCGCCCTGGCCGGCGGGGCGGCGCCCCGCGCCGCGCTCGCCCCGGCGCCCGCACCCGGCGCGGCGGGGCCGGGCGGGCCGGAGCCTGGCTCCACTGCGGCCAGTCCGGCCCCGGGCGGGCCGGAGCCTGGCTCCACTGCGGCCAGTCCGGCCCCGGGCGGGCCGCTTCGGCGCGTCCCCGGCGCCCCGCGGCCGCCCGCCGCCCGGGCGGCGCTGCTGAGCGGGGCGACGGCCACGCGCCTGGCGCCCGGACTGCGGCCGCTGGTGGACCGCGCCCGCCTCACCCCCCGGCTAGCGCACTTCGGACTGGGCTCGTTTCACCGCGCCCACCAGGCCGTTTACACCGAGATCGGCAACCATGCCAGCGATGGCGATTGGGGCATTGTGGCGGTGGCGCCGGGTTCGACCGCCACAGTTGCCGCCATGAGGGCGCAAGACTGCTTTTACTCGGTCACCCGCCAAACCGCCCGCGGGGCATCCACCAGGGTTGTGGCCAGCATTGTGGGCGCGCTGCACGCCCGGGCTGACTCCGCCCAGGTGCAGCGGCTGCTGGAAAACCCCGCCTTGGCCGCGGTGACGCTGACCATCACCGAGAAGGGCTACTGCCGCCGCCCAGGGGTCCCCACCACCAGCCCCCTGGCCGCGAGCTTCCCGCCCGCCTCCGCCCCCCGCGGGGAGGCCCTGGCTGGAGAAGCCTTGGCCGTCGACCCCCAAATCGGCAACGCCCTAGCTGGGCAAGCCGGCGCCGGGGACACCTTGGCCGGGGACACCCTGGCCGGGGACCGGTTGGCGGGGGAGGCGCCCGCGCCGGGCGGGCTGGCCCTGGACACCGGCGACCCGGGCATCGCCGCCGACTTGGCGCTGGCCGCCCGGGGAGGCCAGGCCCCGGCCACAGCCATCGGCCACCTGGCGTTTGGCCTGGCCCGGCGCTTCCGCGCCCACCGCATCCCGCTGACCCTCGTGTCAGCCGACAATATGACCGGCAACGGGCCGGCTTTGCGCCAAGTCTTGCTAGATTTCATCGCCGCCTCCGCTTGGCCCGACTCCGCCGCCATCGCGGCCTGGGTCGCAAACGAGGTCTGCTTCCCGGAAACAATCGTCGACAGAATTGTGCCCGCGCCCACTGACGCCGCCAGGGACGCGGCCCAGGCGGCCCTCGGCCTGCGAGACCAGATGGCGGTCGCCTGCGAGCCGTACCGGCAATGGGTCATCCAGGACCTGTTCGCCACGGCGCGCCCGCCGTGGGAGGCGGC
>JAITIG010000216.1 GCA_031279575.1 Bifidobacteriaceae bacterium
GCGCTGCTGCTGGTGGCGGCGGGCGGGCTGGGGGTGGTCTGGTTCCGCTACGAGAAGCGCCAGGAGCACCCCGCCATCGACGTCCGGCTGCTGCTCAGCCGCACGATGGCGCCCCTGTATGTGGGCGCGATCTGCATGGGCGCGGTGTTCTTCGGCTTCCTCTCCCCCATCGCCACCTACTTGGCGCACTCGCCCGAGCAGGGTTTCGGGTTCGGCTTCGAGCCGGTCTACCAGTCGGTGGCGCAGACGGCGATCTTGTTCTTCACGGTTGTGGCCGCTGTGCTGGTGCCGTTTATTCTGCGGCGGCTGTCCCCCAAGACGGCGCTGGCGGCCGGCTTCGCGCTCGGCATCGCGGGTTTCGCCGAATTCGCCCTGCTGCCTGATTCGGCCCCCCAACTGGTCAGCTTCATTGTGCTGATCGGCTTGGGCATCGGCATCATCAACGCCGCCATCCCGGTGCTGATCCCGCAGCGCGCCCCGCAGGACCAGCGCGGCATCGCGACCGGTTTGTACAACTCCTCCCAAACCCTGGGCGGGGCGCTGGGCGGCGGGCTGTTCTTGTCCTTGCTCAAGATCGGCTCGCTTGAGGGGGCGGACGCCGCCTCCACCATCACCAAAGTGGGATATAACTGGGTGTGGTCCACTTGCGCCGGGTTCTTGCTGACGGGGCTGGTGGTTGTGGTGGTCTTCTTGGGCAAGGAGCGCCCGGCCGCGGCGCCGGAGCGGTAGCGGAAAGAGGGAGTTATGCGCAAGATCGCCATCGTGGGCGGGGGCGCGGGTGGGGCCGGGGCGGCCTGGCGGCTGCACCAGGAATTCGGGCGGGACGCCCAGATCACCGTTTTCGAGCGGGCGGAGCATGTTGGCGGGCGCGCCTGGGACCTGACCTTGGACGGCTGCCACATGGAGGTGGGCGGCGTGCTGCTGCACTCCACCGGGCAGATCACCAAACAGATGATGGAGTTCACCGGCTGCCGGGAGGCGGTGCCGTCGCTGTCGATCGACGGCAAAGACGAGACCTATGCCTTTTGGACCGACCGCGGTTTCCCAGTGTTGACCCGGGTTTCCTTGGCGTCGATGGCGTTTGGCATCTTGAAGCACGTCGGCCTCCCCAGCGCGCTCAAAGTCACCCGGCGGGCTATCAAGATGGCCGCGCACTACGAGGGCGTCTACGCCCAGTTGGGCGGGTCGGCGCCTTGCGCCACGCCGGATGAGTTGTTCGGGCGGCTGGGCTTGCTGGAGCCGACCAAGATCTCGGCCGCCGAGTATTTCCAGCGGCTGCGGGTCAATAACCGGATGGCGCGCGACATCGTCGAGGCCATCACCCACAACATGTACAACCAGGGGTTGGAGATGAACGCGCTGGCCTGCCTGGTGGGGTTGGCGGGGGCGGGGCTGGCCGGCGGGCACCTGTTTGTGATCGAGGGCGGCAACTGGACGCTGTTCGACAAGATGCTGCGCAAGGCCGGCATCGAGGTGCGCGCGGGCGCCAAGGTGGAGCGGATCAGCGGGCGGGCGGCGCCCGGGGCGGCGCTGCCCTTCGCCTACCGGGTGGAGGTTGCTGGCGCGGGCGGGGCGGGCGAGGAGTTCGACGCCGTGGTGCTGGCGGCCCCGCCGGCCCTGGCCGATCTGGCGGTGGAGCTGGACCGCCGGCCGTTCCCGCTGGTGGCGCACCCCTATCAGCCCGTCCAAACCACGTTGGTGGTCGGGGAGTTGAACCCGGCCTATTTTGGGCGCCGGTCCGGCCAGCCGATGCCAAGCACCATCTTCACGGCCGCCTCCGCGGGCGCGCCCTTCAAGTCGATCGGCACCACCGGCTGGTCGCCGGAGCTGAACTCGCGCATCTACAAGATCTTCAGCGCCGGCCACGTCATGGCCGAGGCCGAGTTGGAGGCGATCTTCTCCACCATCCACGACGTGCATGTCCACCGCTGGCGCGGCGCCTACCCGGTTTTGACCCCCGGCATCGAGCACCTGCCGTTCGAGTTGCGCCCCGGGCTGTACTTCGCCAACGCCTTGGAGACCATCGCCGGCTCGATCGAGGTCGAGGCCGTCTCGGGCGCCAGCGCCGCCGCCCTGTGCGCCCAATACCTGCGGCGGCCTTGACCGCGACCGCTCCGGGCGGCGCGGAACCCCGACAGGCTGCCTGGCAGCCGGCTACCAGCGGCGGCGCAGGTCTTGGACGCTGTCGAAGGCCGGATCGGCGCTGATCAAGACGGCGCCTTC
This sequence comes from Bifidobacteriaceae bacterium, assembly GCA_031279575.1. The sequence goes on from JAITIG010000216.1 coordinate 2,224, forward strand.
GAGGATTGCCTGGGCGGCGATCACGCGGTCGAACGGGTCTTTGCGATCCCAGGCGAGCGCCCCGGCCAGCAGCCCGTGCTGGTCGGGGCGCTCGGGATCCCTGACCCACCACAGGAGGGCATGGGTGTCGCACAGATGGATCACGCCAGGCCCAGGGATTCGGCCGCGGCTTGCTCGCTCAGCTGGCACGGGTAGATGCCCATCGGCCGCCGGCCCGACTGGCGCACCGGCGCCATCACCACGGCCGGCTTCCCGCGCCGGGCGATCACCACCCGCTCGCCCCTTTCCGCCGCGGCCATCAACCGCGACAGGTTTGCTTTGGCGTCTTGCACATTGACAGTCAGGCTCACCTGGCCATCTTACCTGGTCCAGCTCCGCTGGCTGGCGGCGCGGGCCCTACGGCGTCGCCGAGGACTGGGGAGCGGTCGGGCTGACCGACTCGGTTGGCCTCGGGCTGACCGACTCGGTCGGCACCGGGCCAACTGACTCGATCGGGGACGGGTCCTCGGCCGGGGACGGGTCTTGGCTGGGGGCCGGGCCGGGCATGCCTTGCCCGAAGGCGGCCTCGAAGGCGGCCAGCGCCGAGGCCGGCGAGGGCAAGCCGGCGGCGGCGGCCGGGTCGGCCCACTCCCCCGCCGCCGTCAACTCCAGGCGCTCCAAGGCCGCGCGGCCGGCCGCCGCATCGTCGGTGGCGGCGGTGGCGTACAAGACGCTGTGAGCCTGGCCGCGCACCAGCGACAACTGCACCATGACGCCATCGAGCCGGACCGCGCCAAACCCGACCATGGCCTGCGGGGCGCCGGCGGCGGCCGCCTCCACCGCGCCGTCGGCGACTCCCACAAGCCAAATCCCGGCTTGGCTGGCGTCCGGCGCCTCCGCCTGACCGGCGGCGTCAAAAAAGGCGGCGTCGTAAAGCGACTCCGCCAAGCACCATTGGCCGGGCTCCAACTCGGCGCCCGCGGCATCGGCCACCTTCAACTCGCCATCCTCCAGGTAGAGCTTCAAGACCTCGCCCTCGGGGCCCGCGAACTGGACGGAATCCTCCCCCAACAAGGCCCTCAACCCCTGTTCCCCCCCGGCGCAGCCCTGGCCGGTGAACACCAGGCCGAAGACGCCGCCCTCGTAAGCCGCCTGCTCCTGGCCGGCTTTGAGCCGCAGGGCCACACCCCCCTGGTCGTCCGCGAACGGGTACAAGGCCAGGTCGGGCAGCGGCCGGGGCAACTGTTCGCCCGCTGCGTCTGCGAACCAGGGCTCGCCCGGCGCCGCGCCCAAAGCCGCGCCGGCGGCGGGCGGCGAGACCTCGCCGAATTCCGACCAGGCCCGGACCACCCTGGCCTGCCCGTCTTCGCCGACAGCCTCGGCGATGGCGGAAGACGACCAGGCCGGCAGGGCCGCTCCAGCCGTCGCCGGCGCCGCCGCCACGGCCTGGCTGTTCGATGCCGGCGGCGCCTCGCCCGGCCACAGGACCGCGGCCGCCACCAGCGCGGCCACGCCGGCCAGGACCGCCACCGGGGCCAAAGCCAAAGCCCAGGCGTGGCGGCGGGGCGACCGGACGGCATCGTGCGTCTGATGGCTAGGCTGGCGGGGCGCTACGGGGTTGGCGGCTTTGAGCGCGGTTATTGCGGACATGCGTTTCATGTTTCATGCTCCAATCTGGTGTAAACAGCTTTGAAGGCGGCGCGGGCGCGGCTCAGGCGCATCCACACCGCGGCGGGCGGGCAGCCAATCAGGGCGGCGCACTCGGCGCCGGTGAGGCCGTCCCAATAACGCGCCATGAGCAGCTCGCGCTGCCGCTGGGGCAACTCATTGAGGCCGGCGTAGACGTGTTCTCGCAGGTCAGCCAACTGCTGAGGCGGCATGGCGGGGTTCGGGTCGCGGCTCAGCTCGGTCGCCAAAGCGGCTTCGAGGCGGGCGGCCCGGCCCTCGGCCCGCCAAGCGTTGGCCAACAGGTTGCGCGCCGTCGCGAACAGCCACGGCGGGGAGGGCACGCCTCCTTCGAGGGCGCGGGTCCAGGCCACCCGGAAAACCTCCGCCGCCAAGTCCTGGGCCCGCTCGCGGTCCTGGACGCGGCGCAGCAAATAGCCCTCGACCCGCCCATGGTGAAGCTGAAACAGCTCCGCGAACTGGCGCTCGCGGCGTTGGGCGCGCGACCTGTCCTCCAACCCGCGCGCCGCCACCTGGCCAAGGGTATCCGCCATCGACGAGCTCATGCCTTAGACATGTCCGGCGCCGCCGGAACCTAACGGCCGCCGGGCCTAGGATGGGCTTTGTGGCGCCGCCGCCACCGGCCCATGCCCACCAGCGCAGACGCCACGGCGCCGATCCGCCCGCCCACGCAAATCGGACCATCGCGGCCAAATCCGCCGCCATGGTCCGATTTGGGCTCCCGCTCCCGCCCCTCCCCGCCAGCCCCGACCAGCCCACCAGCGCAAACGCCACGGCGCCGCTCCCGCCCGCCCGCGCAGATCGGACCATCGCGGCCAAATCCGCCGCCATGGTCCGATCCGGGCACCCGAACCCGCCCCGCGCCGCCGCGCCCACCCCGCCGACCAGCGCAAACGCCCGGCGGCGGCCCGGCGGCGACGCGGCGCCCGCAACAAATCGGACCATCGCGGCCAAGAACCCT
>JAITIG010000015.1 GCA_031279575.1 Bifidobacteriaceae bacterium
TCGGTGGCGGAATCGGCCTCGGTCTGACGCCCGCGCCCCTCCGGCGGCGCCCAATCCGCCTGGTCGGCGGCGGGACTGTAGGGCTCGCCCAGGCCCACGGCCGCGTCGAAGGCCGTGACCAGCGGACCGGCGCAGCCGAACATCAAGGCGGCGGGCCGGACGCCGCCGTGGATGAAACCGCGCGCGTGGACCGCCCCCAGGGTCCGCGCCAGGATGATCGCGGTGCGCAAGACCACCCGCCAGGGCAGCGGGCCGGCGGCCATGGTCTGCTCGAAGCTCGTGCCCCGGACCATTTCCGTCACCAGCGCCAAGCGGCCGTCGCCCATGGGGCGCTGGTCAACCAGGTGGGCTATCCCGTCGACGCCCGCCAGCGCCGCCAGGACCGCCGCCTCGCGTTCGACCAGCGCGCGCGGTCCCACCCGGACGAGGCGCGGGGCGGCGGTGACGCTATCCGCGCAGCGGAAATAGGTCCCCACGCCAGGCCCTGCGACCGGCTCGCCGACGTCCAACCCGGCCAGCGCCGCCAACCCGGCCGGCGCCGCCGCGCCGGCCAGCGCCGCCGACCCAGCCACGCCAGCCGCCCCGCCCAACGCGCCCGACCCGGCCACGCCAGCCGACCCGGCCACGCCAGCCAATCCGGCCAGCACCGCCGCCCCGGCCAGCTCCAGACCAGGTCCCGCCCGCGCCATCGTCACCGCTCGTCCTTTCGCCCATGCACCGGGCCGCCGCGCCCAGGTCCGCGGCAGCCGCCATCAGAGCTACCAAACTAGGGCGCGTCGCCGGCGCACGCCGGCCAGAAACGAAAAACCTGTGGACGACAACTCAACCTCAGCAACTGTGGATAACCAGCCGGACGCCCCAACGCCGAAGCCCCGCGGCCAGCAGCCAGCAGCCAGCGGCCAGCAGCCAGCAGCCCGCAGCACAGCGGCCGAGCAGCACACCAGGCCCCAAGCAGCACAGCAGGCCCCAAGCAGCACAGCCGGCCCCGCCAAGACCGGCGCCAAGCCCAATCAGTACCGGTAATAATCCGGCTTGTAAGGACCGCCCACCGGCACACCCAGGTACTCGGCCTGAGCCGGCGTCAACCGCGTCAACTCAACGCCGAGGGCGTCCAAATGCAGGCGCGCCACCTTCTCGTCCAAAGCCTTCGGCAAGCGGTGGACACCCGGCGGGTAGCGCCCCGGCGCCGCCCGCCACAACTCCAGTTGCGCCAGCACCTGATTCGTGAACGAGCACGACATCACGAAACTGGGATGCCCGGTGGCGTTCCCCAGATTCATCAGCCGCCCCTCGGACAGCACCAGCACGCTGTGCCCGTCGGGGAAAACCCACTCGTCGACCTGATCCTTGACCCGTTGGCGAACCACCCCCGGCGCCGCCGCCAGCGCCGCCATGTCAATCTCATTGTCGAAGTGCCCGATGTTCCCGACCACAGCCTTGTCCTTCATCGCCTCAAGGTGCTCCAAGCGGATGACATCGCGGTCGCCGGTGGCGGTGATGAAGAAATCGCCCACGCCCGCCACCGCCTCCAAGCGCGCCACCTGGAAGCCGTCCATCGCCGCCTGCAGCGCGCAGATCGGGTCGACCTCGGTCACGATCACCCGCGCCCCCTGCCCGCGCAGCGCCTGCGCCGCGCCCTTGCCGACGTCGCCGTAGCCGGCCACGACCGCCACCTTGCCGCCGATCAGCATGTCCGTGGCCCGGTCGAGCCCATCCGGCAGCGAATGCCGAATGCCGTAGATGTTGTCGAACTTGGACTTGGTGACCGAATCGTTGACGTTGATGACCGCGAAAGGCAACCGCGCGGCATCGGACAGGGCCGTCAGACGATGCGCGCCCGTCGTCGTCTCCTCGCTGGCCCCCCTCAGCCCGGCCCGCATCCGCGTCCACAGCCCGGGCCGCTCACCGGCCACCCGCGCCAACAGCGCCCGCACCAGGCGCCCCTCGGCGGTCGCGCCCAAAGCCCGGTAGGAGGGCGACCGCTCGCCCTCGGCCTCGAACTCGGCGCCGGCCACCAGCAGGGTCGAGGCGTCGGCGCCGTCGTCCACGATCAGGTCAGGCCCGCCGATGCCGTCGTCGCCAGTTTCGCCAACGCCGCCGATGCCGTCGCCGCCGGTCGGCCACGCCAGCGCCTGCCAGGTGCACCACCAGTAGGCGTCAAGCGACTCGCCTTTCCAGGCGAAGACGGCGGGGCCGGCCGGATCGCCCGAGCCGTCCGGCCCGGCCACCACCGCCGCCGCCGCCTCGTCCTGGGTCGAATAAATGTTGCACGAGGCCCAGCGGACGCGCGCCCCCAGGGCCGTCAGCGTCTCGATCAGCACCGCCGTCTGGACGGTCATGTGCAGGGAGCCGCTGATCTTGGCCCCGGCCAATGGCCGGGCCGGGCCGAACTCGCGGCGCAGCGCCATCAGGCCGGGCATCTGCTGCTCCGCCAGGCGGATTTGGTGGCGCCCGGCCTGGGCCAAGCCCAGATCGCGGATGGCGTGATGGCCGGGCCGGTGATCGATCTCAGGCGGGACGGGCGGCGCGCTCATGGCCGTTCCCCCAGGTTGATGGCGCGTCCGGCCAGCAGCGCCGGGATGCCGTCGCGGAACGGGTAGGCCAACCGGCAGCGGCCGCAGATCAGCTGGCCCGGCCCGTCCTCCAACTCGCCCTTGCATTCGGGGCAGCGCAGCGCTTGGCGCACCCATTCCTCCATCAGCGGGCCTCCCCCACTATGCCGGCGATCCCATCTCGCACTTTGACCATCACATCGCGGTCCTCCGCCTCCACGTTCAAGCGCAGCAGCGCCTCCGTGTTGGACGGGCGGACATTGGCCCACCAGCGCGGCAGCGCCCCCCAGTGGTTGACGGTCAATCCGTCGAGCGAGTCGAGTGTGACCGTGCCGGCGGCGGCGTCCGCCGCGTAGGCGCTTTGGACCTGCTGGATCGAATGGGCCGGGTCCTCAACCCTGAAGTTGACCTCGCCCGAGCTGGCGTAGGGGTTGTAGACGTCGGCCAGTTGGCTCAGCGGCAGGTCCTGCGAGCCGAGGGCGGCCAGGACGTGCATGGCTGAGAGTATCCCCGAGTCGGCGTAGAAGAAGTCCCGGAAGTAGAAGTGGCCAGAGTGTTCGGCGCCGAAGACGGCGTCGCGTTCGGCCATGGCCGGTTTGATGACGGCGTGACCCACCTTGGTGCGGACCGGTTCGGCCCCGGCCGCCCGCACCAGTTCCGGCAGCGCCTGCGAGGTGATGGCGTTGTGGATGACGACGGCTTTGCGCCCGGCCGCCTGTTCGCGGGCGACCTCGCGCAGGGCGACGATGACGCCGATCACCGAGGGGTTGACCGGCTCGCCGGTCTCATCGACCACGAAGCAGCGGTCGGCGTCGCCGTCGAAGGCCAAGCCCAGGTCGGCCCCTGATTCGAGGACCGCCCGGCGCAGGTCTTCAAGGTTGGCCGGGTCGAGCGGGTTGGCGAGGTGGTTCGGGAAGGCGCCGTCCGGCTCGAAGAACAGTGGCACCAGGTTCAACGGCAGGGCCGGCAGGCCGCTGCGGGCGCCCAGGACGGCGTCGGTGACCACGCCGCCCATGCCGTTGCCCGCGTCCACGGCCACGGTCAACGGTCGAATCTGGCTCAGGTCGACGGCTTGGCGCAGGAAGCGCGCGAACTCCGGCAGCACGTCGAGGCGGCTGACGCCGCCGGGCCGCGCGGCCGGGACTGGTTCCGGGTGGGCGTCAGCCCAGGCCACGATTTCCTTCAGGCCGCTGTTGAGGCCGACAGGCTTGGCGCCGGGGCGCATCAGTTTGAGGCCGTTGTCGCCGGAGGGGTTGTGCGATGCCGTCAACATGGCGCCGGGCAGCGATTTGGCGCCGCTGGCGTAATACATGGTGTCGGTCGAGACCTGCCCCAGGTCGATCACGTCCAGTCCGGCCTCGGCCGCGCCGGCCGTCAGCGCCGCCGCCAACTCTGGGCCGCTGAGGCGCATGTCGTGCCCCACCAGCAGGGCCGGGGCTTCGCCGAAGGCGTGCGCGACGCCCGCGCCCAGCGCCCGCGCCTCGGCCGGCCCCCATTGGCCCGGCACGGCGCCCCGCAGGTCGTTGGCTTTCAGGATGGCGCTCAAAGATCGCATTCGATCAAGCATAAGTGGTCACCGCGCCCTGCCCGCCCCCCGCGCCCGGACCGGGCCCGGATCGGTGAGCGGGCCGGCGAGCTGACTGGCGGGCGGACCGGTGAGCGGACTGGCGGGCGGGCCGGCGAGCGGGCCGTGGCGACGGCATCGGGCATGGTCGGCGCTGGGCGAAACGTCAGCTGCCGGGCACCAACCGGAGGTGGCCGTGGCGGGAGCCGGAGACGGCCACCGCGGCCGGGTAGGCGCCCGCGCCAACCTGGCGGCCGCGTTCACGAACAGTCTGGGCGAGCGCCGCCAACTCGTCGCCGGTCGGCCCGACCGGTTGCATCTGGGGGGCCAGGCGGATGACCTCCCAGCCGCGCGGCGGCACCACTTGCTCGGCGTGGCGGGCGCAGAGGTCGTAACCGTGCGGGTCGGCCACCGCCGCCAGGGGGCCGAGGACGGCCGTGGCGTCGCGGTAGGTGTAGGTCATGGTCGCCACCGGCTCATCGGGACAGCCCACATGCTTGCAGCGCCGGCGAATCTCAACCACCTTGGCAGGCTAACGCGGGTCGGCCCCGCCGGGGTGACGCCACGCCGGGCGGGCGGCGGCCGTTTTTGGCGCTCGTTGCCGCGGCGTGCGCGGGCGGCTTCCCCGGCGCGGGCGCGGGCGGGCGCGGGCGGCGCGGCGCTTCGGTCCGGGTCCGGTCCCGGCGGTCGCCACGCGGGGCGCGGGCGGCGCGGCGCTTGGGTCCGGGTCCGGTCCCGGCGGTCGCCACGGGGGGCGCGGGCGGCGCGGGCGCGGGCGGCTTCCCCGGCGCGCCGCTACCCTGGGAAGGTGTTCCGCCACAGCCGCGGGCGCCCGCCAGCCCAAGAGTTGACCGCGCCCCGCCTGCCCGCCCGCGAGGGCGGCCGACGCCGTGATCGGCGCGGGCGCGGACCGCGCGGTCCGCTGCTCCCGCCCGGCCTGCCCGCCGCCCTCAGCCGCTCCGACCGCTTCGACGAATCCGTTCGGGCCGCCCTCTACCGCCTGCAGCGCCGCTGGGAGCGGCGCCTGGCGCGCCTGGAAGTGGCGGTCGAGGATGTGCCGCCCTCGCCCGCGCCCCCCTGGGAGACAGGCGTGCCATTGGCGCGATCCTTCCCCGCCGCCGAGGGCCTGCCCGACCGCATCGTCCTCTACCGCCGCGCGGTCGAGGCCCGCGCCATCGATCAACGCGATCTGGGCCTGCTGATCCTGGACCTGATCGTGGAGCAGCTCAGCCATCTCTGGCGCCTCCCGCCCGAGGAAATCGATCCCGGCTTCGGCCGCTAGATCGTTGATTCCGGGGGGTGTGTTCGGCGCGCCGGCGTGGTTTCTTGGGGCGGGGCGCCCAGTGTCGGTGCTGATCAAAGGCCACTTCCCCGACCTGAAAGGCCAGTTCAATGGACACCGACCTGGACACCCTCGCCACCACACTCCACGTCACAATCGACGATCTGTTGAAAGACCACCCCGAATGGGCGCCGCCCAGGCCCGCCGAGGGGTTCGCCCCGAAGACCACCGACTCTGAGTTGATCACCGTGGCGGTGCTAGGCACGCGGCATCGGGCAACGCCGGCTTGGGAGTGGTCAAATTGACCACTCAACGCGGTTTTGGCCCTCGAGTGGTCAATTTGACCACTCGCGCCGGGCCGCGCCCTGACGGCCCCAAACCAGCGCGGCGGCCTGACCTGGCCAAACACGAAAACCCGGCCCGGCGGCGCCGGGCGGGGCCGGTTTCGGAGTGGTCAAATTGCCCACTCAACGCGGTTTTGGCCCTTGAGTGGTCAATTTGACCACCGGCTGTTGGTGGCCACTGGGACTTCCCTGCCGGGCGCGGGCCACCCGAGGGGTTTGACGCCTTTTCCGCCGGTGGCTTCGGTGAGGCGGTGGGAGTCGCCTTCAGCGATGACGACGTGGGCGTGGCGCAGG
>JAITIG010000037.1 GCA_031279575.1 Bifidobacteriaceae bacterium
GCGCTGCGCCGTGGTGGGGGCCGATGCCGCGCCCCAGGTAGCAAACCGCGGCTTGCGGCGCGAGTTGGGCCGGTTTGCGGCCCAGGCGCGCCGGGCGGCCTCGGGCGCGCCGGCGGACCCGCGGCGGGCGGCCTGGGCGCCGCCGGCGGACCCGCGCCGGGCGGCCTCGGCGGCGCCGGCGGGCCCGCAGGGGGTGGCCGCGTGAGTGTTTGGGAGTCGGTGGTGGGGCAGGCTGAGGCGGTGGCGGTGTTGCGGGGGGCGGCCACCAAGCCGGAGGCGATGACCCACGCCTGGCTGATCACCGGGCCGCCCGGCTCGGGGCGGTCGGTGGCGGCCCGCGCCTTCGCCGCCGCGTTGCAATGCGACCAAGGCGGGTGCGGGCAGTGCCAGGCCTGCCGCGCGGTGGCGGCCCGGCGGCATCCGGACGTGCTGGACACGGCCACTGAAAAGGTCGTCATCGGGATTGACGATGTGCGCGAATGGGTGGGGATCGCGGCCAGGGCGCCGGCCCTGGGCAAGTGGCGCGTGGTGATTGTCGAGGACGCGGACAGAATGCTGGAGCGCACCGGCAATGTGCTGCTGAAGTCGTTGGAGGAGCCGCCGGGCCGGACGGTTTGGATACTGTCGGCGCCCAGCCCGGGCGATGTGCTGGTGACCATCCGCTCGCGCTGCCGGCGGGTGTCGCTGCGGATTCCGCCGGTCGGCGCGGTCACCAAGCTGCTGGTGGAAAAGGAGGGCGCCACCGAGGCCGAGGCCCAGTTGGCGGCCTTGGCCGCGCAGTGCCATATTGGGCGGGCGCGGCGGCTGATCAGCGACCCGGAGGCGAAGGAGCAGCGGCGCAAGGTGCTGGCGATACCGCGGGCGGCATCGTCGGTGGCGCGGGCGGTGATCGCGGCGGGGGAGTTGGACGCGGCGGCCAAGGCTCGGGCGGAGGCGGTGGTGCGCCGGCGCGAGGCCCAGGAGCGTTCCAAGCTGCTGGCCGGCTTGGGGGAGGACCCGCAGGGGCGGGCCAGCGCTTTTGCCCGGGCCAGGTTGAAGGAGTTTGACAACGAGTCGGCCAAGCGGCGCCGGCGCGGCCAGGCGGACGCGTTGGACCGGGCGCTGGTGGATTTGCTGGCTTTCTACCGGGATGTTTTGGTGGCCCAAATGGGGGCGCGGGTGGATCTGGTGAACGCGGCCGAGGCGGATTTGGTGGCGGAGCAGGCGCGCACCTCGACCCAGCTTGAGACTCTGGCCCGGTTGGACGCCATCGGGCAGGCCAGGCAGCGGTTGGCGGCCAATGCGGCCCCGGCTTTGGCTTTGGAGGCGATGGCGGTGGTCTTGGCGTTGCCGCAGCTAAGCGAGGAAAGGTGAAACCATGCTAAAAGCACCCCGATCAACAGCCCCGAAGGCCGCCGCCCTGGCGCAGGTAGCCGGCCGCGGGCGGGCCGCCGCGCCGATGCCGTCCGCCAACCAAACCCAAAACGGCGCGCCGGCCCCGCCCGCGAACCAAACCCCAACCGCCGCGCCCGCCCGCGCCGCCCGCCCCGGCCGCCCGGCCCGAGCCGCCGCCCTGGCCGCGGCGGGGGCGCTGGCGTTGGCGGCATGCGCCGGCCCGGGGGCCCAGACGGGGCAGAGCCCCTCGCCGGCAAGGACGCAGAGCCAGGGGGCGAGCCCGGCGCAAAGCGCCGCAGGGATTTGGCAGCAACAGATCAACTGGAACACCTGTACGGCTGCAACCAACGCCGAGTGCGCCACCGTGGCCGCCCCCCTGGACTGGGACAACCCGGAGGGGGAGCAAATAGAGCTGGCCCTGGCCCGGGTCAAAGCGGCCGGAGGCGAGCCGCTAGGCTCCCTGCTGGTCAACCCCGGCGGCCCCGGCTCAAGCGGCATCGACTACCTGCCGCAGGCGTTGAAGTCGATTGGCCCCGCGGTATTGGACAGCTACGACCTGGTGGCCTTCGACCCGCGCGGGGTGGGCCAGTCCAGCCCCGTCACCTGCTACCAGACCACCGCCGAGATGGACCAGTACTTCGCCGCCACCTGGCCGCGCACCGCGCAGGGCTATGAGGAGTCGGCGGCTGTGGTGGAGCCGTTCGCCCAGGCTTGCGCGGCCAACACCGGCCCGGTGCTGGGCCATGTGGACACGGTCTCCGCGGCCAAGGACATGGACCTGCTGCGCGCCTTGCTGGGGGATGAGCAGCTGAATTACCTGGGCTATTCCTACGGCACCCGCCTAGGCGCGGTCTACGCCGAGTTGTTCCCCCAGCATGTGGGCCGCCTGGTGCTAGATGGCGCGCTCGACCCTTCGGTGCCGCCGGACCAGCACGATCTCCAGCAGGCGGCCGGCTTCGAGGCCGCTTTGGGCGCTTACATGGATTATTGCCTGGGCCGGGCGGATTGCCCGTTCAGCGGCTCAAAGGCGGCGGCTTTGGCCAAGATCCACCAGTTTTTGCTCGAGGTGGAGGCCCAGCCGATGCCGACCGGGGACCAGGAGGGCCGCCTCCTGACAGTCCCCCTGGCCCTGAACGGCATTTTGGTCGCCATGTACGATGACGCCTCCTGGCCAGAGCTCTCAGCCGCCTTGGGCGCGGCCTTGCGGGACGGCGACGGCTCAGTTTTGCTGTTGTTCTCCGATCTCTACTTGGACCGGGTCGACGGCCGCTACCAGTCCAATTTGATGGAGGCGTTTGTGGCCATCAACTGCCTGGACGGCCGCCTGGCGTCCGATTTGGCCTCGGCTCAGGCCCATGCGGCGGATTTGGCGGCCGCCTCGCCAACGTTTGGCGAGTTTTGGTCTTACACCGAGAAGCAGTGCGAGGTGTGGCCGTATCCGCAGGTGGGCCAGTCGCAGGCGGTCTCGGCCAAGGGCGCCAACCCGATTGTGGTGGTTGGCACCACGGGCGATCCGGCCACCCCCTACCAGGGCGCGGTGGCGTTGGCGGAGCAGCTCGAGTCCGGTGTGCTGGTGACCTTCGAGGGGGAGGGGCACACCGCTTACGGGCGGTCCAATGAGTGCGTGGACAGCGCCATCGACCGTTTCTATTTGCAGGGCGCGGTGCCGGAGAACGGTTTGACCTGCTGACTGCCGGGGGCTTTGGAGCCTATTGTGGACTTGTTCACCACTCTTGCGACCCGGGGGGATTGAGGGCCCGCGCTTGGAAGGGAAGGCCAGGAGGCGCATTTCGCTGCGGGGCAGCCTTGCCTTGGGCGCGGCGGCGCTGTTGGTGGCGATTTTGGCTTTGGCGGTGGCGGTGGCGGTGGTGCCGTTGGCCAGCGGCGGGCAGTCGTTGATGGTGAGGGGCTCGGCCATGGCGCCGGCTATTAGGGCGGGGGATCTTGTGGTGACCCGCGGCCCGGGGGCGGGCGGCGGCGTGGAGGTGGGCGATGTGGTGGTGTTTGCCCAGGGTGGCGACCCGGCGGCGTTGGTGATCCGGCGGGTGGTGGGGGAGTCCGGGCGATTTTTGGTCACCCAGGGCGATGCGAACCTGAAACCAGATAAGCTCGCTGTGGCTGAAGACGACGTGATTGGCATCTACATGTATCGCATTCCAAGATTGGGCTTCGCGGTCAGCTGGGCAGAGGAGCACGGCCTGGCCGTGATTATTGTGCTGTCTGCGTTGGTTGTGCTGCTGACAGCGGGTTTGTTTGTGATGGCGGCCCGCCAGCGCCGCTACGCCGAGCCCCCAGATCCCTCCAGCGGCACCCCCCCGCCCCCAAGCCCGATGCCGCGCGCCGCCGCCCGCCCCCAGCCGCGCCTGGGGGACCGCTCAGGTGAGCGCGGCCAGCAGCGCCCCGGCGAGCGCGCCGGTGAGCGCGGCCAGGAGCGCGTCGGCGAGCGCGGCCAGCAGCGCCCCGGTGAGCGCCCCGGCGAGCGCGCTCTGGAGCGCCCCGGCGGGGGGCGCGCCGGCGGGCAATACCTTGGCGGCGAGCGGGCCGGCCAGCCGCGCGCGGGCGGCCCGCCCGCCGGGGCCGGCCGCCCGGCCGGGCAGCACCCCGCTGACGAGCCCGCAGGCGAGCGCGCCCAGCAGCGCCCCGGCGCGCCGGCGCCGGCGCGCAGCGGCCCGGTGCGCCGCCCGGTGCGCCGCGAGGCGGGAGCGGCGGCGGCCAGCCGCTTGGCGGACTTGCCCCGGGCCGGGGCGGCGCAGCCGCCTCCGCCACCCCAGGCCCAGCGCCCCGCCAGCCCGGCCCCACCCGGCCCTGGCCCGGCGACCGGCGGTCTGCGCCCCGCGGCGGCGCCG
>JAITIG010000063.1 GCA_031279575.1 Bifidobacteriaceae bacterium
TGCAGGTTCTGGTCGCCGGTGTAGGCGTGGACGGTGGTCATCAGGCCGCGCACAATCCCAATCGAGTCGTTCAAGGCCTTGGCCAGCGGGGCCAGGCAGTTGGTGGTGCAAGACGCGTTGGAGATGACGTGGTGGATGGCCGGGTCGTAGTTCTTGTGGTTGACGCCGATGACGAAGGTGCCGTCGTCGTTCTTGGCCGGCGCCGAGATGACGACCTTCTTGGCCCCCGCGTCGATGTGCGCCTTGGCCTTCAAAGCGTCGGTGAAAAAGCCGGTCGACTCGATCACGATGTCCGCCCCCAGCTCCGCCCAGGGCAGCTTGGCCGGCTCGCGCTCGGCGGTCACCCGGAAAGTGTTGCCGCCCACGGTGATGGTGCTCTCGGTGAAGGCCACAGCCTGGTCCAAGCGGCCCAGCACGGAGTCGAACCGCAGCAGGTTGGCCAGCGCCTGGGTGCTGGTCAGGTCGTTGACGCCGACCACCTGGATGTCGGCGCCGGAGGCCAGGATGGCCCGGTAGAAATTGCGGCCGATGCGGCCGAACCCGTTGATGCCAACGCGAATCGTCACTTCAGTTCCCCCTTTGGGAGGCGCCGGCTAGGGCCGGCGCGAGATGGTGTGCGCCAGGCGGATCGCCTGGCCTGGGCTTGGACGGCGCCGCCCTTCGGGGCCGCGCTCACAAACGACCCTAGCACCAGGCGGCGCAGCCCGCGCCGTCGAAGGGCCCAACGCCCGCCGCCCCCCTTTAGCACCGGCAAAGCGGCAGCTAAAGGGCCCGGCCGGGCTCACAGATCGTAGATGTCGTAAGGCAGGGCGGCGTCCGTCAGGGCCAGCCCCTCGCGGATGGCGCGCCGGTCCGCCATCGCCAGCAGGCGGCGGATGCGCCCGGCGATGGCGTCCTTGGTCAGCGGCGGGTCGACCAGCTGGCCCAGCTCCTCCAAGGAGGCCTCCTTGTTGGCCAGGCGCAACTCGGCCGCCTCCCTGAGGTGGTCCGGCACCGAGTCGCCCAAGATCTCAAAAGCCCGCTCCACCCGGGCGGCCGAGGCCACCGCCGCCCGGGCCGAGCGGCGCAGGTTGGCGTCGTCGAAGTTGGCCATGCGGTGGGCGTCGCCCGAGACCTGGCGCCTAACGCGCCGCTCCTCCCAGATCATGACCGCCTCATGGGCGCCCATCCGGGTCAGCATGGTCCGGATCGCGTCGCAGTCGCGGATCACCACGCGGTCCACCCCGCGCACATCGCGCGACTTGGCGTGGACGCCCAGCCGGCGGGCCGCCCCGGTCAGCGCCAGGGCCGCCTCCGGCCCCGGGGCGGAGATCTCCAGGCAGGCGGACCGCCCCGGCTCGGTCAGCGAGCCGTGGGCCAAGAACGCCCCCCGCCAAGCCGCCCCGGCGCAGCAGAGGCCGCCCGCCACAATGCTGGGCGGCAAGCCCAAAACGGGCCGGCCCTGCTGGTCCAGCAGGCCGGTCTGGCGGGCCAAGCCCTCGCCATCGCGCGCGAATCTGACGTGGTAGCGGGTGCCGCGCTTCAAGGCGCCGCCGCGCACCACCACGATCTCCGAGCGGTTGCCGTAAATATCCGCCACGGCCTGGCGCAGCCGGCGGGCCGCCATGGCGGTGTCCAACTCGGCCTCGACCACAATCCGCCCGGCGATGATGTGCAAACCGCCGGCGAAGCGCAGCGCCACCGCCGTCTCCGCCCGGCGGCAGCAGCCCTTCTCGGAGCCCAGCCGCGACAGCTCTTCCTTCACAATCGCCGTCAACGCCATCCGTTTGAACCCCCGCTTCCCAAAAACACCTCGCGGTAGACGGCCGCCAGGCGCAGCGAGTCGTGCTGGGCGTGGTCGGCGGCCTGCCGCACCGGGCGCACCAGCAGCCGCCCGCCGAGGCGCTCCACCACGGCTTCCAGCTCGCCCAGGCCCCCCGGCGCCGCCTGGTCGGCGATGACGGCCTCGAAGCGGCTGCCCGGGGCGTAGCGGCTGAGCGCCTCCAGGTGGTCGGCCGCGCTGTAGCCGCTGGTCTCGCCCGCCTGCCCCTCCAAGTTCAAGGTGACGCAGCGTTTGACCGCCGGGTCCAGCACCGCCTCGGCCAGCTCCGGGATGAGCAGGTGCGGGATCACCGAGGTGTACCACGAGCCCGGCCCCAAATTGACCCAGTCGGCTTGCCTGATGGCCTCGACGGCCTCCGGGCAGGCGGGCGGCCGGGCTGGGGACAGGCGCACGGCATCGACCTGGCCGCGGGCCAAAGCCACTTTCTCCTGGCCGCGCACCGAGGTGTGCCACGGCTCGCCGTCCACCAGGCGGGTGATGTCGGCTTCGACGTCCAGCGGCGCGGTCGACATCGGCAGCACCCGGCCCTCGGCTCCGACCAGCTTGGCCACAAAGTCCAAGCCGACCGCCGGGTCGCCGGGCCACATCTCCCACAGGCCCACGATCAACAGGTTGCCGAGCGCGTGCCCGCTCAGCTCGCCCTGCCCGCCGAGCCGGTGCTGGAGCACCTCGCGCCAGGTCAAACCCCACTCGTCGTGGCCGGACAAGGCGGCCAGGGCCATCCGCAGGTCGCCCGGCGGCAAGCAGCCGAACTGCTGGCGCAGCCGGCCGGAGGAGCCGCCGGAGTCCGCCACCGTCACCACCGCCGTCAACTCGGGGGTGACGTGGCGCAGCGCGCGCAGGGCCGCCGCCAGGCCGTGCCCCCCGCCCAGCGCCACCACCCTGGGTGGGCGATGCCGCGGGCTCATTCCCGCCCCACGTCCCGGTGGGCGGCCCGGGCCCGCACCCCGGCCGCGCGCAGCATCCCCACCAGCACCTCCGCCATGGCGACCGAGCGGTGCTTGCCGCCGGTGCAGCCGATGGCGATGGCGACGTGGTGCTTGCGCTGGGAGCGGAAGCCGCCAAAGGCCACCAGCAGGGCTTTGACATAGTGGTCGAGGAACTCTTGGGCTTCGCCCGAGGCCATGACGTAGTCGCGCACGGCCGGGTCGAGCCCGGTCAGGTGGCGCAGCTCGTCGACCCAGTAGGGGTTGGACAAGAAGCGGGCGTCGACAATCTCGGTGGCGTCGGCCGGCTGGCCGTACTTGAAGCCGAAGGACGAGACCGCCACGGTGATCTCGTCTTTCTTGTCTGGGTCGGCGATGTGCGCCATGTGGGCGGCCAGCTCGTGGGCGGAGAAAGCCGAGGTGTCCAAGTAGTCGTCCGAGCGCTCGCGCAAATCCGCCAGCAGGGCGCGCTCGCGCGCGATCCCGGTCAAAACGCTGCCCGAGCCCTGCAGCGGATGCGGCCGGCGGACCGCCTCGTAGCGGCGGATCAACTGCTCGTCGGAGGCGTCCAGGAAGACGATGCGGTGGTCGGTGCCTTGGTCGCGCAGCTTGCCCAGGGCGTCCATCAAGGTGCGGAAGAACTCGCCGGAGCGCACATCCACCACCACCGCCAGCTTGTGGACGCCGCCGCCGAAGGGCGTCATCATGCCCGCCAGCGGTTCGATCATCTGGGGCGGCAGGTTGTCCACCACATACCAGCCGAGATCTTCCAACACCCCGGCGGCTTGGGTGCGCCCGGCCCCGGACATGCCGGTGATGATCAAGACCTCGCCCCGCCCGGCCCGCTCGGCCCGGGCGTCGATCACCGGTATGCCGGAGGGGAAAGTCGGCGCCTCGGTGTCCTCGCTCACCGCACCAGTCTCTCACCCGGCGCAAGCACCTCGCCCACCCCGGCGGGCGGGGCGGCCAAAGCTTGCGCGATGCGCTCGGCCAAGGCCGGGCTGATGCCTTTGACCTGCGCCAACTCCGCTGGGCTGGCCGCCCTGAGGCGTTTGACCGAGCCGAACTGCCCCAGCAGGGCGCGCTGGCGGGCCGGCCCCAAACCCGGAATCTGGTCCAAGGCCGAGCGGGTCATGGCTTGGGAGCGGCGCTTGCGGTGGGCCTGGATGGCGAAGCGGTGGGCCTCGTCGCGGACGCGTTGCAGCAAGTACAGGCCCTGCGAGCCGCGCGGCAGGATGACCGGGAAGGCCTCGCCTGGCAGCCACACCTCCTCGAGGCGCTTGGCCAGCCCGACCAACGCCACATCGGCCACCCCGAGTTCGCCCAGGGCTTTGGCGGCCGCGCCGACCTGCGGCTGGCCGCCGTCGACCACCAGCAGGTTGGGCGGGTAGGCGAAGCGCCGGCGCTCCCCCGCCCCGGCGGGCGCGGCATCGGGCGTCTCGGCGTGTTTGAAACGCCGGGTCAGCACCTCCGCCATGGCGGCCGTGTCGTCGGCGGCGCCCAAGCCCCGCGGGCCGCGAATGTTGAAATGGCGGTACTCCGATTTGCGCGCCAACCCGTCCTCGAACACCACCATGGAGCCGACCTGGGCCGCGCCGCCGGTGTGGGAGATGTCGTAGCACTCGATGCGCAGCGGGGCGTCGTCCAAGTCGAGCGCCTCCTGGAGCTCGGCCAAAGCCTGCGAGCGGGTGGTCAAATCAGCCCCGCGGCGGGCCTTGTGCAGCGCCAGGGCGTGGTCGGCGTTCTTCTGCGCCGTTTGGGCCAAGGAGCGCTTGGCGCCGCGCTTGGGGACGCGGATGGCGACCTGGGAGCCGCGCCGGCCGCGCAAGAACTCGGCCACCTGCTCCACCCCGGCGGGCAAGGTGGGCACCAAAACCTCCCGCGGCACGTCGTCGGACTCGCCGTAGACGGCGCTCAGCAGCGAGGCCACCAGCTCTGGCGGCGCCAGGTCCTCGACCTTCTCCACCACCCAGCCGCGCTCGCCGCGCACCCGGCCGCGGCGGACAAAGAACACCTTGACGGCCGCCTCCAAATCGTCCTCGGCCAAAGCGAAGACGTCCGCCTCGGTCCGCTCCGGCAGGACCAGGGCGTTGCGCTCGACCACCCGGGCCAAGGCGGCGGCATCGTCCCGCAGGCGGGCCGCCCGCTCGAAGGCCTCGGCGGCGGCGGCCTGGCGCATGGCGGCCTCCAAGGAGTCCAGGAAGCGCTTGGTGTCCCCGTCCAGGAAAGCCATGAAATCATCCACGATCTGGCGGTGCTGGGCGGCGGAGACCCGGCCCACGCACGGCGCCGAGCATTTGTCGATGTAGCCCAGCAGGCAGGCCCGCCCCTGCGCCTGGTAGCGCTGGAAAACCGCCTTGGAGCAGGTGCGCACCGGGAACACCCGGGTCATCAGGTCCAAGGTCTCGCGGATGGCCCAGGCGTGGCCAAACGGCCCGTAGTACTTCACGCCCTTGCGTTTGGCCCCGCGCATGACCTGGGCCCGGGGGAACTCCTCCGCCAGCGTCAGCGCCAGGTAGGGGTAGGACTTGTCATCGCGGTACTTGACGTTGAAGCGCGGCTCGAACTGCTTGATCCAGGAGTATTCCAAGGTCAGGGCCTCAACCTCGGTGGAGACCACAGTCCACTCGACCGAGGCGGCGGTGGTCACCATGCGCTGGGTCCTGGGGTGGAGCGAGTCCAGCGGCTGGAAGTAGTTGGCCAGGCGGGCGCGCAGGTTCTTGGCCTTGCCCACATAGACCACCCGGCCGTGCTGGTCGCGGAAGCGGTAGACGCCCGGCTCGGCCGGCACCGAGCCCGGCGCGGGTTTGTAGCTGGACGGATCGGCCATGGTCCTACGCTAGCCCGCCGCTCGCGTGAAGATGGCGTGAGGATTCCCGCCAATACCAAGGCTGGCGCTCCCACCAGGCCTTAGGCTATCGTCGATAGGACGGCTCCGGGTCCTGGGCCCAGCCAAATTCTGGCGCACAACACCAAGACGAGGCGAGGGAAACCTTTACACACATGCTTGACCAATCAGCGGCGCCGCTGACGCGCCGCCAACTCAGGTTGAGCCGGCTGCAGGCCGAGCGGTCTGCCGCGCCTACCCTGACGCCGCCGCCCAGCCGGCCGGCCGCCCCGCCGGCCGCCTGGACATCGCCCGCGGCCGAGGCCAGGCGCCTCTCGCAATACGCCTTTGGGCAGGTCGAAGCCCCGCTTGAGGCCGCCCGCCCGCCCCACCAGGGGCCCGATGCCGCGCCCCGCCTGCCGTCCGCCCGCCCGGGTTCCAGCTACCCCGGGGCGGAGCGGATCGCGCGCGCCGCGCGGGCCGATTGGGCGGCCGCGCAGGCCGATTGGGCGGCCGCGCAGGCGGCCGCCAGCTACCAGCTGACCCAGGCGGACGGCACCGTCTACCGCTTGGTCGAGCCGGAGGCGCCGGCCGGGCCGGCCGGGCCGGCGGTTTTGGCCGGGCCGGGCGTTGCGCCGGCGGCGAACGCTTTGACCACCGCGGGCCCCCTGGCCGAGGCCGGGGTTGAGCCCGCGGCGGGTGTTTTGACCGCGTCGAGCCAGGCGCTCAGCGCGGCCTACCAAAGCCTGGCCGAGTTGGCGCAGCTGGCCGAGGCGGGCGAGGCGGCCGGTGCGGCGGGTGCGGCTGGTGCGGCTGGTGCGGCGGGGGCGGCCGGGGCCCGGCGGGCTGGGCTGGACCGGGCGGCATCGGCCTGGATGGGGCGCCTGCGGCGGGCGTGGCGGGACCGCCCGCGGCTGGCGTGGCGGGACCGCCCGCGGCTGGTGTGGCCCACCGGCGGCGCGCTGCAAACGCTGGCCGCGCGGCTGGTGGCGCCGGCGCGGGGGTTCCTGCGGGCCCACATCCGCCAAACCGCCGCGGCGGCCGCGGCCGGGCTGCTGGCCGGGACGGCTTGCATCGGGCTCGCCGGGGGGGCCAGCCCGGCGCCGCCCACCAGCGGCGACGCGCTCTCGCCGCTGGGGCAGACAATCGAGGCCGTCTCCCGGCGCAACATGCTCGACTTGACCTCGCGGTCGATGACGGCGCAACTCCTCAGCGAGGGCGAGGCGGCGGCCGAGCCGGCCATCTCGGCCGACCCCCAATCCAATGTCGCCCTGGTGCTCAAATGGGATGTCGGCGCCGCGGCCGAGGAGCCGGAGGCCGAGCTGATCCTGCGCCGGGGGGTGGGCGACGCGCCGCCGCTGACCCCGGCCCAAGGCGTCGAGGTGCCCTTGGGGGAGGACCCGGGCTCGGTCCAAGACACCGGGCTGCTGCCCGGCACCAGCTACTCCTACACGCTGTTCCTGCAACGGCCGGGCGAAAAGCCGGAGATCTTGGCCCAACTGGTGGCCACCACCAGCCGCTTCCCCACCGAACTGCTGCCGGGCCAGGCCATCGGCCTGGGCGAGAGGCTCACCAGCCCCGCCAACAGCCACTTCGTGGCCGTGGCGGAGGACGGCGCGGTGGTGTTGTGCAACAACTTGAACCAGAAGCTGTGGTCGCTGGACGCCGAGCCGGACCCAGAGGCCCAGCTGACCTTGACCGAGGATGGCGCGCTGGTGGTGCGCGTGGGCGGGGCCGTCACCTGGACGGCGGACGCGGCCGCGGCCGGCGCCAAACTGGTCCTGACCGATTCCGGCGCCCTGGAACTGCTGGCCGCCGACGGTTCGCCGGCCTGGTCGTCGACCAAGGTGGGCTACCAGCTGCGGGGCGGGGACTCGCCGTACACCGTCAGCGCCGACGGCTGGACCCAGCCGGGGGCCGGCCCCGTCTCATCGGCCTACGGCATGCGCATCCACCCGATCTACGGGGTGCTGAAAATGCACAGCGGGGTCGACATCACCTCCGGGCGGGGCAAGCCGATCTTCGCCGCCCACGACGGCTCGGTCACCCGGGTCTACCAGGACAGCGGCGGCAACTGGACCATCGAGATCGACCACGGCGGCGGGGTTCTGACCCGCTACCTGCACATGGACGGCCTCGGCGGCATCTTGGTGCAGGAGGGCGACGCGGTGGTGGCCGGCGAGCAGATCGCCCGCACCGGCTCGTCCGGGCAGTCGACCGGCCCCCATCTGCACTTCGAGGTGGCGGTGGGCGGCTCCACCACCGACCCGATCGCCTTCCTCAAGGAGCACGGCGTCGATTTCAAGTGACGCCCCGATCCGCCCCCGGCCTCAGCGGTCGGGCGCGGGCGGCGTTTGGCGGCGTTTGGCCTGCTCCTTCTCCCAGGCGCTGAGCTGCTGCTCAAGCGCCTTCATCAGCTCGAAGACCTGCGCCGGCGGTATCCGCACCCGCGCCGCCACCGAGGCGTTGAGCACCACCGCGCCGGAATCGTGCCGGGGCGGCTCGGTCAAGGCGGCGAAGTCGAGCACAAAGGCGTCGTTGCTGTGCCAGGCGCGCACAAAATCGGCGTAGACGCCCGCCTCCAAGTCTGGGGCAAGCTTGATCTGGATGCGCTGCTCCGGTGGCATGGCCCCATCCTAGCCCGGCCCCCCGCCCAGCCCCGTAGTTGGACGCGGTTGCCCGGCAGCTTGCGGCGGTGGGGCCGGTGGAAGGTGTCGCGCGCGGCGGCGGCTAGGATTGCGCCGTACTCCCCCGCCGCGTCCAAGGCGGTCGGGGCATGCTGGCGAGATTGCGAGGCGCGTGATGGCAGACGGGTGGACACCCGAGTTCCGGGAGGCGTGCAATCGGTACAAGGCGCGCTTCGGGCAGCCCGTCTACTTCGCCTTCGGGGCTCCGTCCATCCCGAGTGCTGCCGAGCTTATCCGGATGATGGATGACGCGGTGGCGGCCGGGGCGCCGCTGGGAGTGATCGGCGCGTGGGACGAGCCGCTGCCCGAAGGCGCCGTCATCTGACCATCCCGGCCCGGCCGTCCGGAATGCTAGTGGTCCACCCCGTAACACCCCAGGATGGCGTCACGAATTACCGGGTCTGACCTCGGGTTTCATAGAACCGCTGGAACCTGCTCCCGGGAAAACCGCAGGTCGGGCGCTCGCTGGCTCGCGTTTGCTAACCCCGGCGGTATTGGGGACCCCCCAAGGGGAGTCCCCCCCAGGGGTGTTTCCGCAGGTCAGGGACGGTTTCCGCTTGGCTCCCGGCACTGGACTCGAATAAGTGCCGCGGGGTTTGCGGCGCCTTGGCCGCGACCAGCGCGTTCGCCGCTTTGACCTGCATGTTCGCCACAGTACCCGATTGACCGGGGGTGACACAAGTGGCCTGAAACAGGCTAGAATGGTCTCAGTTGCGGGCACGTAGCGGGCACGGAATCCAGCCCGCCCCGCCGCTGGGAGGGAAGATCGCATGGCCGCCCACAGAAGCTTCGGGACGGTGCGCAAGCTGCCGTCCGGCCGGTTCCAGGCGCGCTACCAGGTGCCTCTGGGTCACCGCTACCGAGACCACGCGGGGGTGGAGCGGGCCACCAGCCAGGTGGGCCGCCATGCCGCGCCGCGGACGTTCCGCACCCGGGGAGAGGCCCGCGCGTTCCTCGCGGCGGCCGAGACCGCGCTGGCCCGGGGCGAGTGGACCCCCCCGGACATGCCCGCCCCCGAGCCGGTCAAGGCCTGGACCCTGGCCGAGTGGGCCGGGACGGTGTTGGAGCGGCGGCGGCCGCTGGACCCGGAGCGGCCCCGCAAAGGCGAGTGGAAGCAAAAAACACTGGAGGAAAACGCGCGCCTGCTGCGCAGGCGGATACTGCCCAGGCTGGGCGGCTTCGAGTTGACGGCGATCACCCCCGAGGCGGTCGCGGACTGGCACGCGGCGCTCAAGCCGGACGACCCTTCGAGGCGCAAGGGCGACCGGGAGCGCGCCAACGCGTACGGGTTGCTGTCCCGGCTGATGCGGGAGGCGGTGGACGCCGACTTGATCGAGCGGAGCCCGTGCCGTGTGAGGGGCGGCTCGAAGCCCCCCAAGCCCGCCCGGGTGCCGCT
>JAITIG010000121.1 GCA_031279575.1 Bifidobacteriaceae bacterium
TGGTGGTGAACGATGCCGTGCCCGAGCTGGCGGCAGCGGCCGCCGTCTTCACCGCCAACCGGTTCGCGGCCGCCCCGGTGCGGCTGAGCCAAGAGCGGATGGCGCTGGCCTTGGGCGGCGGCCAGACCCCCCGCGCGGTGGTCTTGAACTCCGGCGGCGCCAACGCTTGCACGGGGCCGGGCGGCTACCAGGACGCGGCCGCCACAGCCCAGGGGGCCGCCGCCGAACTGGGGCTCGACCCAGCCGAGGTGCTGGTCTGCTCGACCGGCCTGATCGGCCAGCGGTTGCGGTTGGACGCCCTGCTGGCCGGGCTCAAGCTGGCCGCCGCCGCCCTGGGCGAGCCCGGCGGCGCCCCCGGCGACCGCAACCCGGGCGGCGGCGGGACCGGCCTTGGCGCTGGGGCGGGGGTGGACGGCATCGGGCAAGTCGGCGGCGGCGGGACCGGCGGGACCGGCCTTGGCGCTGGGGCGGGGGTGGACGGCATCGGGCAACTGGGCGGCGGCGGGAGCGGGCACCCGGACTTTGGCGGGCGGGCGGCGGCCGAGGCCATCATGACGACCGACACGGTCCCGAAGCAGGCCCTCCGGCGCGGCGCGGGCGGCCTCTACAGCTGCGGCGGGATGGCCAAGGGGGCGGGCATGCTGGCCCCCGAACTGGCCACCATGCTGGTGCTGCTGACGACCGACGCGGCCGTCGCGCCCGGCCTGGCCCAAGCGGCGCTGGAGCAGGCCTGCGCGAAATCCTTCAACCGGATCGACTCGGACGGCTGCATGTCGACCAACGACGCGGTCATCCTGCTGGCCTCGGGGGCCTCGCGGCGCCAGCCCGACCCAGCCGAATTCACCGCTACCCTGACCGCGCTGGCGCAGGACTTGGCCCGGCAACTGGTGGCGGACGCGGAAGGTGCCGGGCATGAGATCGCGATCGAGGTGACCGGCGCGCTGAGCGAGGACGGCGCCTTGGCGGTGGCGCGCGCGGTGGCGCGGTCGAACCTGTTCAAAACCGCCATCGCGGGCAACGACCCGAACTGGGGGAGAATCCTGGCGGCCGCCGGAAGCGTCTCCCCGGCCGTCGCGCCGTACCACCCGGACAAGGTAGATGTGCTGGTCAACGGGGTGATGGTGGCGCGGGCGGGGGGACCGGGCGAGCCGCGCGAAGCAGTCGACCTGACTCCGCGCGAGGTGGTGGTCAGGTTGGACCTGCATGCCGGGGCGGCCGGCGCCTGGGTCTGGACCAACGACCTGACCCAGCAATACGTCTCGATCAACGCGGACTACTCGTCATGAGCGGGCCGGCCCACCTCAGCCCCGACGACAAGGCGGAAGTCCTGATCGAGGCGCTGCCCTGGCTGCTGCGCTTCAGCGGCGCCATCGTGGTGGTCAAATACGGCGGCAACGCGATGGTCGATCAAGCGCTCAAGCGCGCCTTCGCCGAGGACATGGTGTTCCTCCGGCGGGTCGGTTTGCGGCCGGTCGTGGTTCACGGCGGCGGGCCGCAGATCAGCCAGATGCTGGCCCGGCTGGGCATCGCCTCCGAGTTTCAAGGCGGCCTCCGGGTCACCCCGCCGGAGACGATGGACGTGGTGCGCATGGTCCTGACTGGCCAGGTCAGCCGCGAATTGGTGGGTCTGATCAACCAGCACGGCCCCTTCGCGGTCGGCCTGAGCGGGGAGGACGCGGCGCTTTTCCAAGCCCGCCGCCGCACCGCCACGGTTGATGGCGAGGAGGTCGACGTGGGCCAGGTCGGCGATGTCGCCAAGGTCAACCCGGGCGCCGTGCGCGACCTGCTCGAGGCCGGCCGGATACCGGTCGTCTCGACCGTCGCGCCGGACTTGGGCGACCCGTCGCAGGTCCTCAACGTCAACGCCGACACGGCTGCGGCCGCCTTGGCCATCGCGCTGGGCGCGCGCAAGCTGGCGATCCTGACCGACGTGGCCGGCCTCTACCGCCACTGGCCGGACGAGACGAGTTTGATCCACCAGGTCACAGCCCGCGAACTGGCCGCCATGCTGCCCAGCTTGGAGACGGGCATGCGCCCCAAGATGGAGGCCTGCCTGCGGGCCGTGCGGGGCGGGGTGCCGCAGGCGCACGTCATAGACGGCCGCGCCCGCCACTCACTGCTGACTGAGATCTTCACCGACCAGGGGGTCGGCACGATGGTGACAGACCCCCCACCAGCCGAAGCCGACCACGTCTTGCGCAAACGCCCTGGTCAGAGCGCTGTGGCTGGCGAAGGGAGGCCGGAGGTGCCCGATGGCGCCCGCTGATCCCCCAACCCACAACAGTCACGGCTCCGTTCCTTGCGAGGCGCTGCTCGAACGCTACCGGGGGGCTTTGCTGGGGCTGTTCAACCCGCGCTTGGTCTTGGTGCGGGGCGAGGGCGCCCGGGTCTGGGACGCCGATGGGCGCGAATACCTCGACCTGCTGGGCGGCATCGCCGTCAACGCGCTGGGCCACGGCCACCCCGCCTGGGTGGAGGCGGTGGCGCGGCAGGCCGGGCGGCTGGCGCACGTCTCCAACCTCTACGCCAGCCCGCCGCAGATCGCCCTGGCCGAGCGCCTGCTCCAAATCACGGGGGCGGCAGCGGGCGGCCGCGTGTTCCTGGCCAACTCCGGCGCCGAGGCCAACGAGGCGGCTCTGAAAGCCGCTCTGCGGCTAGGCGGCGGGCGGGAGCGGGTGCTGGCGCTCGAAGGGTCCTTCCACGGCCGCACCCTGGGCGCGTTGTCCTTGACCGCCAAGGAGGCCTACCGCAAGCCGTTCGAACCATTCACCGGGCCGGTCGAGTTCCTGCCCTTCGGCGATCTGCCAGCCTTGGCCGCCGCGCTGGCGCCGGGCGATGTGGCCGTCCTGGTGCTCGAGGCGATCCAAGGCGAGGCGGGCGTGCGCCCCCTGCCCGCCGGCTACCTGGCCGAGGCGCGCCGCCTGACCCGCAAAGCCGGCGCGCTGCTGTGGATCGACGAGGTCCAGACCGGCATCGGCCGCAGCGGCGCCTGGCTGGCCTGCCTAGACGAGTTGGCAGCGGCGCCGCCCGACGGCGCCGAGCCCGCGCTGCCCGGTGGCGGTCTGGGCGGTGGCGGTCTGGGCGGTGGCGGTCTGCCCGGTGGCGGTTTGGGCGGTGGGGGTTTGGGTGGTGGCGGTCTGGGTGGTGGCGCTGGGTGCGGCGCCGGGCCGGCGCGGCTGACGCAAAATGAAACTCTCCCCATTTCGTGCCAGGCGGATATCGTGACCCTGGCCAAGGGGCTTGGCGGGGGCTTCCCGATCGGGGCGATGGTGGCCATGAATGAGCCCGCCGCCGGCCTGCTCAGCCCGGGCGACCACGGCACCACCCTGGGCGGCAACCCGCTGGCCGCAGCGGCCGCGCTGGCCACCTTGGACGTCATCGAGCGGGACGGCTTGATGGCCCACGCGGCCGAACTGGGGGCGCGCTGGCGGGCCGACCTGGCCGCCGTTCCGGGCCTGCGGGCGGCCCGCGGCCGGGGGCTGCTGATCGGCATCGTGCTGGCGGAGGCGAACGCGGCGGAAGTGGCGCTGGCGGCCGAACGGGCTGGCTTCCTGGTCAACGCCCCAGCCCCGGACGTGGTCAGGCTGGCGCCGCCGCTTATCCTGACCCCAGACCAGGCAGACCGCTTCACCGCCGCGCTGCCGAAACTGTTGGAGGAGCAAAGATGACGACACGGCATTTCTTGAAAGACACGTCGATCAGCCCGGCCGAGCAGGCCGAGATCCTGGAACTGGCGCTCAAAGTCAAAGCGCGCCGCTGGGACCTCCAGCCCCTGCGCGGCCCCCAGGCGGTCGCCATCCTGACCGACAAACCCACCCTCCGGACGCAGGTCTCGTTCAGCGTCGGGGTGGCCGAATTGGGCGGTTACCCGCTGCTGGTGGACGGGCGGCTGGCCGGGGTGGGCCAGCGCGAGTCGATCGCGGACACCGCGCGGGTGCTGGGGCGGCAGGTCAGCGCTATCGTCTGGCGGACCTACGGGCAGGACCGGCTCGAGGAGATGGCCGCCCACGCCGGCGTGCCGGTGGTCAACGCCCTGACCGACGACTACCACCCGTGCCAGGTCTTAGCCGACCTGCTGACCATCGCGGAGCACTTGGGCGGGGTGGCGGGCCTCAGGGGCGCCAAGCTGGCCTACCTCGGCGACGGCTCCAACAACATGGCCCAGTCCTATCTCCTGGGCGGGGCGCTGGCCGGCCTCGAGGTGGTGGTGGCGACCCCTGCCGCCTACCAGCCCAAGGCCGCCGTCCTGGCTGAGGCGCGGGCCGTGGCCCAGGCCACCGGCGGCAGCGCGCGGGTGGTGGCGGACCCATCTGAAGCATTGGCCGGGGCGGCCGCCGTCGCCACCGACACCTGGGTCTCGATGGGCATGGAGGACGACGCCGACTCCCGCCAAGCCCCCTTCATCCCCTACCGGGTTGACCAAGCGGCCATGTCGTTGGCTCAGCCGGACGCCATTTTCATCCACTGCCTGCCCGCCTACCGCGGCAAGGAGATGACGGCGGAGGTGATCGACGGCCCCCGCTCGCGCGTCTGGGACGAG
>JAITIG010000146.1 GCA_031279575.1 Bifidobacteriaceae bacterium
CGGCGCCACGTCGACCGAAACTCCCAAGAGGTCTTCCAAGTCGTGTTGCAGAGCGATGATCGACAGCACGCCGGTGCCTTCCGCCGCGTCGACCAGGACATCGAGATCGGACTCGGGCCCGTCATCGCCGCGGGCCTGGGAATGGTCCGAGGTCCGAGCCGCTGGCGCGACGCCATCGGGTCGGTCCGGCCGCAGGGCTCCTCGGCTGAGGCGACCCCAGGGACGCCACTCACGCCGCGTAGCCCGCTGCCGCCCGAAGAAGCAAGCTCCACAAAACTTCACAACCCGCCCGAATCGGAGCCCGCTAGAACCAACCGCTGACCAGGCCCCATACTGGGCAGTCACATGGATAGCCCTTCGCCCGGCGGCCCCCCCCGGTCGCGCGCGGCATGATAGCATGGCCATGGTTCGCTGAGGGTCGACACGAGCGGACCAACATTCAAGACCCCCTTAGCGAGAGGAGACATCACGATCAGGTATCACCGGTGTCATCAGCGAACCCCACGGGTCACGACCCTTGAGGGATGAGGTCATGGGGGTGTGGCCCGACGTGAGGACAGGGCGGGTCGCGGCGGTGGTTGTCGCTATGGCGCTGTGCTGCGCGTCGTTGCTAGGTTGCTCGGGTGGCGCAGACGACGCAGAGGGCGGCTTGATAACGCAAGCCCAGTACGAGGCAGCGGTCGAGAGCGCCAGGCAATGCATGATCGGCAAGGGTTTCACAGTCTCTCCGGCTCAAGCGGGTTCCCTTCCGGGCATGTTGACCTTCGGCTATGAGACCGTGGATGAGGAGGACTCGGGCGGTGCGCGGGAAGCTTTCGACGAGTGCTATGACCAGCACCTGAAGTTGGCGGATCACGATTGGTTCTTTGCCAATGTTCCAACTGGTGAAGAGCGTGAAGGGATGTTCGTCGACTTCGCTGGATGCATCGAGAAGGAGAGCGGTGTGACTGGGGTCGCTATCACGGACTCAGAAGAGCAGGTGGTGAGCAAACTGCTGGAGGGGACCAACTCCGACGAGGCTGATCCGAACGACAAGTTCTTCGATGCCCTGCTGTGCATGGACCAGTACCGGTATTTGTGGCCTGATGGCATGTTCCCGGAATGACGCACTCCGGCCTGACCAGCATCTTGGCTGCGACAATTGCGACAGTGGCCACAGTGGCAGCGTTTGTGTGGGTCTACCTGGTCGGGCGGCCTCTGCCCCTCGAAGTGGCACCGCCTTCGGAATGGGCTTACGCCGTTGCGGAAGAGACGAGCTTCGATTATGGCCAAGCGGCGGTGCTCAGCGGTGACATTGCTGCAGGAGCCGAGGTGCTGGCACCAGTCGGAGATGATGGCCTGGTGACCTCGGTGTTCGTAGCCACGGGGGATGTCTTGGCACAAGCCGGACGCGTCTACGCGGTTGACGGGCGTCCGGTATTCGCGTGCGTGTCCGAGTCACCTTTGTTCCGGTCCTTGCAGCGCGGGGACAAAGGGTCGGACGTGGCAGCGGTGCAGGCGTTTCTCGCATTCTATTCCGGTGTGGATTTGCCGGTCAGTGGGACTTTCGACGTCCAGACGGAGCGCTTGGCGCAGGCTTGGCAGAAAGCCGAGGGGTTGGGTGACACCGGCGTGGTGGAACCGGGTAGCTTCGTGTGGATTGAGGCTCCCGTGACGGTGGCCACGGTCAACTTGAGAGAAGGCAGGCCTGTGCCTGGGACCGGAGAAGTGATAATCGCGGGTGCGTCGCAGCTCGGATCCGTATCGGTGCGAAATGTTAGGCCCGAACTCCTCAACCTGGCGAACGAGTTCCTGTTCAGGGTCAACGGAGTCGAGGTGGCTCTTGGCTACCAGGAAGGGGCTTGGACGGCCAAGGAGCCGACCCAATTGTTGGGCCTGTTGCAGGAAGCCGCGGCCGCAGCTGGCCAGGGGGCTGCGTCGGCAGATGGGAACGGTGCCGACAGTGGCGGGGCGTCGACCGGTGGCCCGGTGATCGATCTGGATGGCCAGATCGCCCTGGCCGAGCCGATTGACGTCGCAGCGGTGCCGGCTTCAGCCTTGGTTGAGGGCCGTGACGTGGGATCCTGCGTCTTCGCCCGCAGCGCGGGCCGGGAGGTCGCCGTGACGGCTGTGCCGGTGGAGTTCTTGGGAGTTGCCGCGAGTGGTGCCGCCATGGTATCGGCACCCGGCTTGGCGGGTCAGGAGGTCCTCTTGGATGCGCAATCGGCGGAGGGCTTGCCCGAATGTGCTTGAGGGCAATCGGTGTGGAGTTCGCCTACCCCGGCGGCCCGCAACTAATGGCGGGTCTGGACTTGACCGTGCCACGAGGAACGAGTGCGGCAGTGATGGCGCCGTCCGGTGTAGGCAAGTCCACCCTGCTAGGAGTTCTGGGCGGCCTGCTCCGGCCGCAAGGGGGCGTGGTCGGCATTGGTGTTCGCGGCGAGTCCGAGCCTGCAGCGCCAGTTGCTGTGGCCTGGGTGTTCCAGGAGATGTTGCTGGTCGGGAGGCGGACGGTGGTCGACAACGTCACGATTGCCGCGATGCCGCACGGGCACAAGCGCCGCGTCGCCGAGGAGTTGGCCGCCCAGGCACTTTCCCGGTTTGGCGTTGGGGAGTTAGCTGGGCGGTTAGTGAACTCTCTGTCGGGAGGCCAGCGACAAAGGGTGGCGCTGGCGCGAGCTGCCGTGGCTGACCCGCAGGTGGTGTTGGCGGACGAGCCGACCGCGAATCTTGACCAAGCGAACGCCGCGTCAGTGGCGCGGGAACTGGTGACGGGCTTCCCGATGGCGTCGGTGGTCATAGCGACACATGACCCGATGGTGGCGGGTAAAGCGAGCGTCGTCTATTACTTGCGGGCGGGCCGGTTGGAAATGGCGCGTTGAGGGGGCACCGCGCCCGACCGGTCCGGCGGTGGCTGCTGGCCGACTTGACCGAGGAGGCGATCCGTCGGTTGCGGCCGCGTGACGCGCTGGTGGCGGCACTCAGTTTCGCGTTGGCGGGAGGCGTGGTGGCCTTGAGCGGGCTGGACGTGTGGCGTGGGCTGGGAATAGCCCGTGCGGAGTTGGCAGCGGGGGCGACGGTGTTCGCGGTCGAGCCGCTCGACCCGGAGTTGGGGCTGGATGCGGCGGCGTGCGAGACGATGGCAGGTGGGTCGTCAATCACGGAGTCGGGAGCGCTGGAGGGCGACGACCTAGTGTCATCGGCCTATTGGGAACCATCGGGGGTGGCGTTGCCAGTGTGGGACTTGACTCTTGGCGCGCTCAGGGTGTGGTGGCCCGACGCGCCGGCGGAGGGGGGCGTGTTCTTGGGGAGTGACTTGGCGGAGGTGACCGGTGCCGGGCGCGGCGCGACCGTGTCGGTAGACGGCGAACGATTTCAGGTGGCTGGAGTACTGCCGGACGCGGTAAGGCCCGCCGAATGGCAGGCGCGCTTGGTCCGGGTGGTGCCCAGTCAAGACATGACCAGGGCGACGCAGTGTTGGTACCGCGTCGAGCGGCCATTCGTCACGGTCGCCGTTTTGTTCGCGGAGGCGGCATTCCCTGATGCCGGTATCGTGGTGACAGCTTTTCGCCGGGCGGACGCACTGTCGCAGACACCTACACAGGCTGTGCTGGCCGGGCCGGGTCAGTGGGCGTGGCTGGTCGCATTAGGCGTGGCGACGTTTATCGTGCTGATCATGGGGCTGATGGGTCGACAGGAGGCGGGGATCTACTTGGCGACTGGCTCCGGCCGCGTCGATCTGTGGCTGATGTCGCAGGTCAAGTCGTTGTTCGTCGTAATTGTGCCGACCTGTCTCGGAACTGCGGCGACGGCTGTCGCGTTGGCTTGGAGCAGGATCGTGCCCAATTCGCCAGATGTCCTGTGGTACGTGGCCCAACCGGCCTGTCTGCTGGTCACCGGTTGGACCCTCCTGTTGCCATTCATCGATCTGGCCTGTTCGAGCGGGTCAATCGCAAGGAATCTGAAGTCCTGAGCTTCCATGGTTCGCAGATCGCCCTGACAACGAGCGAGGCCGAGTCCCGATGTAGTCGAACCCTGGTCGAAGCCGGGGTCGACCTGGCCGACACCGGCACCCGCGTCAAGGTCTGGGCCTGGGTCGAAGCCCACGCCCGCGAGTCCGTCTCCCGGGCACTGTGGGACATCGCCGAGGACCGGGGAGGCGGATTGACATCAGGGTCATGGACAGCCCTTGGCCCCCCGCCAGCGGGTCAGGGCCGGGCGGGGGGAAGGGGCCTGGTCGTTGCCTCCTACGCCAGCCGGCCGCTCCGCCCGGCGGGCCTCGCTGGCGGGTTACCGCTTGGCCCGCCGGGTGGTCGGGTTCTCCTGACGCCTCTAGGAGCCGTGGCGGCGCAGGTAGCGTTCGAACTCCTTGGCCAGGGCCTCGCCGGAGCCCTTGGTCGAGGCCAGCTCGTCGGCTGCCTCCTCGAGGGCGGAGACGTAGCCGGCCACCTCCGGGTCGCCCGAGGCCAGGGCCTCGACCCCCTCGGTCCAAGCCCGGGCCTCCTCCGCCAACTCGGCGGTGTCCAGGCCCTCCAAACCCAGCACCTCCGCCATCCGCGCCACCAAGGCCAACTCGGCTTTGGGGGAGGGCGGGTTGCCGACATAGTGGGGCACCGGCACCCACAAGGAGCCCGACTCAAGCTTGTAGCGGTGCTCCGCCTGGTGGCCCAAAACCGCCACAATGCCGGCCGGGCCCTCGTAGAGCGGTTTTTCAGCCTCGAACTGCTCGACCAGGGCCGGGCTGGTGGAGCCGGTTTGGACCGGGAAGGGGCGGGTGTGCGGCATATCGGCCAGCAGCGCGCCGGCCAGCCAGAGCCTGTCCACGCCCAACTCGGTGATGCGGGTGAGCAGGTCGTCGGCGAAGTCGATCCACCTGAAGGAGGGCTCGACGCCCACCACCAGCACCAGTTCGCCGCCGCCGGGGGCCTGGGCCCGGAAGATCTCGGTTTCCGGCCAGACGATCTCCCTGAGGCCTTGCTTGTTCAAACGCACCAGCGGGCGGTTGACCTGCAAGTCGCAGTAGCCTTGGGGCGAGATCGAGCCGGCCGGGCTGGCGTCCAGCGCTTTGACCAGGCGGCGCACCGCGTCGGTGGCGGCCGCCCCGGCGTCGTTCCAGCCGGCGAAGGCGGCGATGGCGTTGAACACCCGACAACCCTACCTCTGGGGCGCCCGGGCCGGGCGGCGCTCATACAATGGTCCCTCGTGGCTGGGGTATTGGTGGCCGATGGCGCCATGGGCACCGAGATTCTGCGCGCCCAGCTTGGCCCGGCCGACTACGCCGGCCACCCCGGCTGCCATGACTACCTGTCCGTCAGCCGGCCCGATTTGATCGAGTCGATCCACCGCGCCTACCTGGCGGCCGGCTGCCGCGCCCTGACCACCAACTCCTTCCAAGCCCACCCGCTGTTCTTGGAGGAGCACGGGCTGGCGGACCGCGCCTGCGAGATCGCGCGGGCGGCCGCCGCTCTGGCCCGCCGGGCGGCCGGGTCTGGCCCGGGGGCGGCGCTGGTGCTCGGCTCGATGGGGCCGGGCAGCCTGCTGCCCTCTCTCGGGCACACCAGCTTCGCCGAGTTGCGCCGCGGCTACGCCGTCCAGGCCGCCGGGCTGCTGGAGGGCGGCGCGGACCGCATTTTGGTGGAGACCTGCCAGGATCTGCTCCAAGCCAAGGCCGCGATTTGCGGCGCGCACGATGCCGACCGCTCGGTTCCGGTGATAGCCCACTTCACGGTCGAGGTTTCGGGGACCATGCTGCTGGGCGCCGAGACGGCGGCGGCGGCCGCCTCCCTGCTGCCGCTGGGGATCGCCGGGATCGGCCTGAACTGCGCCACCGGCCCGGCCGAGATGTCGGAGCACCTGCGCGTCTTGGCCCAGATCGCAGACCTGCCGGTCAGCGTCATGCCCAACGCCGGCCTGCCCGCCATCGGGGCCGATGGCGAGGCGCGCTACTCGCTCAGTCCCGCCGAGTTGGCCCAGTGGCTGGCCCGCTACGCCCGCGAGCACGGCCTGGCCATGGTGGGCGGCTGCTGCGGCACCACCCCGGAGCACCTGGCCGCGGTGGCCCAACTGCTGGAGGCGGAGGGCTTGGCGGCGCCCCCAGCCGGCGGCGGCGGCCCGGGCGAGCGGGGCCAGGACCGGCGCGGCGGGGCCGGTGGCCTGGCCGAGCCGGGGCCGGCCGGCGGGGCGGCGGCGCGCGCGGCGGGAGCCGGGGCTGGGGGCGGGGGCGGCGGCATCGGGCAAACGGGCCGGGCGGGGGGCGCGGCTGGGACCGTGGCGTCGCTTTACCAGGCGGTTGACCTGCGGCAGGACCTGGCCTACCTGGCGGTGGGGGAGCGGGCCAACGCCAACGGGTCGAAGGCCTTTCGCGACGCCCTGCTGGCCGGGGACCTGGAGACCTGCGTCCAGATCGGGCGCGACCAGGCGGCGGCCGGGGCCCACATCTTGGACCTGTCGGTGGACTATGTGGGGCGCGACTCGGTGGCGGATATGGCGGCGCTGGCGGGGGCTTTGGCCACGGCCTCGACGCTGCCGATCATGGTCGACTCGACCGACCCGGCGGTGATCCGGGCGGCTTTGGAGCGGCTCGGCGGGCGCTGCATTGTCAACTCGGTCAACTTTGAGGACCAGGCCCGCTACGAGGCGGTGGCCGAGTTGGCGCTGGAGCACGGCGCCGCGCTGGTGGCGCTGACCATCGACGAGGCGGGCCAGGCGCGCACGGCGGAGGCCAAGGTGGCGGTGGCCCGGCGCCTGATCGAGGACCTGACCAGCCGGGGCGTGGCCTTGGCGGACATCCTGGTGGACCCGTTGACCTTCCCGATTGGCACCGGGCAGGCCGAGACCCGGCGGGACGCGCTTGCCGCAATCGAGGCCATCAGCGCCCTGCGGGCCGCCTTCCCCGAGGTCCACCTGCTGCTGGGCGTGTCCAACGTGTCCTTCGGCTTGGCGCCGGCCGCCCGGGTGGTGTTGAACTCGGTCTTCTTGGACGAGGCCCGGCGGGCCGGGCTGGACGCCGCGATTGTGCGGCCGGGCGGCATCGCGCCGCTGGACCGGCTGGACCCGGAGGCGGTGCGCTTGGCGCGCGACGTGGTCTTCGACCGCCGGCGGGCCGGCTACGACCCGCTGCTGGCCCTGCTGGAGGCCACCGCCGGCGAGGTGGATCCGGCCGGGCGGGGCCCGGCCCTGGCGGACCTGCCGGTGCTGGAGCGCTTGGCGGAGCGCCTGGTGAGCGGCAACCGCTCCGGCCTGGAGGCTGATTTGGAGCAGGCGGTGGGCGAGGGCACGGCGCCGCTGGACATTGTCAACGACCATCTGCTGCCGGCCATGGAGCGGGTCGGCGAACTGTTCGGCACTGGTCGCATGCAACTGCCGTTTGTGCTCCAGTCGGCTGAGGTGATGAAGGCCGCGGTGGCGCTGCTCGAACCGCTGATGGCGGCCGCGGCGGTGGCGCCCAGGGCCACGGTGGTGCTGGCCACGGTGGCGGGCGACGTCCACGACATCGGCAAGAACCTGGTCGATATTGTGCTGTCCAACAACGGCTACGCGGTGCGCAACATTGGCATCAAGCAGTCGATTGGGCAGATCTTGGCGGCGGCCCGCGACTCGCGCGCGGACGCCATCGGCATGTCTGGGCTGTTGGTCAAATCAACTCAGGTGATGCGCCAGAACCTGGCTGAGATCGCCCTCCAGGGCGAGGCCGGGCGGTGGCCGGTCTTCCTCGGCGGAGCCGCTTTGACCAGGCGTTTCGTTGAGGAGGACCTAGCGGCCGAGTTCCCCGGCCGGGTCTACTACACGCGCGACGCCTTCGAGTGCCTGCGCGTCATGAACGAGCTGTTCGCCCCCTCCCCGGCAGTGGGCGATGCCGTCCGCGCGCCGCTTGGCGCCGCGGCCGGAACGCAGGCGGCGGCCGAGCCCACGGCCGGCGCGCAGGCTGCGGCTGATCCGGACGGCGCGAATACGGCAACCCAGCCCCCCGCCCCCTCCCCGGCAGTGGGCGATGCCGCCCGCGCGCCACTTGGCCCCGAGGCCGGCCCCGCCGCCGCGCCTGGCGCGGCCGAGCCGGCCGGCGCGGGCGTCTGGGCGTTCGGGGCCGGTTCGTCCGACCTAGCGGGCGGGGCGGGCTCCGCGGCCGGCGCGGGGCTTGTCAGCGGTCCCGTCCCGCCGCTCGGCGCGGCGGCCAGCCTGGCAGGTCCGGCCGACCTGGCGGGCGGGGCGGGCTCCGCGGCCGGCGCGGCAGCGGGAGTGGGGCGGGCGGACATCCCGGCGCCGCCGTTTTGGGGGGTGCGCCGGGCCAAGGGCATACCGTTGGCCGACTACCTCCAGTTTGTCGACCGCCGGGCGCTGTTCCAGGCCCGCTGGGGCCTCAAGGCGGGGCGCAGCGGCGCCAGCGTCCAAGACTTGGCGGCCTCGGACGGCGAGCCCCGCCTGGCGGCGCTGTTGGACCAGATCCGCACCGAGCACCTGGCCGAGCCGCAGATCGCCTGGGGCTATTTCCCGGTGCGGCGGGACGGCGAGGCCATCGCCGTGCTCGAGGCCCCAGACTTGGCGGCCCCGGCCCGGGCGGTGCTGGAGTTCCCCCGGCAGGCGGGCGGGCGGCGTCGTTCACTGGTGGACTATGTCGACCCGGAGGCCCTGGACGTGCTGGCGTTGCAGGTGGTGACCATGGGGCCGCGCTTCGCCGAGGCCGCCGCCGCCCGCTTCGGGGCCGGCGACTACCGCTCCTACCTGGAGTTGCACGGCTTGTCGGTCGAGTTGGCCGAGGCCCTGGCGGAGTTCGCCCACCGCCGGGTGCGGGCCGAGCTGGGGTTGGCGGCGGGCCGCGGGCGGCGCTACTCGATCGGCTACCCGGCTTGCCCCGACCTCAGCCAGCGGCGGGTGCTGCTTGACTTGCTGGACGCCTGGGCGCTTGGCTTGAAGCTGACCGATGCCGACCTGCTGGAGCCGGAGCAATCCACCGAGGCGATGGTGTTCCACCATCCGGAGGCAACCTATTTCAACGTCAGGCAGGCCAAATGACCGCTCAGACCAACCCCGCCGCCCGCCCGCCCGATGGCGTGCTGCGAGCCCAAGCCGCCGCCGCGCCAGCCGCCGCCTCCAGCCCGGCCGATGGCGTGCCGGGAGCCGGGGCCGGCGCCCCAGCCCTCGCCGCCGCGCCAGCCGCCGCCTCCAGCCCGGCCGGCGCGGCGGCCCCGCGGTTGCGCGGCGTGCTGTGGGATTTGGACGGCACCGTGGTCAACTCCGAACCGGCCTGGTTCGCCGCCGAGACCGCCCTGGTCGAGCGCCACGGTGGCGCCTGGACCCAGGCCCAGGCGCTTGAGCTGGTCGGCTCGGACCTGCGCGGCACGGCGGCCGGCCTCCAGGCCGCAGGCGTCCGGATGGAGACAGTTCCCCTGGTCAACGCCCTGCTCGACTTGGTGATCGAGCAAGTCATGTCACGCCGGCCGTGGTGCGAGGGTGTGCCCGAGGCGCTGGCCGCCTGCCGCGCGGACGGCCTGGCCAACGCCCTGGTGTCGATGTCCTGGCGGCGCTTCACCCACGCCGTGGCGGCCTTGGCGCCAGGCGCGTTCGCGGCCGTGGTCTCAGGCGACGATGTGGCCAAAGGCAAACCCGACCCAGAGCCGTACCTGCTGGGCGCGGCCAAGCTGGGCCTCGACCCCGCCGCCTGCCTGGCCATCGAAGACAGCCCCGTCGGCGCGGCCTCGGCCCTGGCGGCGGGCATCGCGACCATCGCGGTCCCAGGCGCGGTCGAGGTGCCCGCCCAGCGCGGCCTGGTCAAAGTCGACGGCGCCGGCCGCCTGACCCCCGCCTTCCTGCGCGCCGCGCACGCCCAACTGCTGCCCCAGCTACGGCCCTGAGCCGCGCCCCAGCGCGGGCAGCGGCGGCGGGACGCCGCCGAACAGCGGGCAGCGCTCCTGGAAGGAGCACCAGGCGCAGAGCGGGCCTTTGACCGGCGGGAAATCCCCGGCCGCCGCCATGCGCTGGATCTCCCGCCAAATGGTCTCGATCTTCAGCTTGGCGCGCTCCAAGTCCCCGGCCGAGGGCGTGGCCGCGACCTTGTCCCGGTTGCCCAAGTACAGCAGCAGCACCATGGCCGGGATCTGCCCCCGCGTCATCCACAAGATGAGGGCGTAAAAACGCAGCTGGAACAGCATCTCGCCCTGGAAGCGGGCGGCCGGCGACTTGCCGGTTTTGTAGTCCGCGATGCGCAGCAGCCCCGAGCCCGGCGCCACCTCCAACCGGTCGATGTACCCGCGCAGCAGCGGCCCGCCCTCCAACTGGGCCTCGACTAAGACTTCGCGCGCCTCCGGCTCCAGCCGGGTTGGGTCCTCCAACTCGAAATAGGCCCCGACCAGGGCCCGCGCCTCGGCCAGGAAGGCCGCCTCGGTCAGCCGCCCGTCCGCGAACAACTGGTCGACCCGGGCGTCATCGTCCCGCAGGCGCTGGTAGGCGGCGGGCACCAGAGCCTGGGCGGCGGCGGGCAGGCGCTGCTCGCGCGGCAAGTCGAACAGCCTCTCCAGCACCGTGTGGACCAGCCGCCCCCGCATTGCCGCCGCCGATGCCGGCTCCGCCAAGCGGTCGACCACCCGGAAGCGGTACAGCAGCGGGCAGCGCATGAAGTCGGATGCCCGCGACGGCGACAAACTCTTGATCTCCATGCCAAAAACCCTAGAGCCACCCTCTGACGTCCAACGCCCCCTTCATCCCGGCGAACCAACGGGCTGCGACCTCAGGGGTCACAAGGTGAGCAGGTTGAAAGGCTGGGCGCAGGGCAGGGCACCGGGGTCGATCCGGCGGTCGAAGGTGACCAGGCGTCCCCCGCGGGTGGCGGCCAGCGCCAGCAGGTAGGCGTCGGTTACCTGGCCCGGTCCGAGCAGCCGCTCAGTCTCTGCGACCGCCGGGTCTAGCAATGAGACGTCGCAGGCCCAGAACTCGTGGGCGTCCGCGCCCGTGGCCGCCGCCAGCAAAGCAGCCACCTGGCCCACGCTGAGCCCTCCCGGGTAGGCGGGCTGCGCCATCACTCTAAGACACCCGTTCTGCGTGATTGGGCAGGTGGCCCAGCCCGCATCGGCGTTGTGCAGCATAAACGAGCGGACCGCGCCGTGGTGTAGGTGCGCCTGATCCAGCAGGGCGATCAGCGAGTTCACGTCAAGCAGCGCGCGCATCAGATGTCCAGCTCGTCGCGGAGGGAATTGACCAGTTCGTTTGTCACCACCCGGCCGCCGGCCGCTAGCGGCGTGATGCCCAGCCGGGCGAGTTCTGGATCCTCGGCGCGGCCCGCGTTCGGACGCTGCCGGAAACCGGCGCGGGCCAGGTCCGAGATTACGTCTCCAGTGGTCCGGCGCTGCGCCTGGGCCAGTTGCTTGGCGGCGAGCAGGACGTCATCGGCGATAGTTAAAGTGGTGCGCACGCATAAAGCATATTGCGCCGTCTTCTCGCTGCCGGGCGGGGCGGCGTCCGCCGCGGCGGGGCCGGGCGGCGGGGCGGTCCTGGGGCGGGGCTAGGGTGGATAGCCGTGAGCCAGTCTAGCCAGCCTTCCAGCACGCCCCCGCCGCCCGATGCCGGCCGGCCGGCTCCAGCGCGGCAGCTCGCGGCCGGCGCCGACGGCGCAGGGCCCGGGGCCGGCGGGGCCGGCGGCTTGGCGCAAGGCGCGCCGGCTGGCGGCCAAGGCGCGGACGGCATCGGGCGAAGCGCGGCGGGGCCGGCGGGGGCGGCGCGGCGGCGGGGGGTGCTCCGGGCCGGGGACCGGGTCCAGTTGGCGGACGCCAAGGGGCGCTACAACACCGTGGTCCTGGCGCCGGGCAAAGTGTTCCACTCCCACCGCGGCTCGTTCCAACACGACGACCTGATTGGCCGCCCGGAGGGCTCGGTGGTCGCCACCACCGAAGGCTCGCCCTACTTGGCGATGCGCCCGCTGTTGGCGGACTTTGTGCTGTCGATGCCGCGCGGCGCGGCCGTGGTCTACCCGAAGGACGCCGGCCAAATTGTGCAGATGGCGGACATCTACCCGGGCGCCCGGGTGATCGAGGCCGGGGCCGGGTCGGGGGCCCTTGCGATGTCGCTGCTCAGGGCGGTTGGCGATGAGGGCCAACTGGTCAGCGTGGAGCGGCGGGAGGATTTCGCGGCGATCGCCCGGGCCAATGTCGAAAGCTGGTTTGGCGGGCCGCACCCGGCCTGGGACCTGCGGGTGGGGGAGTTGGCGCAGGTGGCGGCCAGCCTTGAGCCGGCCTGCTGGGACCGGATGGTGCTGGACCTGCTGGCGCCGTGGGAGAACATTGACGCGGCCTGGGGCGCGCTGGCGCCGGGCGGGGTGCTGATCGCCTATGTGGCCACCACCACCCAGTTGTCCCGCTTCGTTGAGACGCTGCGCCAGGACGGGCGCTTCGCCGAGCCAGAGGCCTGGGAATCGGTGGTGCGCGGCTGGCATGTGGACGGGTTGGCGGTCCGCCCCGAGCACCGCATGGTGGGGCACACCGGCTTCCTGGCCCGGGCCCGCCGCTTGGCCCCGGGCGCCCGCGCCCCCAAGCGCCGCCGCCGCCCGGCCCCCGGCGCGCATGACCCGGCCGCTTTGGAGTGGACGGCCGAGGCGTTTGGCCTCCAAGCGGTCTCAGACCGCAAGATCCGCCGGGTGCGCCGCGCCATCGAGGCCGGCCGCGACCATCCGGCCGAGTAGCCGCGCCTCGGTCTGGGACCGCAAGATCCGCCGGGCGCGCCGCGCCATCGAGGCCGGCCGCGACCATCCGGCCGAGTAGCCGCGCCGCCTGGCCGGGGTGGCCGGCTGGGCGGCGGCGCGCCCGGGCGGGCGCGAGTGCTCCTAGACTTGACGCCGTGACTGCAAGCCCATTGGACCCGCCCGCCGCGCCCGGCGCGCCCACCCGCCAGGGCGCGGGCACCGACACCCTGACCCGCACCGAATCCAGCCTCGAGGCCGGCGACCACGAGCGCTTCGCGCATTACGTGCGCCAAGACAAAATTGTGGCCTCGGCTGTCAGCGGCAAACCGGTGGTGGCGCTGTGCGGCAAGGTCTGGGTGCCGAGCCGCGACCCGTCGAGGTTCCCCATCTGCCCCGCCTGCAAGGAAATCTACAAGCAGCTAACCGGCGGCTGACCGCCGGCCGGCCGGCGCCCGCCGGGGCGCGGCCCGGCCGGCCGCCCCGCCGGCCTACTCGGTCGCGTTGCCGGGCGGGTCGGCTGGCTGGCCCGGGTCAGGCCCGCCTGCGCCGCCGGCCGGCTCGGCCGGTTCGCTGGGGGGCGGGTCGGCCGCCGGCGCCGCCTGGCGGGCCTGGCGGCGGGCCGAGCGCCGGTGCCAGGCGTCAGCCGCCGCGATGGCGGCCAAGGCCGCCAAAGCCACCCCCAGAATCACGTACTGGTCGCGTTTGGGCTCGCCCCCGCCATCGGCCTGCGTTGGGGCGCCCGGCCCGCCGCCCGCTGCCGGCGCCCCGGCCGGGCTCGGGCTCGGGCCGGCCCCTGAGCCAGCCGCCGGCGCCAGCGTGGCGCCGCCGCCACCGCCGGCCCCGGCCGCCCCGCTGGGCTCCCCGCTGGCCGCCCCGCCGGGCGCGGGGGAGCCCGGCGCGGCCGCCGAGGCGGCCTCGCCGCTGCCCGTCCGGCCGGCCGCGCTGCCAGCGGCGCCCGCCGCGCCGCCCCCAGAAGCCTGGTCCGAGCCACCCGCCGGGGCGGTGGCGGCGGGTGTGGGCTCAGGCGGCGGGGCGGGCGCGGCGGCCTTGGCCGGGGTGAACTGGGGCGGCGCGGGCGCCCCGGCCCCCAGGTTGAAGGACCAGCCCTCGAACCCGCCCACCGTGGCGCGCCGTCCCGAGGCCCCCCGGGTGGAATAGGTCCAGGCGCCGCCATCCGGCGCCCACCAATACGACCAGTGGGCGTCGGCCGGCGGGGTGGACTGGCAGGTCTCCTGGTAGGACGCGCCGCCGGGCCGGCTCAGCGTCTCATCGGCGCCGGGCCGGCCGCGCAGGCGGCAGACAAACGAGTCGCCGTCATGGGCCGTGCCCTGCACCGAGGCGCCGACCGCCGCCAAGGCGTCCCGGCCGGTGGCGCCGGCGGCCAGCCCCAGGGCGCAGGTCGCCTCGACCCCGCCGCCCAAAGCCCGAAAGTCGATCACCACGGTGACGCCGTCGGGCTCGGCGGTGGTGCAGGCCCCGGCGTGCGACTCGGCCGGGACCGCCGCCAGCGCCGCCGCCAAGGCCAGGCTGGCTATCACCGGCCGGCCGCCCCGCCCGGGCCGGCTCGCCTCACCGCCGCGCCTGGCCCTCCAACATGGCGCGCCGGCGGGCCAGCAGCGCCGCGCCGGACAACGCCAGCAGCCCGGCCAACAGCCCGAGGCCGCCAGCCGGCCAGGCCGCGCCGCTGACCGCCAGCTGGCCGCTGCCGCCGCCCGATGCCGCGCTGCCCGCCGCGTCCCCCGAGCCGGCCGGCGCGCCGGCGGGCGCGCAGGTGGCGGCCGGGGCGGCGCCGGCCGCGCCCGCCAGCGTCAACTCGGCCAGGGCGGGGCCGCCCAGCGCCAGCACCGCCTGGGCGGTCGAGCGCCGGAACTGGTCGGTGTTGGTTTGGTCCAAGCCGTACTGCTCGGCCTCGGCCAGCCCGTCCGCGTCAAAGGCGATGGCGCCGACATCCGCCACCTTGATGGCCGCCCCGCTGGCGGTGGCCTGGGCGCAGCTCAAGGTCAGGCCGCCAATGAAGGCGGCGGCGGTGTCAAGCGAGGCCGGCCCCGCCGCCAGGGCCGCCGCCTGGGCGCCCGCCAGGCGCAAGGCGCTGGCCGCCAAGCCTGTGGTGTTGGCGTTGGGGCCGCTGTAGGAGCCCGCGAAACCGCCCGTGGCGGCGTCTTGCCGGGCCCGGAGCCAGGCGACGGCATCGGCCAAGGCGGGCTCTTGGCTGCCGACCCCGGCGGCGGCCAAACCCTGGATGGCCATGGCGGTCGCATCTGGGTCGGCCGCGCCGCAGCCGGCCGCCCAACCATAGGAGCCGTAGGCGGCGTTGGACGGGTCGGCGCAGCGCTGGGCGGCCAGCCAGTCCACGCGGGCGGGCGGCGCGCCGCCGTCGGTGCGGGCCAAAGCGATCAGCGCCAAGGGGTGGGTGAAGGCCATGTCGCCGGCGCCGAACGAGCCGTCGGCGTTCTGCGCCGCCCTGAGCTCGGCGATCAGGTTGCGCGGCACCGGGCTGGCCGGGAAGGCGGCCGGGTCCAAGCCCGCCACCTGCAAAGCCAGGGCCATTTTGGCCACCGCCGCCCATTTGGCCGGGTCGCCGGCGGCGCCGATGTAGGCCTCGCCGGAAGCCGCCAGCTTGGCCGCGGTGGCGGCGGCCTGGTCCGCCCCCAGGCCGGTGGCGGCCAAGCCCAGCAGAGCGTCAATCGTCAGGCCCCAATCGGCGCCGGCCGCGCCGGGCAGGACATCGCCGTTGGCGGCCAGCTGGGCGGCCAGCCAACCGGCTGAGGCGGCGGCATCGGCCGGGGCCCCGCCCTGCCAGGGCGGCGCGGG
>JAITIG010000064.1 GCA_031279575.1 Bifidobacteriaceae bacterium
CTGGGCGGCGCGGCGCTGTCCGGCGACCTGGCGCCGGGCGGTTCTCCCCTCGCCAACGCCAAACTGGCCTTCACCTCAAGTTTGGTCCGCCCCCTCACCGTCGACACCCTCGACGCCCCAGCGGACTTCAACCTCTCCGACCCGGGCGGCACTGAGGAGATCGTAGACGCGTGGCGCCACGCCGCGATTACGGAATACACCTTGCCCTCGGTCGTGGAGGCTCGCTATGCCACCTACACCCTCTACACCGGACAGGGAACGCTGGAATTTGAGTT
Source organism: Bifidobacteriaceae bacterium (assembly GCA_031279575.1). Next base: position 276 of record JAITIG010000064.1, read on the forward strand.
TCCGAAGGAAGCGGGGAGCGCCTACGTTCCGTGCGAGGGCGAGTATTACCGTCCGCGTTATGACGGAACGGTGGAGGAGGGCGGCGGGGATAGGACAAATCCAAACGACCCGCTGGCCGCATCGCTACCTGCCGGCCACGTCGCCTCGTGGAGCTTCGCCTCGTCATTTGGGAGCTATGGTTCCCCTTACGCGGGGTCAACAGGTGAGACCGACGAGCCGCCCGTAAAGACTGCGCTCGCTGTAGCGACGGCCCGTTGCGCAGGGGCAGCTAAGTCAGGGATGGCGCGAGTGGTGGTCGGCACGTCGGGAACGAAGGACCGTTACCTGTATGTGCTGATCGGCGGTTTGGGCGGCGACTATTACGCCACCGCGACCTTCGGCCAAGGCGGCACCCAGGTGAGCGTTGAATCGTCTGTTGTGGCGCGTCCGGCCGAGGGCGACCCGGCGGCGATGTCGCTTTACCGGGTCCTGGTTCCCGCGGGCGCCACCGGCAACGTGACCTTCTCGATGGCGGAGAACCCAGCGCCCGACCAAGACGCCACGTTGATCATTGGGGGCGCGAGCATTCAGCGCATCCCAGACTGGGGTGGCTGCGAGGTGTCCGCCGAATTCAAGTGGGGAAAGCTCCTGACAGGCTCACAGGACGACAACCAGGAATACAAGGACGAGGATTTGGCGCTGGCGCCGTATTTCCAGCAGTTCCAGTTGCGCGGATTGCTCAACACCGTGGACCTGACTGACCTGCCGATGAGCGCTTTTGACCAGGGCCGCCTGTCAGCGGCTTACTGTGAGGCGAAGGCCTGGCCGGACGAGGAGGTCGATCTCGAGTCTGGCGAGATGCGCGACCGTTTGCATCCGGCCCAGAACGGCTACGGCGAGGAGAACGGGAACGAGACTCCTGAGAGCGGGATAGTCCGGTTCGATCAGGAGGACGACGAGGCCCAGGGCCTCGACGGCGACGAGACCGACCCTGGCGCGCAGGACAAGAGCAAGCTGAAGCAGCCCATGGTCAAACTGACCAAGCGCGCGTTCACCTGCGATGAGGCGGCGGAGAGCCCAATAGCAGACGGCGCGATCGACCCGAACAAGCTGATCAAGTGGGATCCGGAAAGCCAAACCGAGAAAGCGGCCGACGGCTGCCACGAGGTCACAAACGCTGTGGCGATCAACTCCGGCACGCGCGTCTACTGGGTCTTCACCGTGGTCAACATCGGCCTGTTCGGCGCCATCTACGTGCCTGAGAGCGGAACCTTCACGGTGGAGGACTACGTCAACTCGTCCAGCGACCCCGAGTCATGCGACCTCAAATGGGAACTCACTGCCGCGTCCACCCCCGCCGGCGTCCCCCGCTTCGAGGTTCACACGATAGCCGAGGAATACCTGGGCAAGCCGATCTGGCCCACCCAGGGCCGGGTTTGCGTTAGCTCGGAGGTGGTCTGGTGAAGCACCGCGATCAGTTCGCCCCGGCCGCCTCGAACCCAACCTTGGCGGAATGGGCTTGGCCCAAGGCGCGCCGGGCGGCCCGCCTGGTCAGGTCTTTGGCCAAAGCGGCCAGCCCGCGCCGGGCCAGCAGGCACAAGGTGGTGGAAGCGGGCTCGCGCCATGCCGCGCCGGCGGCGCGCGGCGCGCGCCAGCGGACACCAGGCGGGCTGGGCGCCCCGCCGGCCGGGCGCGCACCGAACCGGGCGGCATCGGCGGGGACTTGCCTGGGCTATCAAGGCGCTGGGCGCGGGCCAAGCGGACTGGGCCAAGCGGGCCGCGGCGTGAAGGCCAAGGCGGCGGCGCGGGCGGGGCGGCGGGCGGCCGCGACCGGCTGGGCGGGGATCGCCGCCGCCGGGCGGCGCGCCGCCCAATGGGGCAACTCCCTGGCTGAGATGTGGCGCCGCCCCCTGTTCGCCGCCGCCGTGGCTGGAACCGTGGCGGCCGCCTTCCCGCTGGCGCTGCTGCTGGGCGGCAACGCCCACACCTTCGCCCTGTGGCACGATTCGCAGGCGGTGGAGGGCGCGGCCATCCGGGCCGGGGACCTGGACTTGGCGGCCGGGCCTTGGACCGGCTGGTCGCAGAAGGCCAAGGTGGGCCATCCAGCAGATGGCGGCGTCCCGGCCGGCCAGCACGGCATCTGCCTCAAGGCGCCAGACCCAGCGCAACCCAACAGCTGCGGCGACAACCCGCCCACCTTGCCGTTGGAGGCCTTTGCGGCCATGCCGGGCGACGTCATTGAACTGGTCGGCGAGTTCACCACCGACCTTGATGGCGAAAACATCGCCGCCTGGCTGAAGGTCGATTGGGCCGCGCTTGGCGCCCCCAACCCGGCCGAGGTCACCGCCACCTACGCTTTGGACGCCTGGCAGGGCGAGCCGGCCTCGGGCGCCTTCGTGCCGGTGGTCAGCCGCCAGAAGGTGGGCCAGCCGCTGGTGGTGGCCACAAAGAGCGCTGCCCCGGGCGAGGTGACGGCGGGCGGCGTCAAGATTGTCCCGCTGCCGCAGGGCATCCACACTGACAGCACCATCGAGTGGCGGGTCACCGTCACATTGGAGTTCAAGGACACCACCACCACCACCGCCGCTCCCTACCCCTATCAGTGGACCGCCCCGGCCAACCCGACTTCCATTAGCGGTTTCACCGTGCCCAAGGTCACCTGGGAGCTGGAGCAGGTGCGGGTGGGCGAAGGCTGGGGGGTGCCGATCCCATGACCCCCCGCCGCCGGCCAGGCTTCCCGGGTGGCGCCGCCCGCGCCCTGGGGCGCCTGCGCCCGGCGCCGCCCAGGCCCGCCCGCGCCAGCTTGGCGCCCGCCGCGCCGGCCGGCCGCTGGGCAGACGCCCCCGCCGCGCCTCCTGGCCGCCCGGCTTCGGTGGCGCGCCCCCCAGCCCACGCCCGTTCAACCGCCCCTGCCCGATGCCGTGCCCGCACCTTCGCCGGCGCCCTCGCCTTGGCGGTTGGCATGGGTTTGGGCATCCCCGGCGCGCAGGCGCTGTGGTATGACGCGCAGGCGATGGACGGGGGCGCGGTGCCGCGCGGGGTGGTCGGCTTCGCCGCCGCCCGAGTCGTTGACACCGGCGACACGCCGCTGGTTGACGCGGCCCGCAAGAAGTTTTCGACCCACGGCGCTTATGCCGACCGCGCGGACATAGCCAAGAGCGCCGATCAGGGCGCCGCCCTCAGCGCCCAGTTGACTGGCGATGACGCCGAAGCGGCCGCCGAAGGTAACATCATTTATGTCCAATACGTTGTCAACGGCTTGGCGGTGGGCAATTCCAGGCTGACCTACGTGGCCCGCCTCGACGGCAAAGGCTTGGCTGGTGTGACGGCTGGCGCTGCCGCCCGGCTCTACTTGGTGCCCAAGGATTACAACTTTTCGACATCGAGCTGTGAGGACTTCTTCACGGCCGTCGAGCTCGAAGGGCTCGAGCCCGCCGCCAGCGTCAGCTACGCGGGCAACGGCGCGCAGAATGACTCGCCAGGCCAGGAGCTGGTCGATTACCCCGCCACCACCGGCCAGCACATCTGGTGCCTGAGAGTCGCTCCCGCCAGCGGGCAGTACCGGAACGACGCTTCGATCGAAGTCGACACCGAGGTCGGAGTCAAGTCTGATTCGGACTCGTGGACCGTCGAAGTCACCCGCACCACCGATGGCGAAGACCAATTGCGTGTCTCGTTCACGCCCACAGTTTCGAGGTGGAACTGATGACCAGTGCGCTCTGCCACCTCGCCCCAAGACCACCGCGCGCGTCGTCGCGCGCGGATTGGACCCCGCCGGCGCCCCAGCCGGCGGGTATCCCCCGAGGGTTGGCTGACCCGCCGCCCCACACACCGAAAGGAAAACAACAAAATGGCAACTAGCCACACACGCGCTCAGCGCGTCAAGGGCCTCATCGCCGGCGCCTGCGGCGCCGCCCTACTCCTAGCAGGCGGCACCTGGGCCCTCTGGTACGACTCCGA
>JAITIG010000105.1 GCA_031279575.1 Bifidobacteriaceae bacterium
CCAAGCTAGGCTTGACGACCGTGAGCAATGAGATCGAGATCGGCCGCGGCAAGCGCGGCCGCGAGGCGTATTCCCTGGATGATGTGGCGGTGGTGCCGTCCCGGCGCACGCGCGACCCGGAAGAGATCTCGGTTGGCTGGCAGATCGACGCCTACCACTTTGACACGCCGATTGTGGCCGCGCCGATGGACTCGGCCATGTCGCCGGCCACCGCCATCCAGTTGGGCCGCCTGGGCGGGCTGGGCGTGCTTGACCTCGAAGGCGTGTGGACCCGTTACGAGGACCCGCAGCCCCTGCTTGACGAGATCGCCACCCTGCCGCCCGATGCCGCCACCCCCCGCCTCCAGCGCATCTACGAAGAACCCGTCAAAGCCGAACTCATAGCCAAGCGCCTCGAAGAGATCCGCGCGGCCGGGGTGACAGTGGCCGGGGCGCTGTCGCCGCAGCGCACCCAGGCGCTGTGGCGCACGGTGGTGGACGCGGGCGTGGACCTGTTTGTGATCAGGGGGACCACGGTCTCGGCCGAGCACGTCTCATCCGCCTGCGAACCGCTCAACCTCAAACGCTTCATCTACGAGCTCGACGTGCCGGTGATTGTGGGCGGCGCCGCCACCTACACCGCCGCGCTGCACCTGATGCGCACCGGCGCGGCCGGCATTTTGGTCGGGTTTGGCGGCGGCGCGGCCCACACCACCCGCGTCACCCTCGGCATCCACGCGCCGATGGCGACCGCCATCGCCGATGTCGCTGCCGCCCGGCGCGACTACCTGGACGAGTCCGGCGGCCGCTACGTCCACGTCATCGCCGATGGCGCGGTGGGGCGCAGCGGCGACGTGGTCAAAGCCATCGCTTGCGGGGCGGACGCGGTCATGCTGGGGGCCGCCTTGGCGCGGGCCGAAGAGGCCCCCGGCCGCGGCTGGCATTGGGGCCCCGAGGCGCACCACGGCCGCCTGCCGCGCGGCGAGCGGGTGCGGGTCGGCACGGTTGGCACCATGGAGCAGATCCTCTACGGCCCGTCGCAGACGGCTGACGGCTCGGCCAACTTCGTCGGCGCCCTCAAACGCGCCATGGCCTCGACCGGCTACATCGACCCGAAGGAGTTCCAGCGCGTCGAGGTGGTAGTGGCCCCCTACGCGGCCGCCTGACCCCGGCGGGCGGGTTGGCGCCCCCCGCCGACGCGTGGTCAAACTGCCTATAACGAGCCCAAACCCGCCGTTACAGGCAGGTTGACCACCGGCTCGCCAGGCCCGCCGCCGGCCCCGACGCCCTGACCTGGGACGACGCCGGCGGGCGGGTTGGCGCCCCCGGGCGGGGCGTTAACAAACCCGGATGTGGGCGGGATGGCGACGTACGCTAGAGGACCGAGACACCGCCGCGGTCCGGATGGGCCGCCGCCGCGCCCGGATGCGGCGCGGGCCGCCCGGCCCGCCCAGCGCCCGCGCGGCGACGGGCGCTGGGCGGCGCGGCGGCGGCATCGTCCAACCGCCGCGCGGGGGCGGCCCAACAGAAAGGCGCGCCATGGCCCTGCCGCAGATCGGCGCATTTGAGATTGTTCCCGCCGCCGGGCGGCTCGACCTGGTGCCGCAGCCGGTGGCCGGCGCCTTGCGGGCCTGGGCCCAAGCCGACCCGAGGGCGGCCACAGACGTCGGCATCACGGCCATCGACCCGGCCGATTCCGACACCCAGGCGCTGGTGGCCAAATACCAACTGGGCTGGGACTCGTCAGCCAACTGCGTGCTGGTGGCCGGAAGGCGCCAGGGCCAGCAGCGCGTCGCCGCCGTGCTGGTCCGGGCGGACACCAAAGCGGACGTCAACGGCCTGGTCCGGCGCCTGCTGGACGTGCGCAAAGCCTCATTCTTGCCAACCGCCGAGGCGGTTGCCGCCTCCGGCATGGAGTACGGCGGCATCACACCGGTCGGGGTGCCGGCGGACTGGCGCATTTTGATCGACCGCGGTGTGCTGACGCGCGGCGACGTGCTGATCGGGGCTGGCAGCCGGGCGGCCAAGCTGGCCCTGCCCGGCGAGTTGTTCGCCACCCTGCCCAGGGCCGAGGTCATCGACGGCCTGGGCCGTTAGGCGGCTCGCCCCCGCCCGCGGGCGGCGGGTGGAAAAGCCAGGCCCCCGTCCGCGCCGCCGGGGCGGGGGGACGGGGGCCTCAACTCTCCTGCGGTCAGACGACCTTCGCCAGAATGTCGCGCGCCGACAGGATCAGGTACTCGACTTCGTCGAAGGTGACTTCGGTGCCGCCGTACTTCGAGTAGATGACCTTGTCGCCCACAGCGACGTCGAGCGGCACACGCTTGCCGTTGTCGTCGATGCGGCCGGGGCCAACTGCCACGACCTCGCCCTCCTGGGGCTTTTCTTTTGCCGTATCCGGCAGGTAGAGACCGGAAGCAGTCTGAGCGGCCCGCTCAATGGGCGTCACGACGATCCGGTCTTCGAGCGGTTGGATGGAGACCGACACTGCGGACCTCCCTTTCGCGATCTAGAAGTTGCACATGGTTGACCGCTCCCCCCTTGGGGCCGATGCCGTGCCGTCGCGGTGCCACGCCCGGCGCCAGTGGAAGAGCCGCCCCACTTCGCAGTGGGACGGATTCACTGTATGTCGATAGTTAGCACTCGGTCAAGCCGAGTGCTAAGAATGTCGCCCCCCGATCGCCAACCCCAGTGCGCAATCCCGCCCGCTTCGACGACGCCCGCGCCCGCCCGTACCTGGAATACCCCAGCGAATACCCCGCCGGTGCGCGCGAGCGCCCCGGTGCCTGAGCTGCTCGGCATCGCCGGGCGGAACAGGCTATGACCGGTCTGGTTGAGCGGATATTCTCCTCTTCGACCTGCCGCAGACCCGCTAGCGGTTCGCTCGCCTGGCGGCGGGTAGGGTGGGGCGGGTGGATTTGGACGATGTCGAACTGCTGGCATCGGACCAGGGGCGCCACCTGGTGGGGCAACTCGCAACGCAAATGCCGCGCTACGACGCGGGGCTGGCGCTGCGGCTGATCGAGGGCCTGCGCGCCCGGGGGGTGGAGGCCAAATTGGCCGCCGCCGCGCTGACCCAAGTGCGCCTGCGGGAACGCGCCCGGGCCAAGTTCGGGCAGTTCGCGGACCAGATGCTGTTCACCGACCAGGGCCTCCAGCAGGCCACCCGCCTGGATGTGGCGGCCCACCACGCCCAGCGCTTCCTGGCCGCGGGCGCCCGGCAGGTGGCCGATCTGACCGGCGGGATCGGCGGGGACGCGCTGGCGATGGCGGCCCTGGGCCTGCGGGTCACGGTCTTCGAGCGCGATCCGGTCACCGCCGCCATCGCCCGGGCCAACCTGGCGGCCTTCCCGGAGGCCCAAGTGATCCAAGCTGATTCCCTAGAAGCTGACCTGGCCAGCCAGGACGCATTGTGGGCCGACCCGTCTAGGCGCAGGCAGGGCGGGCGGCGGGTGTTTGACCCGGAGGCCTGGGAGCCGCCCCTGGGCGCATTGGCCGCGCTGGCCCGGGGCCGCCCGGCCGGAATCAAGGTCGCGCCCGGCATCGCGCACCGCGCCATCCCCGAAGGCGCCGAGGCCCAATGGACCTCCCAGGACGGCGAGGTCGTGGAGGCCGCGCTGTGGTTCGGCCCGCTGCGCAGCGCGCCCACACCCAGCGGTCCGCCCCAGGGCGCGCCAACACCGCCGCCGGGCGCGGCGCCCCCGGGCGGGCCCACAGGCAGCGCGGCAACATCCAGCGGTCCGCCGCCGGGCGCGGCGCCCGGCAACGCGCCCCCGGCCTGCGCGCCAGCCCGCAGCGCCCTGGTCATCCGGCAAGGCCGCGCCCACCATTTGCTGCGCGATGCCGCCCCCCGCCTCCCAGCCGGCCGCATCGGCCAGCACATCTACGAGCCAGACGGCGCGGTGATCAGGGCCTCCCTGCTGCAGCAGGCCGCCGCGCCGCTGGCCGAGCCGCGCCTAGTCCACCCCCGCATCGCCTACATCACCTCCGATACGCGCCTGGGCCAAAACCCCTTCCTGACCGGCTACAGCGTCGAGGAAACCTTCCCCTTCTCGCTGGCCCGCCTGCGGGCCTGGGCGCGGGCGAACGGCATCGGACAGCTGGTTGTAAAAAAGCGGGGCACCGCGGTCGACCCGGCTGACCTGCTGAAACGGCTCGACCTGAAGGGCGAGGCGGCCGCCTGGGTGATCCTGACCCGGCTCGGTGCGGCACAATCGGTGCTGGTGGTGAAACCGCACCTGGCCCCAGGGAGGCAGTGATGGAGATCCCGTTCGCGCGCTCGCCGCGCTCCAGCGTGGGCATCGAGTGGGAAATCCAGCTAGTCGACCGCGACAGCGGCGACCTCAGGCAAGCGGCCCAGGCGGTGTTGGAGGCGATGCGGCTGCCGGACGGCTCGCCGCAGCCCGGAATTGTGCAAGAGTTCCTGGCCAACACGGTTGAGATCGTGTCCGACCCGTTCGCCTCGGTGCCCGGCGCGGTGCGCCAGATCGAAGCCAGGTTGGACACGCTGCGACGCGCCGCCGACCCGCTGCGGATCGATCTGATGGCGGCCGGCGGGCACCCTTTTGCGCGCTGGGAGCAGCAGCGGGTGACCGACAAGGAGCGCTACAACCGGTTGGTCGACCGCACCCAGTGGTGGGGCCGGCAAATGGTGATTTACGGCGTCCACACCCATGTGGGGGTGGAAGACCGGCGCAAAGTGCTGCCCATCTTGCGTGGGCTGTTGTGCTATTTGCCGCATTTGCAGGCTTTGTCGGCGTCTTCGCCGTATTGGGTGGGCGAGCCGACCGGCTACGCCTCGAACCGGGCGCTGCTGTTCCAGCAATTGCCGACGGCCGGGCTGCCGGTCCAGTTCACCCGCTGGGCGGAGTTGGAGGGGTATGTCCGCGACATGGCCCACACCGGCGTGATCGATGTCTTCTCCGAGATCAGGTGGGATATCCGGCCGGCCCCGAAGTTCGGCACCGTGGAGGTGCGGGTGTGCGACTCGCTGCCAACTTTGGGCGAGGTGGCGGCCGTCTCAGCCCTGGTCCAATGCCTGGTGGAGGAGTTTTCCACGACTCTGGACGGGGGCGGCGAGCCGCCCGCCATGCCGACCTGGTTTGTCCAGGAGAACAAGTGGCGCTCAGCCCGCTACGGCATGGAGGCGATTCTGATTCTCAACGCCGCGGGCGATGAGCAGTTGGTGGCCGAGCATTTGGCCGAGGTGCTGGCGCGGCTCGAGCCGGTGGCGGCGCGGCTCGGCTGCCTGGATGAGTTGGCCCGCATCTTCGCCATGATCCGGGCGGGCGCCTCCTACCAGCGGCAGTTGGCGGTGGCCCAGGGCGCCGGCGGCGACCTGCGGGCGGTGGTGGCCTCCCTGGTCGGCGAGTTGGCCGCCAACCAACCCGGCCGCGCCTGACCCCGGCCCGGCCCCGGCCCCCGCCGCCGACCCAGCCCCCGCCCAGCCCCCGGCCCAGCCGCCGACCCCGCCCCGGCCCAGCATCCGGCCCCGCCGCCGACCCGGCCGCCGGCCCAGCCCCGGCCCAGCACCCAGCCCAGCCGCCGACCCCGCACCCGACCCAGCCGCCGACCCAGCCGCCAACCCCACCCCGGCCCAGCCCCCGCCCAGCATCCGGCCCCGCCGCCGACCCGGCCGCCGATCCCACCCCGGCCCATCATCCGGCCCCGCCGCCGATCCCGGCCCCGCCCAGCACCCCGCCCAGCCGCCGATCCCGCACCCGACCCAGCCGCCGACCCAGCCGCCGACCCCACCCCGGCCCAGCATCCGGCCCAGCCGCCGACCCAGCCGCCGACCCCGCCCCCGCCCAGCATCCGGCCCAGCCGCCGACCCCACCCCGGCCCAGCATCCGGCCCAGCCGCCGACCCA
>JAITIG010000157.1 GCA_031279575.1 Bifidobacteriaceae bacterium
AGCGCCTAGAGCGCCTAGACCACCCGGGCCGCCAGCACCCCCGGGATGGCCTTGATCGCGCCCAGCAGGCCGTCCGGCAGGCCGCCGTCGACATCGATCAGGGTGTAGGCGACCTCGCCGCGCGACTTGTTCAGCAGGTCGGTGATGTTCAAGCCGGCCGCCGCCAGCAGGGTTGAGATCTGGCCCACCATGTTGGGCACATTCGAGTTGGCGATGGCCAGGCGCGAGGCGTTGGCCGCCCTGGGCAGGGCCGCCGCGGGGAAGTTGACGGAGTTCGAGATGGTCCCGTCCTCCAAATACTCCCGCAGCTCGCGCCCGGCCATCCGGGCCGAGTTCTCCTCCGCCTCCAGGGTCGAGGCCCCCAGGTGGGGCAAGGTGACCACGTTCTCATGCCGGTTCAGCTCCGGGGTGGGGAAATCGCAGACGTAGCCGCGCAGGCCGCCGCTCTCCAGCGCCGCCACCACCGCCTGGGTGTCCACAATCGGGCCGCGGGCGAAGTTGACCAGCACCGCCGAGGGCTGCATCAAGCCCACCTCTTTGGCCCCGACCAGGCTGCGGGTGGCGTCCACCAGCGGGACGTGGACGGTGACGACATCGGCCTGCTGCAAAAGCTGGTCCAAGGCGGTGACGCGCTCGACCGCGCTGGACAGCTTCCAGGCCCGCTCGACTGTGATGTCCGGGTCGTAGCCCATCACCCGCATGCCCAACCCGGCCGCCGCGTTGGCCACCTCGACGCCGATCGCCCCCAGGCCGATCACCCCGAGGCGCCGGCCGGGCAGCTCGAAGCCGACAAAGGCCTTCTTGCCGGCCTCGACCGCCCGGCCCATCTCGGCCGCGTCGCCGCGCAGCCGGTGGGCGAAGGCCGCCGCCGGCACAATGTTGCGCGCCGCCAGGAAGATCGCCGCCAGCACCAGCTCTTTGACCGCGTTGGCGTTGGAGCCCGGCGTGTTGAACACCGGGATGCCGCGGGCGGTGTACTGGGCCACGGGGATGTTGTTGACCCCGGCCCCGGCCCGGGCCACGGCCAGCAGGCCGGGCGGGATCTCCACCCCGTGCAGGTTGGCCGAGCGCAGAATGATGGCGTCCGGCTGGTCCACCTGCGGGCCCACGGTGTAGGAGGCTGGCGGCAGCTGCTCAAGGGCGGCCGGGCTGATGGCGTTGAGGGTGCGGATTTGGAAGGTCATGTCTCTCCTAGCCGTGGCGGCGTTCGAACTCGGCCATAAAATCGATCAGGGCTTGGACGCCAGCCGGCGGCATGGCGTTGTAGATGCTGGCGCGCATGCCGCCGACACTGCGGTGGCCGCCCAGGTTGGCCAGGCCGGCGGCGGCCGCCTCGGCCACAAAGGTCTTCTCCAGCGCCGGGGCGGCCACCAGGAACGGCACGTTGGTCCAAGACCTGGCCTTGGGCGCGACCGGGTTGGAGTAGAAATCAGACTGGTCGATGGCGTTGTACAAGGCGGCCGCTTTGGCCTGGTTGCGCTGCCCCATGGCGGCCAGGCCGCCCAGCGACTTGATCCACTCCAGCACCAGCCCCAGCAGGTAGATCGAGAAGGTGGGGGGGGTGTTGAGCATCGAGCCGGCGCCGGCCATGCCGGCGTACTCCAGCACGGCGGGGGTGGTGGGGCGGGCCCGGCCGATCAGATCCTCCCGCACTATCACGACGCACAAGCCGGCCGGCCCCATGTTCTTTTGCGCGCCGGCGTAGATCAGGCCGAACTTGGCCACATCGAGCGGCCGGGACAAGATGGTCGATGACGCGTCCGCCACCACCGGCGCGCCGCCGGCCTGCGGTATGTGGTCGAACTCGACCCCGCCGATGGTCTCGTTGGGCGTGTAGTGCAGGTAGGCGGAGGCAGGCGCGACCTGGTAGGAGCCGGCGGCGGGGGCGGTGGTGTAGCCCGAGGCTTTCTCGTCTGCCACCACCTCGACTTGGAGCTGTTGGCGCTGGGCGGCGGCGATCGCCTTGGAGGACCACGAGCCGGTCTTGCAGTAGCTCGCCAGCGCGCCGGGGGGCGCCAGGTTCATCGGCACGGCGTCGAACTGGGCGCTGGCGCCGCCTTGGAGGAACAGCACCTTGTAGTTGTCGGGGATGCCCATGACCTCGCGCAGCGCCGCCTCGGTGGCGCCGGCGCAGGCCGTGAAGTCCTTGCCGCGGTGGGAAACCTCCAGCACAGACATGCCGGAGCCTTTCCAATCGGTCAGTTCTGATTGGGCTTGCTCCAAGACGGCCAGCGGCAGCATGGCTGGCCCGGCTGAGAAATTGTAGACACGCATGGGATCAATTGTGTCAGAGCCCCGCAAGCCGGGCGGCCTAACCTTGGGCGGCGGGGGGCTCGGGGACGGCCTTGATGGCGGACAGCTTGGCCCCGGCGTCCGGGTAGACCGTCAGCAGCTGCCAGGCCACCCAGCGGTTGTCCTGGTCGAACAGCATCACCGTCAGCTCGGCGGGGGCCGCCAAAGGGCCGAGCGTGGTGCTGTCGCGCGTGTCCCGGCCGGTCGAAGACTGGGTGTAGAGCACGCCTTGGCCCACCACATGCGGGTTGGTCCGGGTGTGCATGTGGCCGGTCACGGCCGCGGGCAGGCAGCCGGCCGCCATCGCCTCGGCCGCCATGGCGGGCTGGTGGACCACCAGCAGGTCCACCGGGCGGGAGGCCTGGCAGGCCGCCCGCCCCAGCCGCTGGCCCGCCTGGGCCACCGTCTCATCGCCCACCAGCGCGGTGCCTTGGGCCACCTCGGTGTGGGTTGGGTCGCGGTCGCCCAGGATCGACAACCCGGCCACCTGCGCCACCGAGCCGTCCAGCACCACCGCGCCGGCCTCCGCCTCTTGGCGCAGGGTGGCGCCGGTGTCGTGGTTGCCGCCCGCCACCACCCATGGCACGCCCTCGGGCAGCGCGTCCGCCACCACGTCGACGCAGTAGCGCTCGACGGACGTGCCGTCCATGGTGGTGTCGCCGCCGTCCAGCACCAGCGCCGCCCCGGAGGCCCGCGCCGCCGCCCCCATCACGCCCGCCATGCCGGCATTGCAGTGCAGGTCGGTGAAGAACAAGACCGGCCGCAGGTCGCCGTAGGGCTTGTCCCCGGCAAGCCAAGGCGGCGTCGGGGCCGCCTCGGCGCTCGGGCTGGCGCTGGTTGGGGCCACCGGCAGC
>JAITIG010000219.1 GCA_031279575.1 Bifidobacteriaceae bacterium
CATGGCCGCCCCGGCGCCCCGCCCCGGGGCGCCCGCGCCCAGCCCGGCGGCCCGCCCGGCGCCCCCGGCGCCCCCCCGGCCGCGCCCGGCGGCGGCGCGGCGCCGCCCAGGCCGGGCGGCCCGGCCCCAGGCGTGCCCCGGCCGGCTCCCCGCCCTGGCCTGCCCCGCCCAGGCAACAACCCGTTCTCATCGTCCCAGGGCATGCGCCCGCCCCGCCCGGGCGCGCCGCGCCCCGGCAACAACCCGTTCGCCCCCTCGCAGGGCATGCCCCGCCCCGGGGAGGGCCAAGGCCGCCCCGGGCCGCGCCCGGGCAGCTCGCGCCCCGGCGGCGGCGGCCGGCCCAGCCCGCAGATGATGCCGGGGCGCACCAGCCTCGGCCAGGGCCCAGGCGCCCCAACCCGCGGCCGGGGCGGCGGGCGCGGGGCCGGCCCCGGCGGCGGCGGCGGGCCCGGCGGCCCAGGCGCCCCGGGCGCGGCTGGCGGCGGCTTCGGCGGCCGCCCCGGCGCGGGCGGTCGCGGACCCGGCGGGCGCGGCCAAACCCAGGGCGCGTTTGGGCGCGGCGGCGGCCGCCCGGCCAAGGGCCGCAAATCGAAGCGGGCCAAACGCCAAGAGTTCGAGCCGGCCGACGCTCCCACCCTGGGCGGGGTGCGGGTGCCGCGCGGCAACGGCTCGACCTTGATCCGGCTGCGCCGCGGCGCCTCGCTGACGGATTTCGCCGACCGCATCGGCGCCAACCCGGCCGCCTTGGTCACAGTCCTGTTCAACCTGGGCGAGATGGCCACCGCCACCCAGTCCCTGGACGAGGACACCATCGGCACGCTCGGGGCCGAGCTGGGCTATGTGGTCGAGGTGGTCTCGCCGGAGGATGAGGACCGCGAGCTGCTGGACCAGTTCGACATCGACCTGCAAGGCGAGTTGGACGCCGAGACAGACGAGGATCTCAAAGCCCGCCCGCCGGTGGTCACAGTCATGGGGCACGTCGACCACGGCAAAACCAAACTGCTGGACGCGATCCGCCACACCCGCGTCATGGAGGGCGAATCGGGCGGCATCACCCAGCACATCGGCGCCTACCAGATAGTCACCGAGCACGAGGGCGCCGAGCGCGCCATCACCTTCATCGACACCCCCGGCCACGAGGCTTTCACCGCCATGCGCGCCCGCGGCGCGCAGGTCACCGACATCGCCATCCTGGTGGTGGCGGCGGACGATGGCGTGATGCCGCAAACCATCGAGGCGCTGAACCACGCCCAAGCCGCCGGGGTGCCCATCGTGGTGGCGGTCAACAAGATCGACGTCGAGGGGGCCAACCCGGACAAGACGCGCGCCCAGCTGACCGAATACAACCTGGTGGCGGAGGAGTACGGCGGCGAGACCATGTTTGTCGACGTCTCCGCCAAACAGCGCATCGGCATCGGCGACCTGCTCGAGGCCGTGCTGCTGACCGCCGATGTGGGGCTGGACCTGCGGGCCAACCCGGACAAGGCGGCCCGCGGGGTGGCCATCGAGGCGAACCTGGACAAAGGCCGCGGCCCGGTGGTGACCGCCCTGGTGGAGTCCGGCACGCTGCGGGTGGGGGATTCGATTGTGGCCGGCACCGCCTACGGCTCGGTCCGCGCCATGTTCGACGAGCACGGCGCCCCGGTGGAGGCCGCCACGCCATCGCGCCCGGTCCAGGTGATCGGCATGCGGTCGGTGCCCCGGGCGGGCGACACCTTCCTGGTGGCGGCGGACGACCGCACGGCCCGGCAGATCGCGGAGCGGCGGGCGGCCGCCGAGCGCGCCGCCACCTTGGCCAAGCGCCGCAAGCGGATCTCGCTGGAGGACTTCACCAAGGCTTTGGAGCTGGGCAAGGTGGAGACCTTGAACCTGGTGATCAAGGGCGACGTCTCCGGCTCGGTCGAGGCCCTGGAGGACGCCCTGCTGCAAATCGATGTGGGCGAGTCGGTCTCGCTGCGCGTCATCCACCGCGGCGTTGGCGCGATCACCCAAAACGATGTCAACTTGGCGGGCGTGGACAACGCCATCATCATCGGCTTCAACGTCCGCTACGCCGAGCGGGTGGAGGATCTAGCTGAGCGCGAAGGCGTCGACGTGCGCTTCTACTCGGTCATCTACCAGGCCATCGAGGATGTCGAGTCGGCTTTGAAGGGCATGCTGAAGCCGGAGTTCGAGGAGATCCGCCTGGGCACGGCCGAGGTCAGGGAGGTGTTCCGGTCCTCCAAGTTCGGCAACATCGCCGGTTCCCTGGTCCGGTCCGGGACCATCCGGCGCGGCTCGAAGGCCCGCCTGCTGCGCCACGGCACGGTGGTGGGCGATGGTTTGGCGATCGAGTCGCTGCGCCGCTTCAAGGATGATGTGACCGAGGCCCGCGAAGGCTACGAGTGCGGCATCGGCTTGGGCTCCTTCAACGACATCGAGGTCGATGACGTGATTGAGACCTTCGAGGTGCGCGAGAAGGAGCGGGTCTGATGGCGCTGCCGGCCACCCCCCGCCAGCGCCGGGTGGCAGACCGGGTGCGCGAGGTGGCGGCGCGCCAACTGGGGGGGCGGATCAAGGATCCGCGCCTCGGCTTCACCACCATCACGGAGGTGCGCGTGACCGGGGACCTGCACCACGCCACCATTTTTTACACGGTGCTGGGGGATGACCATGCCCGCCAGGAGACGGCCGCCGCCCTGGCCTCCGCCCGCGGGCTGATCCGCTCCGAGGTGGGCAAGGCTCTGGGTTTGCGCCTGACGCCGAGCATCGAGTTCGCCTTGGACCAGGTGCCCGAGGGGGCCGACCGCATCGAGGACGCCCTGCGGGAGGCGGCCGAGCGGGACGCCGCCCTGGCCGCGTTGGCGGCGGGCGCGGCCTACGCCGGGGACGCCGACCCGTACAAGCACCGTGATGACGAGCCCGACGAGGACTAGCGCCGCCCCCGGCCCCGGCCTTGGACCCGGCGCCGGCCCGCCCCCCGCCCCCGGTCCTGGCGCCGGCCCGCCCCCCGCCGGCGGTCCTGGCGCCGGCCCGCCCCCCGCCGTCGGTCTTGGCGCCGGCCCGCCCCCCGCCGCCGGTCTTGGCGCCGGCCCGCCCCCCGCCGCCGGTCCTGGCGCCGGCCCGGCCCCCGCCGGCGGCCCGGGTCTGATTGTGCTGGACAAGCCGGCCGGTTTGACCTCGCATGACTGCGTGGCCCGCTTGCGCCGCCTGAGCGGGGTCAAGAAGGTGGGGCACGCCGGCACCTTGGACCCGCTGGCCACCGGCGTGCTGATCTTGGGGGTGGGCCGCGCCACCCGCTTCTTGACCTATCTGGTCGGCTTGGACAAGCAGTACGCCGCCACCATCCGCTTGGGCCAGTCCACCACCACGGACGATGCCGCCGGCCAGCCCCAGGCGGGCGCCCCCGCCTCAGATTTGCCGCCGCAGCGCGTCGAGGCCGCCATGGCCGGCCTGCGCGGGGCCATCAGCCAGGCGCCGAGCGCGGTCAGCGCCATCAAAGTGGACGGGCGGCGGGCCTACGCCCGGGTGCGGGACGGCCAGGCGGTCGAGTTGGCGGCGCGGCCGGTGGTGGTGAGCCGGTTCGAGGTCTTGGGCCGGCGCCCGGTGGGCGACTGGCTGGACTTGGACGTCATCGTGCATTGCTCGTCGGGCACCTATGTGCGGGCGCTGGCCCGGGACTTGGGCGCGGCGCTGGGCGTGGGCGGCCATTTGACGGCGCTGCGCCGCCTGGCGGTGGGGCCGTTCGAGGTCGCCTCGGCCCGGACACTGGAGCAGTTGGCGGCGGGTTTGGACCTGGTGCCCTTGGCGGCGGCGGCGGCGCGGCTGTTCCCGCTGGTCCCCCTGGCGCCGGAGGCGGCCCGCCGGCTGGCCTGCGGGCAGGTGGTGGCGGCCCCGGCGGCGGCGGGCGGCCAGGAGGGCGCCCTGGTGGCCGCCAGCGGGCCGGACGGCGCCCTGGTCGCCATGGCCAGGTGGGCGGCGGGCGGTTTGGCCCCGGAGGCGGTGTTCGCGTGACGGCGCGCTTCCGGCTCGACTTGGCCTACGACGGCAGCGCTTTTCACGGCTGGGCGCGCCAACCCGGTTTGCGCACCGTCCAGGGCGTTTTGGAGTCCGCCTTGGCCCGGCTGACGCGCGCGCCGGTGGCGTTGACCGCGGCCGGGCGGACCGACGCCGGGGTTCACGCCCGCGGCCAGGTGTGCCACCTCGACTTGGCGCCAGCCCAGATGGCGGCCCTGGCCGGCCGGGCGGTTGAGACCCCGCCCGGGGAGGCTTTGGGGCGCCGTTTGAACGCTGTCCTGCCGCCGGAGGTGCGCCTGCTGGGCGCGGCCGAGGCGCCAGGCGAGTTCGACGCCCGGTTCTCGGCCCTGTGGCGCGAGTACCGCTACCGGGTGGCGGACGGCCCGGCCGGACGCGACCCCTTGGAGCGGGCCTTCACCTGGTGGACGCGGCCGCTCGACGCGGCCGCCATGGCGGCGGCCGGCCAGGCGCTGGTGGGGGAGCACGATTTTTTGCCGTTTGCCGTGCCGCGGCCCGGGGCCTCAAGCGTGCGGACGGTTCTGGAGGTGCGGGTTGAGCGCCTGGGGCCGGCCAGGCTGGACATCTCGGTGCGGGCGGACGCGTTTTGCCACCGCATGGTGCGGTTCATGGTGGGCGCCCTGGAGGCGGTGGGCCAAGGCCGCCGCCCGGTCGCCTGGGTGGGGCAGGTGCTGGCGGCGGGCCGGCGCGACCCCGGCGTGCCGGCCGCGCCCGCCCTGGGGTTGGTGCTGGAGCGGGTGGCCTACCCCCAAGGCGCCCCGGCCTTGGCGCAGCGGGCGCGCCGCGCCCGCGCCCACCGCGGCCAGGCGGCAGGCCAAAGCGCCGGCTTAGACGCCTGAGGCGTCCCCGCCCGGCGCCTGCTGGTCGAAGAAGGCCGCGATCTCGGCGTCGATCTCAGCGTCCGCCTGGGCGCGGGCGGCGCGCCGCTCAAGGAAGGTCTCCGGGGCGTCCAAGTCCTCCGCCGCGGGCAGCAAATCGGGGTGCGACCACAGCCGGTCGCGTTCCGCCGCCCCCAACTGGCGGGTCACCGCCTGCCACAAGGCGCCCGCTTGGCGGGCGCGGCGCGGCCGCAGCTCCAACCCCACCAGTGTGGCCATGGTGTGCTCGGCCGGGCCGCCCGCCGCCCGGCGCCGGCGGGTCATCTCGCTCAGCGCCGCCACATCCGGCAGGTGGCGCGCCAAAGCGCGCTCGGCGACGGCCGAGACCCAGCCCTCCACCAGCGCCAAGGCCGTCTCCAAGCGGGCCAGGGCGGCCTTTTGGGGCTCGCTCAAGGCGGGCGCGAAAACCCCTGAGGACAGCGCCTGGCGAATGTTCTGAGGCGAGGGCGGGTCCAGTTCCCGCACGGCGCGCTCCAGGCGCTCCAAATCGATCGCGATGCCCTGGGCGTAGGCCTCCACCGCCCCCAGCAGCCGGTCCGCCAACCACGGCACATGGGCGAAGAGCCGGGCGTGGGCCGACTCGCGGGCGGCCAAAAACAAGCGGACCTCATCGGGCGGCAACTCGGTGGCGGCGGCGAACTGCGCCACCGCCCCGGGCAGCAGCGCCACCGCGCCCCGGCCGCCCAGCGGCAGGCCGGTGTCCGTGTAGCCGAACACCTCGCGCGACAGCAATCCCAAGGCGTGCCCCAGTTGCATGCCGAACAGCCCGCTGGTCATCCCGCCCAGCATGCGGGCCGCGCCGCGGGCCAGCTCGCCCGCGCCGGGGTGCTCCTCGGCTTGCTGGCGCAGCACCTGGTCCATCGCCTGGGCCATCGAGCGGGCCACCGGCGTGGTGACCGCCTGCCAGCGGGGCCAGGTGGCCTCGATCCAGTCGGCGGCGGACAGCGCCTGCGGCGCCCCGCCCGGCGGATCCAAGGCGGTGGCCTGGTCCAGCCACAGATCGGCCACCTTGAACGCCTCGGCCACAGCCGCGCGCTCCGCCCCGGCCACCGACGGGTCCGGCCCCTGGGCCAGCGCCGCCTGCCGGGCCGAGTCGCGGGCCAGCTCCCAATTCACCACCTGGCCCTCGGGGGCGGGCCGCATCATGCGTTTGACCTGCGCAGTCATGGTTTTGAAGGCGTTTGGGTCGGAGCCCAGCCCGGCGGCGTCGAGCAACGCCCGGGGGTCCAGCCCAGCTTGGACGAAGGCTTCGATCGCTTGGTCCGCGTCGGCGCCGAACAAGGACCGCACCAACTCGACAAACTCGGGCGGCAGGTCGCGCCCCTCGGCGCCGGGCTGTACGGACATGGCTCCCCCTCGCGGTTGATTGGTTCAACGGTAGCAATCTGGGAGACAATGGCCTGCGTGACAGCTGACGCCGCGCCCAGTCAGGCGGCCAAAGCGCGCTTGCGCCTGGCCCCGCGCACGGTGACGCTGCTGGCCTCAAGCGCGGCGGCGTTGGCCGCGGCGCTGGCCATGGCCGCCTTGCCGGTGCCCTACGTGCTGGAGACGCCGGGCCCCACAGTCGACACCTTGGGCTCCCACCAGGGCCAGGAGCTGATCCAAGTGGACCAGGCGCCAACCCACCCGGTGACCGGCGAACTGCGTTTGACCACAGTTGGCGCCTTCGGCTCCGAGCCCGGCTCGTTGAGCCTGGTGCAACTGTTCCAAGGCTACTTCGACCCCGACAACGCCCTGCTGCCCTACGATCTGGTCTACCCCCGCGACTCCACCGAAGCCGAGCGCGAGGCCCAATCCGCCCAGGAGATGCAGTCCTCGCAGGACACCGCCCGCGCCGCCGCGCTCAGCTACCTGGGCCTGGAGGTGGCGGTGGTGGTCGACCAGCCCCTAACCGAGGCCGCCAAGGCCGTCTTTGAGCCGGGCGACCGGCTGGTGGCGGTGGCCGGGCAGCCGACGGCGGACTTCGCCGCCATCGAGCAGGCCTTGGCCGCAATCGAGCCGGGCGCGCCGGTCGAGGTGGTGGTGGAGCGGGCCGGGCGCGAGTTGGCCCAAACCCTGGCCACCTCGCGCGACCAGGCCGGGGACCGGGCCATGCTGGGCGTCACAGTGGCCTTCGACTACCCGGTCGAGGTCGCCTTCGGGGTGGAGGACATCGGCGGCCCGTCCGCCGGGTCGATGCTGGCGCTGGGCATCATCGACAAGCTGGGCCCGGATGATTTGGCGGGCGGGCGCGTCATCGCCGGCACCGGCACGGTCGACCCTTCGGGCGCGATCGGCGCCATCGGCGGGATCCGGCAGAAGATGATCGGCGCGAAACGGGACGGCGCGGAGGTCTTCCTCGCCCCCGCCGCCAACTGCGGCGAGGTCAAAGGGCACATCCCGGCCGGTTTGCAGGTGGTCAAAGTGGAGTCGTTGGACGGCGCCGTGGCCGCCTTGGCCGCTCTGCGCGCAACTGGCGGGGACCAGCTGCCGACCTGCCAGTAGCGGCCCCGGCCCCAGGCGCCGGCCGGGAAAATCCCGCCTGGCCGCAGGGCGGGCGCGACGCCTCCCAGATTGATGTGTGAGGATTGGTGGCGTGTTTCAGATCAACTTGCCACCCGGACCTCCCAGACCTCCCCGCAACAACCCGCCCCGCGTCCCCGGCGGCAAACCGCTGCTGCGCTCCCCGCTGGTGTGGACCGTCGGCGTCCTGGTGGGGATCGCGCTCCTGCTGTACGCCGCCTCCCAAATCTGGACCGAGGTGCTGTGGTTTGAGCAGCTCGGCTTCCTGAGGGTCTTCACCACCCAGTGGGTGGCGCGCATCGCCTTGTTCGCCGCCGGGCTGGTGGTGATGGCGCTGGTGGTGTGGGCGTCGATGCAGATCGCCTACCGCAGCCGGCCCGTCTACAGCGCCGGCACCGAATCGGAGCAGGTGCTCAACCGCTACCGGGAGCAGTTCGAGCCGGTGCGCCGCCCGGCCATGGTCCTGGTGCCGCTGGCCCTGGGGCTGTTCGCCGGCGGCAACGCCTCCGCCCAGTGGGAGCAGGTCCTGCTGGCCTTGAATTCGCGGACCTTCGGCGAGGTGGACCCCCAATTCGGGCTCGACTGGGGGTTCTACGCCTTCAACCTGCCGGTGATCCGGTTCGCGGTCTCCTTCCTGATGGCCGCGGTCGCCTTGGGGCTGGTGGCCGGGGTGGTGGTGCACTACCTCTACGGCGGCATCCGCTCCTCCAGCGGCGGGGTGAGGGGCCTGAGCGGCGCCTTCAGCCGGGCCGCCCGCGTCCAACTGGGGCTGATGGCGGCCCTGTTCTGCTTGCTGGTGGCGGTGCAGTACTTCCTCGACCGCTATTCCATGCTGACCGCCTCCGGCACCTGGGACGGGGCGCTTTACACCGCCGTCCACGCCAACATGCCCGCCAAGCTGATCATGGCCTGCATCGCGGTGTTTGTGGCGGCCATGTTTGTGGTGGCGGCCTGGAGAGGCGATTGGCGCCTGCCCGCCACCGGGCTGGGCCTGATGGTGCTGTCCGCCATGGTGGTCGGCTGGGCCTACCCGGCCCTGATCCAAGCTTTCTCGGTCAACCCGTCGCAGAAGGACAAGGAGGCCGTCTACATTCAGCGCAACATCAACGCCACCCGCATCGCCTTCGACTTGGATGACGTGGAGGTGACGTCGTATTCGGCCAAGACCGACGCCGAGCCGGGCGCGTTGCGCGAGGACGCCGATTCGACCGCCTCGATCCGCCTGCTCGACCCGACCGTGGTCAGCCCGACTTTCCGCCAGAAGGAGCAGAACAAGCAGTACTACGACTTCCCCTCGGTGCTCTCGGTGGACCGCTATGAGGTCGAGGGCGAGAAACGCGACACGGTGATCGCCGTGCGCGACCTCAAACTGGAGGGCTTGGGGGACTCCGGCTCCCAGTGGGTCAACCAGCACACCGTCTACACCCACGGCTACGGCGCCGTGGCGGCCTACGGCAACACCACCGACGAGCGCGGTTGGCCCGCCTTCTACGAGGGCGGCATCCCCTCCCAAGGCGATCTGAATGTCGAGGAGCCCAGGGTTTACTTCGGCACCACCTCGCCGGATTACTCGATTGTCGGCGGCACGGCCGAAGACAAGCCGATCGAGTTGGACTACCCCTCGGACGATGCCGAGTCCGGCCAGGTCAACAACACCTTCCAGGGCGATGGCGGCCCGAGGGTCGGTTCGGCGCTGAACAAGGTGCTCTACGCCATGCGCTTCGGGTCGACCAACATCTTGTTCTCCGAGAACGTGCGCCCGGACTCGCAAATCCTCTACGACCGCGACCCTTATGAGCGGGTTCAGAAGGTCGCCCCCTACTTGACCCTCGATGAGCGGGTCTACCCGGCGGTGGTGGACGGCGGCATCGTCTGGGTGGTGGACGGCTACACGACATCGGACGCCATCCCCTACTCGCAGCACCAGGCGCTTTCGACCACCGCGGTCGACTCGATCAGCCAGCTCAGCAACGTGGCCGGGATCAATTCGCTGACGGCGCAATCCGTCAACTACCTGCGCAACTCGGTCAAAGCGGTGGTCAACGCCTACGACGGCTCGGTCACCTTGTACGCCTGGGACACCGAGGACCCGGTGTTGAAGGCTTGGGCCAGCGTCTACGGCAACAACTTGACGCCGATCTCCGAGATCAGCGGCGACTTGATGAGCCACCTGCGCTACCCGGAGACCTTGTTCAAGATCCAGCGCGCGGTGCTGGCCAGGTACCACGTGACGGACGCGGACTCGTTCTACAGCCGGTCGGATTTCTGGCGCGTCCCAACCGATCCGACGGTCGAGCGCCAGAACCCGCCGCTGCAGCCGCCCTACTACCTGACCATGAAGATGCCGACCCAGGAGGAGGCCACCTTCTCGCTGTCCTCGACTTTCATTTTGGACGATGACGAGCGCCCGGTTTTGAAGGGCTTCTTGGCTGTCAACTCTGAGACCGGCAACCAGGCCGGGCAGGTGGCGGCCGACTACGGCAAGATACGCCTGCTGCGCCTGCCGCAGGAGACCTCGGTGGACGGCCCCGGCCAGGTGCAAAACCGCTTTGTGTCCGATTCGACGGTCAAGACCGAGATCCGCCTGCTGCAAGACCAGGGCACCGAGTTGATCAAGGGCAATCTGTTGACCCTGCCGGTGGGCGGGGGCCTGCTTTACGTCCAGCCGCTTTACGTCCAGGCCTCAAGCGGCACCCAGTTCCCGTCGCTGCAAAAGGTGGTGGTCGGGTTCGGCGAGGATGTGCGCGTGGCGGACACTTTGTCCGCCGCCTTGGACGCGGTCTTCGGGGGCGATGCCGGCGCGGCCGCCGGGGACACCGGGGTGGAGAAGGAGCCTGCCATCGACCCGGAGGGAGAGCAGACCGGCGGCGAGGGGGGCGAGGCCGGCGGGCAGACGGCCTCGCCCAGCCCGCCCGCCAGCGCCTCGCCCAGCCCGTCCGCCACCCAGGGCGCCCCGGGCGGCCTCGACGCCGCCATCGACGATGCTTTGAAGGCTCAGGCGGCGGCCGAGGCGGCCATGAAGGCAGCCGATTGGGAGGCCTACGCCAAGGCCCAGAAGGACCTTGAGACGGCGCTCAACCAGTTGGCCGAGGCGCGGCAGGCGGGTTCCACGTAGCGCCCCGGGCGGCGGGCCGGGCGGGGCGCGGCGCCCACACCAGGCTTTCGAGTTGGGCGATGCGCTGGCGGTCGCGGGCGGCTTGGTCTTGGAGTTGGACCAGGGCGTCCTCGTAGGCCCGCAGCGTGAAGGCCACGGTGTCCAGCAGGTCGTCGACTTCGACCGGGTCGTAGCCCTCGCGGAACTTGGTGGGGCGGAAGCTGGCCAGGACCACCTCGTCTGCCGTCACCAGCCGGTTGCCTTTGCGCGCCATCGGACCATTGTCGCAGCCCGCCGTGGACCTTCCTCCCCGCCGCCGTTTTGCCTCGGTGGGGGTTTTCACCTAGACTGTCGGGGCTGAGCAACGCGGGGTGGAGCAGTTCGGTAGCTCGCCGGGCTCATAACCCGGAGGTCGGAGGTTCAAATCCTCCCCCCGCTACTAAAAGAAGGCGCCTGGCCAGTCGCGACGCCCACCGGGGCGGCGCGCGACGGTCTTGGGGCGCCACCAGATCACAGTCTGATTGCCGTTTTGCCCGCGCTGGGGCCCGGCGGTCGCGCTCGCGGCGATGGGGGCGGTCAGCCGCTTGGTCAAGTCCCGTGAAGTGGTGTATGGGTTTTCCTTCGAGTTTGGCTGGTCAGAGGGGTTGTTCGGGTTTGTAGGCGGCTTTGGCGTCGGCGGCTGGGGGGCGGCCGGCGCAGTTCGGGGGTCGCGCGGCCGGCGCAGTTCGCCGCCGCAGCCAATCGGTTGAAACGCGGGGCGCCAACCAGGCTGAACCGGGCTAGGCCGGGCTCAGTCCTGGCGCGGCGGGAAGAACCAGCGGCGCCAGAAACTCAGCTTGGCCGGCCCGGTGGCGGCGTCTTCGGCGGCATCCTCCTCTTCCTCGACCAGCAGGTCGATGTGGACCGCCAGCAGGTTGCCCGCGCTGTCATAGCTGCCCAAGACCGGGTAGA
>JAITIG010000232.1 GCA_031279575.1 Bifidobacteriaceae bacterium
GCTGCCGCCCAGGCCGCCCAAGCCGCCGCTGCCGCCGCTGCCGCCGATACCGCCCAAGCCGCCCAAGCCGCCGCTGCCGCCGATGCCGCCCAAACGGCCGCCGCCGCCCAATCGGCCGCGCCGGCCGGGGCCGGCCAAGCGGCCGGATGAGGCGGCTGGCGGCGGCGGCGGCCCGGCCGCTGGGGAATTGGGCAGTCGCGTTCGGGATCATCTTGTCGGCGCAGATCGCCCCCTACAACGTCGACATGGTGACATACGTTTCAGCGGCGCTGAGGCGGGCCGACCCAAGCCTGTTCCCCGGCGACCTGTTCGCGGCCAGCTCGGCCGACGCCATCACACCGCAGTTCCTCAACGACCTGCTGCTAATCGGCTTGATGAAGCTGGGCTTGAGCATGCTGGGCGCCGCCCTGGCGATCTACTTGGTGTGCGCCGCGGTGCTGGCGGGAGGGCTGGTGGCCTTGGCGGCCAGCTTGTCGCGGTCCCAGAGCCTGCCCGTGGCGGCGGCCTTGGCCCTGATGGTGGCATATTTGACCATCGGCGAGGCCATTGGCGCCAACCGGGTCTGGATCAATAGCTGGCACAACCAGTCGCTGGCCATGGCGCTGGCGGTGTGGGCGCTGGCCTTCGCCTTGCGCTGGCGCTGGTGGCCGGCGGGATGGGTGGCGGCGGCCTGCGGGTTGTTCCACCCCCAGGTCGGTTTGTACACCGGTGTTGTCTTGGCGGCGCTGCTGGCTTTTAGGCCCAGGCCGGACCAGGCCGGGCCCACCGGCCCGCGCCCGCCGCGCTGGCGCGCGGCCGCCAGCCTGGCGCCCCTGGCAGCCGCGCTCGGCCTGGTGCAAGCCGCCTTCTGGCTGACCAGCTCCAAGGCCGCCTTCAGCGACCGCGACTTCGTGGCCGTCTACGCCATCCTGCGCCACCCCTGGCATCTGGTGCCCTCGGCTTGGGCTTGGTCCAAGATCTGCTGGTTCGCGCTGTTCGCCGTCCTGGCCGCGGGCGCCCTCTGGCTGGCGGCGCGGCGGGGCGAGCGGCCGGCGGTGTGGCGCGGCTGGGGTGTGCCCAGCCTGGCCCTGGGGGGCATCGGCGCTGGGGTGGTCTTGGCCAACTATGTTTTTGTCGAGGTGGCGCCCCTAGGTCTGGTGGCCAAGGCGTACCCCGAGCGGTACTTCGCCTTGTTCCGGCTGTGGGTTTTCATTTTGCTGGCGGCGGCCCTGGCCAAAGCCTTGGAGCGGGGCCAGGCGGGCCGGGCCCTGGCCATCCCGGCCGGCGCCGTCGCTTTCGAGGCCGCCGCCCTTGGGGTCAGCCCCTCGACTGGTCTGATGATGGCGTTGGCCGCCACCTGCCTGGCCATCGCCGCCGCGCTGTCTGGCCGGCTGCCGGCCGGCCGGCGGGCCCGCGCCTGGCGCGCCGCCAGCGCCGCCGGCCTGGCATTGTGCGCCCTGGCCAGCGCGGCCACCTCGGTCCTGACGTGGTCGGGGGGCCAACTGCGGCTGCAGCAATGGTCCGAGTTCGCCAGCCCGCCGCCGGTGACGGCGGCCGACGCGGCCGCCCTGGCCAGCGCGGTGCCCAAGGAGGCCGCCTTTCTGGCCGACCCGGACAACCAGGCCTACACCGCGCTGCACGTGTTTGGCCAGCGCGCGCTGGCGGCCTCGGTCAAGAATATTCCAATCGACTCTGCCGCCATGGCGCAGTGGCTGGAGCGCTTGGAGCGCCTGGACGTTGTCGAACGCGTCGGCCAGGGCTACCAGGCCACTGGCCGCCCTTACGAGGCGCGGCCGGTGGCGGATCTAGCCGCCGCCGCCGGCGAGTTCGGCGCCGAGTACTTGGTCACAACCCAGGACCAGGCGCAACGCTACCTCGACAGCGGCTTGGTTGAACTGGCTGGCGAAAGCCAGGCCTTCGCCATCTTCCGCCTGCGTTAGCCTCTCCGGCCGGCCAGTTGGGCGATGCCGCCCGGCCGGGGCGGGCGGATGAGCCGGCCTGTAAGCCGGGTTCTGTCATTCAAGACGGCCATCCATCTAGGGCCCGCGTTGCCGCGGGCCTCAAGCGGCCTACCCGGCGGCTCGGGCGAGCAGCCCTTCAACGCCGCCTGTCTGGCCTTGCTCCGGGTGGGGTTTGCCTAGCCGCCCAGGTCGCCCTGGGCGCTGGTGGTCTCTTACACCGCCGTTTCACCCTTGCCGCCTCCCCGCCCCAAAGGCTGGGCGGCGGCGGTCTGTTCTCTGTGGCACTGTCCCGCGGGTCGCCCCGGGTGGGTGTTGCCCACCACCCTGCTCTGCGGAGCCCGGACTTTCCTCGGCGGGCCACCCCGAAAGGCGCCCGACGCGGCCGTCCGGCCGACTCATCCGCCGACCAGTTTACCGCCTGGGCGGCGCTGGGCCGCGCGCGCCGCCCCCGGCCTGCGGCCCGGCTCGCCACCGCCCGGGCCCGGCCCGCCCCAGCCCGCGGCGCGCCGGGGGCGCGGGCGCCGTCAGGGCGCGACGACGCGGTTGGTGCACACCACCTCGGTGCGCCCCAGATCCCACAAGCGCAGGATGTTGAGCGAGGCGGGCGCCACCCTGAAGCCGAACCAGGCGGCCGGCGGCGCCCCCAGCGCGGCCCCGATGGCGGCCCGGATCGCCATGGCGTGCGACACCACCAGCGTGGTCTGCCCCCGCCGCTCCCCCACCAGGCGCCCCAGGGCCGCCTTGACCCGGGCCCCCAGCGCCTGGCGCGACTCGCCGCCCGCCGGGGTGTAGGCCGCGTCCTGGGCCCAAGCCTCGACCCCGCCCGGCCAACTGGCGTCCACCTCGGCCTTGGTCAGGCCGTCCCACAGGCCGAAATCCTGCTCCACGAAGCCCGCCTCGACCCGCGCCGCCAGGCCGAACTCCCGCGCGAACGGCTCCGCGGTCTGCCGGGTCCGGGCCGTCGGCGAGGCCAGCAAGGCGGTTGGCGCGGCCAAGGCGAACCACGGCGCCGCCAGCATCCGCCCCAGCTCCAAGGCCGCCGCCGCCTGCAGCCGGCCCTCGGCCGAAAGGCCGGGCCCCGGCACCACCGCGCCGCCAAACACATCCCGCCCGGTGTCAACCGACATGCCGTGCCGCACCAGGATCAGCGTGGTGGCGGGCGCCGTCGCCCCCGGGTGGCGCTGGGCGCCCGAAGCGGCCGCCTGGGCCGCCCGGACGGCATCGGACATGGACGATGCCGTCTCATCTCGCGCCCCGGCCCCAGGCGCCGCGCCGCCCGCGCCGCCCGCGCCGCGCGCCACCGCGCCGCGGCTGTCCATAGCCTCATTGGCCAAGGCGTCGGCCGCCTGGTTGCGCGCCCTGGGCACCCACTTGAACGCCACCGGGCGGCCGGCCGCGGCGGCGCGCGCCTGGTCCGCCAGCTTGGCCAGCGCCTCGTTTTTGATTTTCCACACCCCGGACATCTGCTGCACCACCAGCTTGGAGTCCATCCGGACCTCAAGCGGCGCGGCCGGATCGACCGCCGCCGCCGCCTCCAGCCCGGCGATCAACCCGGAGTACTCGGCCACATTGTTGGTCACCGCCTCCCCCAGGTAGGCGGCCCGCTCAGCCAAAACGCGGCCGGAGCCGGCCTCGCGCACCACCGCCCCGTAGGCCGCCAAGCCGGGGTTGCCGCGCGAGCCGCCGTCCGCCTCGACAATCAGCTTCACAGGCCCGAATCCTCGCCCCGCACCAAGATGCGCGTACACTCCTCGCAGCGCGCCACCTCGTCCGCGCCCAGGCTCTTGATCGCGGCCAACTCCGAGGCGCTGAGTTGGAAGCCGCAGCCGCCGCACCGCCCCTGGCTCAGCGCCGCCGCGCCCACCCCGCCGAGGCGTTGGCGCAGCCGCTCGTAGAGTTTGACCAGCCCGGCGTCCAAGCCCTCGGCGGCGGCGGCCCGCTGGACCGCCTCGGCCGCGGCCGCCCGGTCGAGTTCGGCGGTGGCGGCCGCCAACTCGGCCTCAAGCCCGGCCGCCTCGGCGTCCAGCGCCGCCAGGCTGGCCTCCAAAGACGCGATGCCGGATCGCCCCGACTCGACCCGCTCCATCGCCTCCAAAGCCTCGTCCTCCAGGCGGGCGCGGCGCCGCGCCAGGATTTCCAGATCTTGCTGCAAGGCCTGCAACTCGCGCGACAGCCCGCCCCCCGAGTCCAGCCGCGCCTTGTCGCGCACCGCCCGGGCCTCCACTTTGGCGATGTCGTCTTCCAACCGCGTCAGCTCGCGCTGCTCGTCGCGCGCCTCGACGCGCGCCACCTCGAGCTCTTCGCTGGCGGCCGCCTGCTTCGCCGCCACCGCCCGCAGTCCGGCCAGTTGCGGCAGGCGGGCGCGTTTGTGCGCCAACTGGTGCAGCGCCGTGTCGCGCGCTTGGACCTGAAGCAGCCTGGTTTGGTCCTGAGCCGGCGCCTTCACCCGTCCGTCCTTTCCACCCGGGCCGTCCATGGGTCGGCCACCTCTTCAATCACCCAGGTCTGAAGCCTAGCGCCCGTCCCTGCCAAGGCGTCCGCCAGGCGCTCGGCGGCGCTTTGCAGCCAACCCCACTCGGAGGCGGCGTGCGACACGTCCAGCAGGTAGGGCCGGCCGGCGCCGTCGAACTCGGCCGCCTGGCGCGCCTCCAGCGCCGGGTGGTGGCGCAAGTCGGCGGTGATGTAGACGTCCACCCCGGCCGCCCGCACGGCATCGAACAGCGAGTCGCCCGCCCCGCCCACCAGCGCGACCCGCTCCACCAGCTGGGACGGGTGGCCGGCGATGCGCACGCCGTGGCGGTTGGGCGGCAGCCCGTCCGCCAGGCGCTGGGCCAGCTCGCCCAGCCTCAGCGGCGCCGGCAGCCGCCCCACCCGCCCGATGCCGACCGCCCCGTCGGCCCCCTTGGGCGCCAAGGGGACCACCTGGCTCAGGCCAAGGCTGGCCGCCAGGGCGTCCGCCACGCCGCCCGCGGCCGCGTCGGCGTTGGTGTGGGCGGTGTAAAGGGCGCACCCGGCCCGGATCAGCCGGTGCACGATGGCGCCCTTGAAAGTGGTCGCCGCCACCGAGCTGACCGGCCGCAGCAGCAGCGGGTGGTGGACCACCATCAGGTCCGCGCCCCACTCGATGGCCTGCCCCACCGCCTCCAAGGTCGGGTCGACCGCGAAGGCGGCCTTGGCCACAGGCGCCGCCGGGTCGCCGCAAACCAGGCCGATCTGGTCCCAGTCCTCCTTCAAGGCGGGCGGGTAGAAGGCGTCCAAAGCGCGGACGGCGTCCGCCACGGTCGGTTGGTGCAGCATCCGACTAGTTTAGGAGGCTGCGGTCCGCCAGTTGGCCTTTGACGGCCGCGAACCGGTCCATCAGGTCCGCCACCGTGGTGCGCCGCTTTTGGGCCGCGCCCAAGGACAAGATGATCTCGCCCTCGTGCATCATCAGCAGGCGGTTGCCCACCCTGAGGGCTTGGGCCATGTTGTGCGTCACCATCAAAGCGGTCAGGTTGTGCTCCGCCACCACCTTCTGGGTCAACTCGGTCACCAGCTCCGCCCGGGATGGGTCCAAGGCGGCGGTGTGCTCGTCCAGCAGGATGATCTTGGGGCGGGTGAAAGACGCCATCAGCAGCGACAACGCCTGGCGCTGCCCGCCGGACAGCATGCCCACCCGGGTGCGCAGGCGCCGCTCCAAACCCAGGCCCAAAACCGCCAGCTCGTCGGCGAACTGGGCTCGGCGTTTGGCCCCCACGCCCCGGCCCAGGCCCCGCCGGCGCCCCCGGGTCAAAGCGAGGGCCATGTTCTGCTCGATCGTCAGGTGGGGCGAGGTGCCCGCCTGCGGGTCTTGGAAAACCCGCGCCAGCAGGGCGGCCCGCTTGTAGGCGGGCAGCTTGGTGACATCGCGCCCGCCCACCGCCACGCTGCCGCTGTCCGGCGCCAACGCGCCCGCGATGACGTTCAGCAGGGTCGATTTCCCGGCGCCGTTCGACCCGATGATGGTGGCGAAGTCGCCCTCTTCCAGTTTGAGCGAGACGCGCCTGAGCGCGCGGCGCTCATTCGCGCTGCCCAGGAAGAATGCCTTGGAGACATCGGTCAGCTCAAGCACCGGTCACCTCCTGGGCGGGCGGGAAAGAATCGGCTGGGTCGGACGGCGTCGGGCTTTCGCCCGGCGCGGCGGCCAAGGCGGGAT
Source organism: Bifidobacteriaceae bacterium (assembly GCA_031279575.1). The sequence continues at coordinate 6,115 of JAITIG010000232.1, forward strand.
CCGTCGGCGGCTCTGGCGCCGCCTGCCACCTGAACGGCCACAGCCGCCCCAGCTTGGAGCCGCGCGGGAGCGCCGCGAGGACCAAACGCCGCGACCTCAGCGGCCACAGCCGGCCAAGCTTGGAGCCGCGCGGGAGCGCCGCCAGGACCAACCATCGCAATCTCAACGGCGACAACTGGCTCAGAGCCCCGCGCAGTTTCGGGTTCTGGGAGAACACCAGGGCGATCACCACCATGACAGCCGAGATCAGCTTCATATCCCCGGCCTCGGCCAGGTCCCAGTCGATGGCGAAGAACAGCACCAGCCGGTAGACAATCGAGCCGACCACCACCCCAAGCGCCGCCAGCGCCATGTACCGGGTGCCCAGGATGGCGTTGCCCACAATCACCGAGGCCAACCCCACCAGGATCAGCCCGATGCCCATCTGGACGTCGGCGAAGCCCTGGAACTGGGCGTACAAGGCGCCTGACAGCCCAACTAGCCCGTTGGCCAGCATCAAGGTCGCCAGCTTGGCCCAGTCGGTGGAGATGCCGCAGGCCAGGGCCATGTTCGGGTTGTCGCCGGTGGCCTGGACGGCGAGGCCGAAGTTGGTGGACAAGAACCAGACGATGCCGCCGGCGAAGGCCAGCGCCACCCCGGCCAAGATCGCCAGCGTCTCCCAGGAGCTGAGCAGGCCGGCCTCGCGCAGCGGCGTGAAGACGGTTTGGATGGTTTGGCCGCCTTTGAGGTTGAGGCCCACATTCGGGCCGGCCATGATCCGCAGGTTGACCGAGTAGAGCGCGATCATGGTCAGGATCGAGGCCAGCAGCGCGTCGATTTTCAACTTGGTGTGCAGCAGGCCGGTCACCAGCCCGGCCGCGGCGCCGGCGGCGAAGCCGGCGGCGGTGGCCAGGTAGGGGTTGAGGCCGTTGAAGATCAAGATCGCCGCGGCGCCGCCGCCGGAGGCGAACGAGCCGTCCACGGTCAGGTCGGCGAAGTTCAAAATGCGGTAGGTCAAGAACACGCCCAGCGCCAGCAGGGCGTAGATCAGGCCTTGATCGATGGCCGATATCAACTTCAACCTCCTCGCTGCCGGATCGCCGGCCCGGGGCCCGCCCGGCCTTGCCCGGCAGACCCCGGCAGCTCGGTTAAGACGACTCGGAGGTGGTGGCGACGATGGTGGCGTTTTGCGCAATCGCCTCCGGGATGGTCAGCCCAAACCGCTCGGCCGCCTCGGGGTTGGCCACCACCTCGGTGTCGACCACCTGCAGCGTCGGGATCTCGCCCGGCGGGGTGCCCTCGACCAGGATCTGGTAGGCCATCTCGCCGGTGCGCCGGCCCAGCTGGTAGTAGTCGATGCCGCGCGTCGCCACGGCCCCGCGCTCGACCGAGGCCGCGTCCGCCACGAAGACCGGGATCTGGTTTTCCTGCCCGAAGGCCACCACCTGCTCGATCCCGGTGACAACCGCGTTGTCGGTGCCCACGAAGATGACATCGACGTCGGCCAGAACCTGCACGCCGGTGGCCAACTCGGACGATGACGCGATGCCGGACTCCTTGACCGCCATGCCCAGCGCCTCGGCCTCCACCCGCAGCGCCTCAAGCTGGACTTCCGAGTTCTTCTCGCCCAGCGAGTAGGGGAAGCCGATGGTCTTGACCTTGCCTTGGCCCATGATCTCCTCGATCAAGGCGGCCGGCTTGCCCTCCGGGTTCAAGTCCGATGTGCCGGTCACATTGGTGCCGGAGGCCTCCCAGCTGGGCACCAGGCCGGCCTCGACCGGCTCGGTCACCCCGGCGAACAGCACCGGGCGGTCGCGCTCCTGGTTGACCACGGCCTGGGCCGAGGGGGTGGCCACCGCCATGATCAGGTCGAGGTCGGAGTCGGCGGCGTATTTGCCCGCGATGGTGGCGGTGTTGGCCTGGTCGCCTTGGGCGTCGTCGTAGGTGTATTCGGCTTTGAGGCCTTTGTCCGCCAGGGCGTCTTTGAAACCCTGCGTGATGGCGTCCAGCGAGGGGTGGGCCAGGAATTGGGTGATGGCGATCTGGTAGGTCTGGCCGCCATCGGCGGGGGTTTCGGTCCCAGCGGTGTCGCCGCAGCCGGCCAAGCCGAGCGCGGCGATGGCGGCCGCGGCCGCCGCAGTTGTCAAACGAGAACGGTTTTTCACGAGTATCAGGCACCTCTCAAACTGCGCGAGACCGGCGGACGGGGCGCCGCGCCGGCCGCGGAGGGCTGCCGGGCGCAACGCCGCCGGCGCGAGGCGCCGCCACCGCCTGCGGCGATCCCGCTGGCAGGACCTCCAACGCGGGCAGCTTACAGTCAATCTCACCAGATGGGACGAACTGTCCAGGGAGCGGACAGGCTAAGCCACCTCGCCTGGGTCGGAGCCGACCCGGCCGGTCCCTTTGATGGCGCCCAGGCGCTCCATTTGGCCCGGGTCCAACTCGAAGTCGTCCACCGCCAGGTTTTCCGCCAAGCGCTCGGGGCGGGCGGTCTTGGGGAACACCACCACGTCTAGCTGGAGCAGCCAGCGGATCACAACCTGGGCCGGCGAGCGCCCCACCTCGCGGGCCACCGCCCGCACGGTGGGCTCGCCCAAGTCGGCGCCGCGCCCCAGCGGGCTCCAGGCCTCGGTGGTGATGTCGAGCTCGGCGTGCAAGGCGCGCAGGTCCCGCTGCTGGAACAAGGGGTGCAGTTCGATTTGGTTGACGGCGGGCGTCAAACCGGTGGCGTCGATGACGGCCGCCAAATCCTCGGCCCGGAAGTTGGACACGCCGATGGACAAGGCCCGCCCCGAGTTGGCGATCTCGATCAGCGCCTGCCAGGCCTGGACCATCAAACCGCCCGCGGGCGCGGGCCAGTGGATCAGGTAGAGGTCGACGTAGTCCAGGCCGAGGCGCGCCAGCGAGGTGTCGAAGGCCCGCAGCGCGTCGTCGCGGCGGTGGGCGTCGTTCCACAGCTTGGTGGTGACGAAGACCTCCTCGCGCGGCACCTCGGAGCGCCGCAGGCCCTGGCCCACCTCGGCCTCGTTGGCGTACAAGGAGGCCGTGTCGATGTGGCGGTAGCCCAAACGCAGAGCCTGCTCCACCATGCCGGCGGTGATCTGGGGCGGCATCTTGTAGGTGCCCAGGCCAAGCGCCGGGATGGAGTGGCCGGAGTTCAAGACGAAGTTCGGAATTGTCATGCCTTCACCTTAGCCAGTCGGGCCGCCGCAGCCGCCAAGGCGGCCGCCAGGGCGCCTCAGTATTGCGGGAAAGCCCCGGTGGCGAACAACTCGGACAAGAAGCCCTGCAAAGTCGCCCCCCGGTTCCAGTCGCGCTGCAGCTCGCACAGCAACTGGGTGATGGAGGTCGGGCGCGCGCCGGCCTGCTCGATGCGCCGCAAGGCCGCCCGGTGGGCCGCCCGGGAGGTGCCGCCCACGGCATCGACCACCGGGTAGACCTCGAAGCCCTCCGCCATGGCGTCGATCGACGGGAAGGTCAGGCAGGCCTCGGTCCACAGCGCCGCCAGGATCAGCTTGGAGCGCCCGGTGGCTTTGACCGCCTCGACGAAGTCGCGGTCCTCCCAGGCGTTGATGGCGGTGCGGTCGTAGCTGGGGACGCCTTTGAGGACCGATTTCAGCCGCGGGATGGTGTCCGGGTTGCGCCCGTCTTGGACGTTGACCGTGCTCAGCACAATCGGCAGGCGGAAGATCAGCCCGACGTGCGCCAAGGCCACCACCTTGCCCATGATCAGCTCCTTCGGCGCCGATTGCAGCGAGTCGATCTGGGTTTGCTGGTAGTCGATGATGACCAGGGCGGCGTTGCCCGGGCTGAGCAGGCGGTCGGCGGCTGGGTCTCTAGGCTGGTAGCTCGTCATGCCCCCAGGCTAGGTTCCCCCGGTCGCCCGGCGGGGCCGCCCCGCCGCCGCGTCCAAGCCGTGGACCCAACCTCCCGCTGCCCGATGCCGTCCCCCGCCCCCGCGCCCAGGGCGCGGACCCAGCCTTCCCCTCCAGGCGCCGCGCCGGCCGGCGGCGGCCTCAATGGCGCGGCGGGCGAGCGCGCCTTGGCCCCCCACAGCGAGGCGGACGGCATCGGGCGGCGGGGCGGTCAGGCTTTCATCGAGCCGGTCTGGAGGTAGCGGGCGTGCCAGCTCAGGGCCTGGGACAGATCATGCGGCGTGTGCTGGGAGTTGGCCACCCGCTGGGCGCGCTCGAAGTACTCCTCCAGCATGGGCTTGAAATCCGGGTGGGCGCAGCGGTCGATGATGTGGCGGGCGCGCCGGCGCGGGGCCAGGCCGCGCAAATCGGCCAAACCCTGCTCGGTGATGACCACCTGGACATCGTGCTCGGTGTGGTCCACATGCGAGACCATCGGCACAAGGCAGGAGATCTCGCCGCCCTTGGCCACCGACGGCGTGACAAAAGTCGAGATGAAGGCGTGGCGGGTGAAGTCCCCGGAGCCGCCCAAGCCGTTCTGCATCCGCGAGCCCATGATGTGGGTGGAGTTGACGTTGCCGTAGATGTCCGCCTCGATCAGGCCGTTGCAGGCGATGACGCCGAGCCGGCGGATCACCTCCGGGTTGTTGGACACATCCTGCGGGCGCAAAACGATCTGCCGGGCGTAGCGGGCGGCGGCATCGTTCAGCTTGTCGGCGTAGGCGGGGCTGAGCGAGAAGGCCGTGGCCGAGGCGACCGCCATCTTGCCCGAGTCCAGCAGGTCCACCATGCCGTCCTGGATCACCTCGGTGTAGGAGGTGATCTGGTCGAACGGGCCGTCCAGCAGTCCGGCCAGGACGGCGTTGGCGATGTTGCCGACACCGGACTGGAGCGGCAGCAGGTTCTTGGGCAGGCGGCCCAGCTTGACCTCGTGGCCGAGGAAGTCGAGCAGGTGGCCGGCGATCAGCTTGGACTGCTCGTCCGGCGGCTTGAACGGGGTGTTGCGGTCCGGGGCGTCTGTCTCGACCACCGCGGCCACCTTGGCCGGGTCGATCCTCAAGGTGGCCTGCCCGATCCGCTCCCCCGGGGCGGTGATGGGGATGGGCCGGCGGTGGGGCGGCAAGGCGGGCTGGTAGTAGACATCGTGCATGCCCTCCAGGTCCGGCGACTGCCAGCGGTTGACCTCCAGGATCACCTTCTCGGCCGTCTCGATCCAAAGCAGGTTGTTGCCCAGCGAGGAGGAGGGCACCAGGTCGCCCGCCGCGCTCACGGCGGTGACCTCGATCACCGCCACATCGAGCCGCCCCAGGAACCCCGCCGCCGTCAACGGCCCCGACAGCCCCAGGTGGATGTCGCAGTAGTCGGTGGCGCCCTGGTTGATCTTCTGGCGCAGCGCCGGGTCCGATTGGTACGGCATGCGAAAGCCGATGGCGTCCGCCTCGGCCAGGGCGCCGTCCAGTTCGGGGGCGGTCGAGGCGCCGGTGAAAACGCCGATTTGGAACGGCCGGCCCTCGGCGTGGGCCGCCTTGGCCCGCTCGGCCAGCGCCAACGGCACCGCCTTGGGGTAGCCGGACCCGGTAAAGCCCGAGAAGGCGACATTCATCCCGTCTTCGATCAGGGCGGCGGCCGCGGCCGCGTCCATCACCCGGTGGCGGAAAGCCTGGCTGCTGATCCGGCCCATGTCTGCTCCTAGCCTCGGTGGCGCGTGGCCGCGCCATCTGTCATTTATACCGCCCGTCGGCGCCCTGGGTGGGGCCCAGCCTTGGCCGGGTCTGCGCCAAATGGTTTCCATCTTATGGGCCTTTAGGCCCGCATGCCGCATTGAACCCGGTGATGAGCCCCACATTTTGGCTTGGGACCAAAGGCTGTGGGCAGGCGGCGCGCCGGCGCCGCCGGGCGGGCGGGCTCAACGCTCGACCAGGCGGAGGGCTTTGATGGCCCGCTCCATGTGGTACTGGGCGAACGCGCCCACCAGGCCGGCCGCCTCCTCTCCGGCCGGCGCGGGGGCCGCCGCCACCGCCGCCCAATCGCCCTCCAGCAGCGCGCCCAGCAAAGCCACCGCGGCCGGGGCCGGGGCGGCCGCCCCAGGCGGGCGGCAGGCAGCGCAAACCATGCCGCCCGCTGAGGCGGCGAAGGCCCGGTGCGGGCCGGGCAGCCCGCAAACGGCGCAATCGCCCAAGGCGGGGGCGTAGCCGGCCAGGGCCAGGCCGCGCAGCAGGTAGGAGTCCAGCACCGCCCCCGGCCGGCGCGCGCCCCGCGCCACCGCCGCCACCGCCCCCAAGGTGAGCCGGAACAAGGCCCGGGCCGGGTGGCGCTCGACGGGCGAGAACTTGTCGGCCGCCTCCACCAGGGCGCTGGCCGCGGTGTAGCGGCGGTAGTCGGCCGCGATCGGCCGGCCGTAGGCGGCCAAGGTCTCCGCCTGGGTCACCACATCCAAGTTGCGGCCCTCGTAGAACTGCAAGTCGACGTGGGCGAACGGCTCCAACCTGGCGCCGAACTTCGACCTCGTCCGCCGCACCGCCTTGGCCACCGCCCGCACCTTGCCGTGCTCGCGGGTCAAAAGCGTGACAATGCGGTCGGCCTCGCCCAGTTTGCGGGTGCGCAGCACAATTCCCGCGTCCCGGTAGGTGGCCATCCCACAATCCTGGCAGGCGGGACCCAAGAACGCACCTACGGCGGCGTAGGTTCGCTGTAGACTGACCGCCGTGCAGACTATCTCCATCCCAGGCACCGTCGATGTGGACCCGGCCTGGAACATCACCTCCCTGTTCAAACGCCGCTTAGCCGAAGACAGCGCCCAAACTGTGATCGAGCGCCAAAGCGCCGATGGCGCCTGGTACCCGGTCTCCGCCGCCCAATTCGACCAAGACGTCACCGCGGTCGCCAAAGGGCTGATCGCCCTCGGCGTCCAGCTGGGCGACAAACTCGCCATCATGTCCCGCACCTCCTACGAGTGGGCCGTGCTGGACTACGCCATCTGGACGGCCGGCGCCGTCTCGGTGCCGATCTATGAGACCTCCTCGATGGAGCAGGTCCGCTGGATCTGCTCCGACGCGGAGGTCAGCGGCGCCTTCGCCGAGACCGAGGCCCACGGCCTGGTGCTAGAGGCCGTGCGCGGCGAGCTGGCGGGGCTGAAGCAGGTTTGGCAGCTCAGCCGCGACGCCATCGGCGCGCTCAAAGAGCTGGGCGGGCGGATCAAAGACTCCACCGTCGAGGCCCGCCGCCAAGCCCCCCAGGGCAAGGACCTGGCCACCATCATCTACACCTCCGGCACCACCGGCCGGCCCAAGGGCACCGAGCTCACCCACGGGCACTTTGTGCGCCTGACAGACAACACCGTCTTCGACCGCACCGAGCTCTCGGTCCGCCCGGTGATCGCCGAGGAAGGCTGCCGCACGCTGCTGTTCCTGCCTTTGGCGCACGTCTTCGCCCGCTTTATCCAGGTGGTGGCGATCTCCTCGAAGACCGTCATCGGCCACTGCCCGGACGTCAAAAACCTGGTGCCGGCCCTCGGCTCGTTCAAACCGACCTTCCTGCTGGGCGTGCCCCGCGTCCTGGAGAAGGTCTACAACGCGGCCGAGCAGAAGGCCGGCTCCGGGCTGAAACTGAAGAT